>CAYXJD010000290.1:0-3290 GCA_964465225.1 uncultured Actinomycetota bacterium
ACCCACAAGCTCGCGACCTGGATCGACCAGTTCGACACCTCCGGGTGCGTGGGCTGCGGTCGGTGCCTCACCTGGTGCCCGGTCGGCATCGACCTGACCGAGGAGGTGGACGTGATCCGTCGCACCTCCGAGGACGCGGGCGCCGCACCGTGGCCCATGGTCCCGAGCCCACTGCAGGAGGGATGATGCCCGAGCAGGGACAGGCCCGACTGACCTCCGGTGATCCCGACCTCCTGCGGGTGGTACTGGCGGGGCACCCGTTCTGTGCCGATCTGGACGTCGAGCACGTCGCAGCCATGTCGGCAGCCACGAGCGAGCGGGAACTGCCCGTCGGTGGCTTCGTCCTGCGCCGTGGCCAGCCGGCCGAGGCCCTGACGCTGCTGCTCGACGGCGATGTGTCCTTGGAGTTGACCGAACCCGGTGGCGAGCCGATCGTGCTGGAGACCCTGCACGGCGGTGACCCCCTCGGGTGGTCCTGGCTGTTCCCGCCCCACCGCTGGGCCTTCGACGCCCGGTGCCTGACACCGGTCCGTCTGCTGCAACTCGACGCCGGACAGCTCCGCGCGCTCATGAGCGCCGATCCGGTGTTCGGGCTGGCCCTGACACAGCGCATCGGGCAGCAGGTCGTCCAGCGCCTGCAGTTCACCCGGGCCCAACTCGTCGAGATCACCCATCATGACCGCACTTGACGCCCCCACCCGGGGCACCCTGACGAGCCGGCCGTACCAGATCACCACGGTCCGGCACCAGACCCACGACATCGTGACGGTCGACGTCGCTCCCCAGCAGTATCCGATCGCCTTCCGTCCCGGCCAGTTCGACATGGTCTACGTGTACGGCGTCGGTGAGGCCGCGATCTCGATCTCCTCCGATCCGGCCACGCCGGGCCTGCTGTCCCACACGATCCGGGCGGTCGGCTGGGTGACCCGGGCGCTCAACGACCTGCAGCCCGGGTCCCGGATCGGGATCCGCGGTCCCTACGGCCGGCCGTGGCCACTGGAGGAGGCGGAGGGCAAGGACCTGGTCGTCATCGCCGGCGGGATCGGACTGGCTCCGGTGCGTCCCGCCATCGTCGAGGCGCTGCGCCACCGGGAGCGCTACGGGCGCATCGTGCTGCTGACCGGTGCCCGCAGCCCGCGCGACCTGGTCTTCCGCGACGACCTCGATCGCTGGCACGCCGACCGCGGCATCGACGTGCATGTGACCGTGGACAGCGCCGTACGCGGTTGGAACGGCCGCGTCGGGGTGGTGACGAAGCTGATCCCGCGGGTGCCCTTCGATCCGGAGAACGCGGTGGTGCTGACCTGCGGGCCAGAGGTCATGATGTGGTTCTCGGCCGAGGCGCTGCTCAAGCGTGGTGTCCCCCCGGAGCGCATCTACGTGACGCTGGAGCGCAACATGAAGTGCGGCGTGGGGACCTGCGGCCACTGCCAGCTGGGCCCGAGGTTCCTGTGCCGCGACGGGCCGGTGTTCAGCTGGCCTGAGGTCACCGGGCTGCTGGGCGTCCGCGAGCTGTGACGAGGACGGGGAGGTGAGTGCCGTGACGGACGGGATCGGCCGACCGACGGTCGCCGTGTGGAAGTTCGCCTCGTGTGACGGCTGCCAGCTGTCGCTGCTCTCGGCTGAGGACGAGTTGCTGGCCATCGCGGGCGAGGTCGACATCGCCTACTTCCTGGAGGCCACCCGCCAGGTCAAGGACGGCCCCTACGACGTCTCCCTGGTGGAGGGATCGATCACCACCCCTGAGGATGCGGAGCGCATCCGCCACGTGCGCGACATCTCCACGACCCTGATCACGATCGGCGCGTGCGCCACAGCAGGCGGGATCCAGGCCCTGCGCAACTTCGGTGACGTGGAGGAGTTCCGCTCCCTGGTCTACGCCCGGCCGGAGTACGTCGACACCCTCGCCGACTCCACCGCCATCGCCGAGCACGTGCCGGTCGACCTCGAGCTCCGTGGCTGTCCGATCGAGACCTCCCAGCTCGTCGAGGTGCTCAACGCGATCCTCGCTGGCCGCAAGCCCGTCACCCCCACGTACTCGGTCTGCGTGGAGTGCAAGCTCCGCGGTACCACCTGCGTGGCGGTGGCCCACGGCACCCCGTGCCTGGGACCGGTGACCCAGGCAGGGTGCAACGCACGCTGTCCGAGCTTCGATCGGGGCTGCTACGGCTGCTTCGGTCCCGCCGAGTCCCCCAACACCGCGTCACTGGCGAGCTGGCTGGAGGACCGGTTCGCCCTCGAGCACCCCGACCTCGTCCGGCTCTTCCGGACCTTCAACGCCGATGCCCCCGCCTTCCGTGGCGAATCCCGGCGCCACGAACCCGGGGAGGTGACGACGTGAGCCACACCCACGACCGCACCATCTCCGTCGAGGCACTCGCACGCGTCGAGGGCGAGGGTGCGATGCACGTCGAGGTAGCCGACGGCCGGGTCGAGCAGGTCCAGCTGCGCATCTACGAGCCGCCGCGGTTCTTCGAGGCCCTGCTGCGGGGACGGACCTACCTCGAGCCACCCGACATCACCGCCCGCATCTGCGGCATCTGCCCCGTGGCCTACCAGCTGTCGGCGATCAACGCGATCGAGTCACTGTGCGGGATCGGTACCCCCGACGGGATCCCGATGCCCCACGGCATCCGGCAGCTGCGACGCCTGTTGTACTGCGGCGAGTGGATCGAGAGCCACGTCCTGCACATCTTCCTGCTCCACGCCCCGGACTTCCTGGGCTACCAGGGCGCCATCGAGATGGCCGCGGAGCACCGTGAACTGGTCGAGACGGCACTGCGGCTGCGCAAGGCCGGTAACCAGCTGCTCGAGGTGGTCGGTGGCCGGGCCATCCACCCCATCAACATCCGCGTCGGCGGGTTCCACCGGGCGCCGACCCGCTCCGAGCTCGAGGCGATGGTCCCCGAGCTGCAGTGGGCGCGGGAGGCCGCGATCGCGGCCACCCGGCTGGTGGCCGGGTTCGAGTTCCCTCAGCTGGAGCAGCGCCACACCTTCGCGGCGCTCAGGCCCGAGGTCGACCAGCTGCCCCCCGGCTCCACCGGCTATCCCCTCGAAGGGGGGCGACTCGTGACCACCACGGGGCTGGACGTCCCCATCGAGGCCTGGCCGGAGCACTTCCACGAGGAGCACGTCGCCCACTCCACCGCCCTGCACGGCCGGATGACGGGGGGTGGCACCTACCTCGTCGGACCGGCCGCCCGCTTCAACCTGAACGCCGACCGGCTGCCGGTGGAGCTCGCGCAGTTGGCCGAGGAGGTGGGCTGCGCCGAGGCGGTGACCAACCCCAT
>CAYXJD010000291.1:0-3274 GCA_964465225.1 uncultured Actinomycetota bacterium
CGACCACCAGGACGGTGTCGTCCCCGGAGACCGTCGCGATGACGTGGTCCAGCTCGGCGAGATCGATCGCCGAAGCGACCGGGTGGGCGCAGGCCGGTGGGGTCCGTAGGACGGCGAGGTTGCCGCTGGCGGTGACGTGGGTGACGAAGCGTTGCAGGGTGTCGTCGAGGCGCTCGCGGGCCGACGACGGCCCCGGATCGGCTACCAGGCGGTACACCAGGCTGCCGTCGGCGCCGCGGACCTTGACCGCGCCGAGCTCGCCGAGATCGCGGCTGACGGTGGCCTCGTGGACGTCGATGCCGGCACCGGCCAACGCCGCCGCGACCTCGACCTGCGAGCGCAGGTCGAGATCGGTCAGCAGCTGGCGGAGCCGCTGCTGGCGGTGGGTCTTGTCGGCCATGGGAAGGAGATCCTCGAGGCGGTGGCGGAGCGGGTCAGCGTTCGCCGAGCAGTCGGACGAGCAGGGCCTTCTGGGCGTGGAGGCGGTTCTCGGCCTGGTCGAAGACCCGCGACGACGGCCCGTCGATGACCTCGGCGGCGACCTCCTCACCGCGGTGGGCCGGCAGGCAGTGGAGGAAGATCGCATCGTCCGCGGCATGGGAGAACAACTCGGCGGTCACCCGGTACGGGTCGAAGACCGCAAGGCGGGCCTCGGCCTCCTCCTCCTGCCCCATCGAGGCCCACACGTCGGTGTAGACGGCGTGCGCGCCGGTGACCGCGGCGACGGCGTCGGTGGTGACCACCACCGCACTCCCAGCGGCACCCGCGAGTTCCCGGGCCCTGGTGACGACGTCGGCCGCGGGTGCGTAGCCCTCAGGGTGGGCCACGCGCACCTCGACACCGGCGAGCGCCCCGGCCAGCAGCAGCGAGTGGGCGACGTTGTTGCCGTCACCGATGTAGGTGAGCACGCTGCCGGCGAGCTCACCCCCGCGTGCGGTGCGCAGCGTCTGCAGGTCCGCGAGCGCCTGGCAGGGATGCTCCAGGTCGGTCAACGCGTTGACCACCGGCACGCTGGCGTTGGTGGCCAGCTCGACGATCCGGTCCTGACCGAAGGTGCGGATCACGATGGCGTGCACGAAGCGCGACAGCACCGCCGCCGTGTCGGCGATCGTCTCACCGCGCCCGAGCTGGAGCTCGGCCGAGGACAGCGGCAGCGGGTGGCCACCGAGCTCGGCCACCGCCACCTGGAACGACACGCGCGTGCGGGTGGAGGGCTTCTCGAACACCAGCGCCACCGTGCGCCCGGCCAAGGCCCGATCGTGCGAGCCGGTCCCGCCTGAGGCGCGGTCGGCCGCCAGCTGATCGGCGAGGTCGAGCAGGTCGACGAGCTGGTCGGCGTCGAGGTCGTCGACGCCGAGGAAGTGCGGCGGGAACGCAGCCACTTCAGCCTCCGGGGGTGGTGGTCCTTCAGTCGGTCGTGTGGCGGGCGGCCACGGCTGTCAGCGCCTCGGTGATGACACCCACGGCGACATCGATCTCCTCACGGCTGACGGTCAACGGCGGCGCGAGGCGGAGCACGTCGGCGGCGACGGCGTTGACGACGAGGTGGCGCTCGCGACACGCCGCCTCCAACTCCGCGGCCAGCGGCGCGCTCAACTCCAGGCCGAGCAGGAGCCCGCGACCGCGCACGCCGGCGGCCAGGGGCGACGAACCGATCAGCGCCTCCAGAGCGCCACGCAACCGCCGACCGCGGGTCGCTGCCTGCTCCAGCAGGCCCTGGTCCTGGATCGTGTCGATCACCGCGACGGCCGCCGCACAGGTGACGGGGTTCCCACCGAAGGTGGTCGCGTGGTCGCCTGGCCCGAACACCTCGCCGGCAGCACCGCGGGCGATGCAGGCCCCGATCGGCAACCCGTTGGCCAGGGCCTTGGCGACCGTGAGCACGTCGGGGACGACGTCGGTGTCCTGGAAGGCGAAGAAGGGGCCGGTACGGCCCATGCCGGTCTGGACCTCGTCGACGACGAGCAGCGCCCCGTGGGCATCGCAGGCAGCGCGGGCGGCGGCGAGCACCGCCGCTGGCACGGGCCGCACCCCGCCCTCGCCCTGGACGACCTCGAGCAGTACCGCGCAGGTGTCGTCGCCGACCGCCGCGGTGAGCGCGTCGGGATCGTCGTGGGGGACGTGGTCGACGAACCCGGCCAGCGGCGCGAAGGGCACGTGCTTGGCCGGCTGCCCGGTCGCCTCCAGCGTGGCCAGGGTGCGCCCGTGGAAGGAGCCCTCCAGGGCCACGACGCGCACCTTGTCGGGGTGCTGCTGCTTGCCGTGACGGCGCGCGAGCTTGATGGCGGCCTCGTTGGCGGTGGCGCCGCACTGGGCGAAGAACACCCGCGCATCCGCCCAGCCGGTCACCTCGGCGAGCCGCTCCGCCAGCGTGACGGCCGGCTCGGTGAGGAACAGGTTGGAGGTGTGCACCAGCGTGGCGCTCTGCCGGGCCACCGCCTCGGTCACCGCGGGATGGGCGTGGCCGAGGCTCGTGACCGCCAGACCCGACAGGAAGTCGAGCCAGGGTTGCTCGTCGGCGTCGAAGAGCACGCTGCCCTGCCCGCGCTTGAAGACCGCTCTGGGTGGGCCGTAGGTCGCCATCAGGTGCGCATCCGCCCGCGTGCGCAGGTCGGTCGCGGCGTCGGTCGTGGTCATACCGCACCTCCCGCCGGCCGTGCCATGGCCGCTCCGGAGCGAGCCGGTATCGAGGGGGTCACCATCGTGCCGACCCCCTCGTCGGTGAAGATCTCGATCAGCACGGCGTGCAGCACGCGGCCGTCGAGGATGTGGGCCTGGGGCAGCCCGTCACGGATGGCGGCGACGATCGAGCGCACCTTGGGCCGCATGCCCTCGTGGAGCTCGTCGTCGTCCAGCATCGCCGCCAGCCGGTCGACCCCGACCTCGCTCACCAGCGCCTGCTTGTCAGGATCCCCGAAATCGAGGTAGAGGCCGGGGACGTCGGTGAGGTAGACGAGCTTGGAGGCACCCAGCGCCGCGGCGATCGCCCCGGCCGCCAGGTCGGCGTTGACGTTGCGCTCCACGCCGTCGGCGTCCCGACCGACGGTGGCGACCACCGGCAGGAACCCGTCGGCGAGCAGCTCGTGGAGGTAGCGGGTGTCCACCCTGGTGACCTCGCCGACCAGGCCCAGGTCCTCGCCGTGCGGTCCGGCGGCGGGCCGGACCTCGAGCAGCCCCGCGTCGGTGCCCGCCACCCCGACCGCCTGTCCGCCGGCCGCGGCGACGAGCGAGACGACCTCCGGGTTGACCTTGCCGAGCAGCGCCATGCGGACCA
>CAYXJD010000292.1:0-3262 GCA_964465225.1 uncultured Actinomycetota bacterium
CGTCGTTCGGCCCCTCGCCGGCCCACCTGCACCTGACGCTGACCGCGGCGCACGAGGAGCTGGCCGATCGGCTGCTCACCGACCTGCTGGAGACGGCGGCCGGTGACACCTCACCGGTCGAGCCGATCCCCCTGCCGCCGGGGACCGACGCCGGGACGCTGCGCGAGCTGCTCGCGTCGGTCGACCTCTCCACCGAGCGGACGTTGGTCGACGCGACGATCGATGCACTGGACCCGGCCACCCGCGCGACCCTGGTATCGGCCTACATCCAGTCGCTGTTCACGTGACCGGCCGGATCGCATGACCGGCCTGGCGCTGGCGGGCGTGCTGACGACGGTCCTGGTCGTCGCGTCGCGCCGGGCGCCGGCCAGCCTGCGACGGGCCCTGCCAGCGGCAGTGCTCGGCGGCGGGCTCGCACTGGTGCTGCGCCAGTTCGGCGCGCTGCCCGGTGCGGTGGTCGCGTGGCAGGACGTCGGCTACCACCTGTTCGGCGCGTCGTTCCTCGCGATCGGGCTGACCCCGTTGGCCTCGTTGGGGACCTCGCTGCGCGGCGGTGCGGCGTGGATGGGCGTCGGGCAGTGGGTCAGCTTCCCGCTGCAGGCGGTCGTCGGCGGCGTGCTCACCTGGCTGCTCATCGGTGCCGGCAGCGACCTCCACCCCGCGTTCGGGTTCCTGGCGCCGATGGGACTCAACGAGGGGCCGGGGCAGGCCGTCTCGATCGGCCGTCTGTGGGAGGCCGAGGGCCTGGCGAACGCACCGAGCATCGGCGCGACGATGGCCTCGCTCGGCTTCGTCATCGCCTACGCCGGTGGTGTGCTCATCGCCCGCCGCTCGGGCCGCCTGCGACGCCAGGCCGGCGGCACCGCCGAGCCCGTGCCCGACCTGGCCGTGGCAGCGGCAGCGGCGGCCGTCGCAACCCGGCCGCAGCGGGCCGCGGTCGCGCGAGCGGCAGCAGGGGTCGGCCTCGGCTACCTCGCCACCTACGGCCTGGTGTGGTGGGCCACGGGACTGATCGGGCCCGACGTGCAGGACCTCGTGCTCGCGGTGCTGTTCTTCGTCTGCCTGCTCGTCGGCACGGCGGTCCGGGCCCTGCTGAGCCGTCGTGGGGTCAGGCTCGACGGCGAGGCGCTGCGCACCGTCACGGTGTGGGCGGTCGACGGGCTGACCATCGCGATCCTCGGGTCGCTGGCCTGGAACGACGTCAGCGACGTCATCGGGCCGCTACTGGCGGTCGTCCTGCTCGCCGTCGGCGCGACCGCCCTAGCGATCTGGGGCATGGGCCGGCGACTGCCGTCGGCGCGGCTCGAACGGCAGCTGGCGCTGTTCGGCACCGTCACCGGGACCGCCGCGTCGGGGCTGGCGCTGATCGCGATGGTCGACCCGGAGATGGAGTCCTCGGCCGCCACCGAGCTCGGCGCGGCGGTGGTCGTGTCGACCCCGGTCGTGCTCGGCGGGATCGCGATCACGTCGCTGGCTGCGACCGGGGTGCTGTCGCTGGTCACCACGATCGCCATCCTCGCCGCGATCACGGTGGCCGCCGCCCTCCTCCAGTGGTGGATCGTCCGCCACCTCACGACACCACCGGCCGCCTGAGCAGCGAGGGTCGGGCCTGCGGGAGCCGCCGCATGCTCGTGCTGCGCTCACAGCCCTGCGCGACGCAGCCGCTCGCACCGTCGGCCGCGCGTGGCGCGGAGCCGGCGCGAACCCTTCGGCCCTGCGCTCGGGGCGCTGCTCGGTCCAGCATCAGGTATGGCATCGCGACTCGTCTGGACGGGCCTGGGGCCCTTCGTCGCCATCGTCGTCGTGGCGGTCGTGCTGACCGCCTGGCAGGTCCAGGTCGACGATTCGGTGTTCGAGCCGTACTTCGGCACGCTGTCACCGACCGGGGTCATGGTCGCCACAGCGCTGGTCGGTGTCCTCGCGATGGCCTACCTCCAGGCGACCTACCGATCTCGCGGTGATCGGGCCGGGCGCGGCGCGCGATGCCGTCAGGGTCCTCGCGTGGTCGGTCCCGCTACTCGCCGCGTCGGCCACCGTCGCCGACCTGCTCCTGCGCTTCCCGGCGGACATCAACGTGGTCCTGCCGGACGCGCTCCGCTTCTATCCGGCGATCGCGGTGTTCGTCGAGATCGCGCTGCACACGGTGCCGATCGTCGTGCTCGTGCGGCTCCTGGGGCACCGACCGGGCTCGACCTCACCTTCTGGCGGATCGCGGTCCCGGTGGCGGTCATCGAGGCGGCGCTGCAGGCGGTGTTCGCAACCTCGGTCGGCACGTCGGTGTTCAGCGCCGTGCAGCTGGTGGTGTTCGGTCTCGTCCAGGTGTGGGTGTTCTGGCGGTTCGGGTTCGTGTGGATGCGCACCTTCCGGCTGGCCTACTACGTCCTGTGGCACCTGGCCTGGGGTGCCGCCCGACTGCAGCTCCTGTTCTGAACGCGTGCTGCGCCCGGCGAGCGGCACCCCTCCCCGGCTCGGGACGTCTCGTCACCGGCCTACGACGGCGTGCGCTCGACGACCACCACGAAGTCGACACTGCGCTGCCTCCCATAGATCCAGGCCAGCGACGGGGTCCGCACGTGCGGGAGGACGGCGACGACCTCGCCGGACAGCCCGTTGAGGAACCGCTCGAGCCGCTCCAGGTCGTTCGCGAGGTCCACATCGAGGCGGTGTGCGCGATACGGCATGTGTCAGACCTCGGCTCGATCTCTTCACTATGGCGCGCGCCCCGTCCGCGAGGTGGAGGCCAAGGTCCCCAGCCTCACGTTCTCCGACGCGCCGGTGAGGTCGAGCAGGTCGCCGTGGGACAGGTGCACGCCCGCATCGGCCGCCGCTCGGTAGGCATCGTCGCCGAGCCGCTCGCGGCAGGCCGCCTCGACGGGCGCGTAGATCGACGGGTCCAGGCCGTACGGGGGCATGCCGATGCGCGACGCACCGACGAGCCGCGCGGCACGGTCGAACGCGCCGTGTTGCACCGCCACCTGCGCGAGATCCCGGAGCGCGATGCGGAACCAGTTCTCGAGGCCGGCCCCGAGCGAACGGACGAGCGCGCGGCGGAGCAGCACCTCGGCATCGTCCGGCCGGTTCCTGGCGAGCTCGACCTGGGCCAGGGTGTCGAGCGCGTAGCCCTCCCAGCCGGTGCCGACGGCGGCGGCGAGGGTGTCGGTGGCGAAGCGCTCCGCTGCCGCCAGGTCTCCCTGGCGCAGCGCGATGTGGGGCAGCGCGTTCATGACGGTCTGGCCCGCGACGTCCCCGAGCTGGCGGTGCA
>CAYXJD010000293.1:0-3252 GCA_964465225.1 uncultured Actinomycetota bacterium
AGATTCTCCGGAGTGACTGGAGTTCAGACGTGTGCTCTTCCGATCTCCACCGGGGCGAACGAGGGCTGGTCGTGGGACATCACGAAGCTGCAGGGACCGACCCGCGGGGAGTTCTATGACTCCACCTCATCATCGACATCTACTCGCGCTACGTGATCGTCTGGACGATCGCGCCAGGCGAGTCCGCGGAGCTCGCCAAAGCGTTCATCGCGGATGCGATCGTTGCCCAGGGCATCGACCGTGACCAGCTCACCATCCATGCCGATCGCGGGTCGTCGATGACCTCGAAACCGGTCGCGCAGCTGCTGGTCGATCTCGGCGTGACGCGCACTTACTTGCGGCCGCACGTGTCCAACGACAACCCCTACTCGGAGGCGAACTTCAAGACCCTGAAAGTACTGCCCGGCGTTCCCGGGACGGTTCGGATCCATCCACGACGCCCGCGAGTTCTGCACCAGCTCCTTCGATTACAACCACGACCACCGCCATTCCGGCATCGCCCTCCACACCGCCGCATCGGTGCACTACGGCATCGCGACCGAGATCCGGACGCTGCGCCAGCAGACCCTCGATGCGGCCTACGCCGCCAACCCCGACCGGTTCTCCGGCCGGACCCCGACCGCATCGAAGCTGCCCACCGTGGCCTGGATCAACCAGCCCAGACCCCCGAAGCGCTCATACAGAGCGCCTGACCCCCACGTGTCTAAACCGGCTTGACAAGCTCCGCCGCTCACCGCGGTCGACGGCGCGTCGCGGTCAGCGGGTGGGGTAGGGGTGCGTGTCGAGGGATCGTAGGAACCTGTGCCGCCAGTCGGTTCGCCAGCCGTTGATGGGACCGACGTTCTGCGGGCGCTGCGTGAAGCCGGTCGGGGTCCCGTTGCGCATGATGGCGTCGTGCCAGTCGGTTCGGTTGTAGTAGTTCGCCGGTAGCAGCAGGGAGGCGTCGTTGACGATCTCGCGGCCGTTCCCGGTGTTTCTCGACTGGATGCGGTAGTAGTCTTTTCCTGCGATTGAAGCCGGCGGAGGGCTCCCGCTCGCTGTGTAGTGGGCGGGATATGAGCCCTTGATCCATCTGATGTAGGTGTCGAGGACACCCTCCATCGTCTTGTAGTGGTTCGTGCCCCCGGACGGCGTTGCGGCGCCGTCGCTGGACGAGAACTCGTAGAGCGAGGTGTCGCCTTGGCGTGCGAGCCCGTCCATGGCGGGGATCAGACTCTCCAACGCGTGCAGCGAGTAGGAGAACCCGAGCTGCGGGAAGGAGTCCGCTCCACGGTTGACGTCACCCGCGTAGCCATCAGACGAGGTGACGCGATGGCCGAACATGACCCACTCGCGCGCATAGCGTTTGAATTCCTCCTTGTAGCGGTCATCGTCGAGCACGACGCCAACCAGGCCGTAGAAGCCGGCCTGATTCGATCGGCGGTTGTTGAAATACTTCATGATGCCGGGGTACTCGATCGACGTTCCGTCCGCGGTGCGCGTGGAACTACGCATGGTGCTGTCCACGAACGCAGCGCGGGAGGAGTAGCTGTCGTTCCCTCTGTCGGGGAAGACGCGACTCAGGTTCTCGTGCACGATCTGTTCATTAAGTTCGGCAAGGTCCAGGAACCAGCGCTCGACGGTGGGGCTGGAGTGGCCCATGGCCTTGGTGATGTCGTAGGCCAGGACGTAGTCCTTCACCCAAAGCGCATGCGTGAACAGCGGGTTGAGATCGTCGAAATAGTCGAAAGGCCACAGGGTGCGGTTCGAGTAATCAAGACTGGGCCGTGTCGCCTGATACTCGATCTCCTTGGTGATGGCCGCCGCGACGGCGTGATCGCCCGTGATCGCAGCCGCATAGGCCGCACTCATCATGTCGTGCGCCATGTGACGGACCTGAAGTGGCGGTTTGTTCCCCGTAGAACTACCTGTGAGTAACCGCCCTTGAGAGTCAACGGCCGTCGGGCCCTTCCACCGTGCCGACGAGAAATCCAGCCTCATCGTTGCAGCCATCTCCTCCCAGTGGCCTGGAGAGTTGGCCGAGAAGTCCCCGGCGACACGGAACGGACCGTTGACGGCACGATCTCGCTGGACCGCCAGCTCACCCTCCGAGAGCAGCGCAGCAAGTCTCGTCGCACCACTGGCAGTGATCCGGCGCTCCCAGAGTTGTGTCATTGTCCCGAGCCTGCTGTCAAACGACAGCGCGCTCGCTGCGTGGCTGCGGCTCCCCTCGCTCTGGGCGCCCTCTGCCGATGCCGTTCCGTTGAGGTTCAGACTCGGCTCACGGCCGAACCCGGAAACGGAGCCCAGGACAACGAGCAAGGCGATCACACCCAGTGGCCACAACCACCGGCGCCGCGCGGAGGGGAGGGACGACATCACTTCAGGTACTCCAAGCTCTCCCTGCACTGCTGCTGCCGGCGATGTGTTGACGGCTCCACTGTAAGCGGCTACGTCAAGAGGTGCCGGCCTTGTGACCATGTCATGGTGACGCGGGGCCACCCCTCCGGCACTTTCGGCTCATCCGATGGCGGAGGCGTGGGTGTGGTCGAACCAGGTCGAGTAGCCGGCGGCTTGGTCGACTCGACATCCCGCCTAACGGCTGGACACCGGCTCATGTGGCTACGAAGGGCCTTGAGGGGAAGGCCTGGAACGATGCCAGTCCACGGCACGCTACGGACCACGCGAGCCACTATGACGATGTTGGAAACGGGGCGAAGAGTCGGGTTGCCTTCACGCCACCGACCTTGGCGACCAGTGCGAAGCAGCCGAGGTCAACGGTCCGCGACCACCTCCTATCACCTTGCCACCAGCTGGATAGTGCGTCAGTTCTCCGACCAATAGCCGGTGATCAATCGCGTACAGATCGATCCGAACGAAATCGAATTCTTTTGCGAGATGTTCGGCAAGTGAGAGCATCTCCTGCAAGCAGACCGGTTGCATTGCTGGGGACGTATTTGCAGTGCGCTTATCAGGGACTCGCTGCCACGCCGGAGTGTAGAAAGATCGCTGCCGCTTTCGCTCTCTTTCAGCAACTATCTGGACAATCGTCGGCTCTCCGTGGAAGCAAAAGATCTTGTAATCGGGAGGAACATTGCCTCGCCCGTCGTCAAGTAGCTCTTCGAACATGATCCTGGGTCGGAGTCCTTTATAGGCCCATTGGGGCCGCATCCCGATGCGCCCATATGGGCTCCGGAGCCACGTACCAGCCAACTGCCGGATCTCGGCTTCTCCGACGCTGTCGGGGTGTATGCGAGCGATGAAGGGGAATGG
>CAYXJD010000294.1:0-3232 GCA_964465225.1 uncultured Actinomycetota bacterium
TCTAGGCGAGGCTCTGCAGCCAGTTCCTGAGGAACCGCGCACCGACCGGTCCCGACTTCTCCGGGTGGAACTGGGTGCCGATCACACTGCCCTCGCGGACGACGCAGGGGAAGGCGACCCCGCCGTAGGCCGTGCGCGCGACGACGTGGGCCGGGTCGCTCGGCACGGCGTAGTACGAGTGCACGAAGTACAGCCGCTCCCCCGCCACGCCGGCCAGGAGGGGATCGTCCTCGGACCCCTCCGCCGCACGGACCAGGTCCCAGCCGATGTGGGGCACGACGGCCGTGGAGGGGAACCGCTCCACGCGGCCCGGCAGCAGACCGAGACCCGGTTCGTCGCCCTCCTCGGAGCCGCTGTAGAGCAGCTGCATGCCGACGCAGATGCCGAACACGGGCCGCTGGGCACCGATGGCATCGCGGATCACACCTTCGAGCTTCGAGGCGCGCAGCTGTGCCATGCAGCTGTCGAAGTTGCCGACGCCGGGGATCACCAGCACGTCCGCTTGGCGGGCATCCGCCGCCGTGCGTACGACCCGGGCCTCGGCCCCCGCGGCGTCGAAGCCGCGCTTGGCGGAACGGACGTTGCCCGCCTCGTAGTCCAGTACCGCGGCGGTCACGGTCACTGCAGGACACCCTTGGTGGAGGGGGTCCCCGCCCCGGTGACGGCGACGGCACGGCGCAGCGCCACCGCGACCGCCTTGAAGACCGACTCGAAGGTGTGGTGGGTGTTGTCACCCGAGAGGTTGTGGACGTGCAGCGTGATCCGGCTGTTGGCGACCACGGCCTCGAAGAAGTGCTTCACGAGGCTGGTCTCGAAGGTGGTGCCGATGACCTCGATGGGCACGGTGCAGTCCCACACCAGGTAGGGGCGGCCCGAGAGATCGATGGCCACACGGGTCAACGCCTCGTCGATCGGGACGGTGGCGTCACCGAACCGCTCCACACCGAAGCGGTCGCCCCAGGCCTCGGACAGCGCCTGCCCCAACGCGATCCCGACGTCCTCGACGGTGTGGTGCGCGTCGATCTCCAGGTCGCCCTCAGCCTGCACCGTGAGGTCGAGCCGTCCGTGCCGGCCCAGCTGGTCGAGCATGTGGTCGAAGAAGGGCACGCCGGTGTCGACCTCGGTGCTGCCCCGCCCATCGAGGTCGACCTCCACGGTGATGGTGGTCTCGCGGGTGGTGCGGCTCACGCTGGCACGGCGGGTGGTCACGGTCGGTCCTTCTGGGAGGCGGTCCTCGTGGGCGACAGGCGCTGAGCGCAGAGGCTACGCCGCAGGAGGCCACCCCGTCATGTCAGGGCAGCGCCGCCTTTAGCGCCTGGAGGAAGGCGTCGTTGTCCGCTGCCGTGCCGATCGTCACGCGGACACACCCCTCCAGTCGAGGTTTCGAGGAGAAGTCCCGTACCAGGACCCCCGCCGCCAGCAGCCGCTCGAACAGGTCGTCGAGCCCCGTGCGCAACAGCAGGAAGTTGGCGGCCGAGGGGAAGACCTCGACGCCGGGATGGGAGGCGGCCGCCGCCGCCACGCGCTCACGTTCGGACACGATCCGCCGGCGGTGCTCGAGGAACGCGGTCTCCTGCTCCACCGCGACGATGCCGGCGACCTGTTTGATGGCGTCGAGGTGGTAGGGCAGCCGGACCTTCTGCAGGTCCTCCACCACCCACGCCGGCCCGAGTACGTACCCGAGCCGCAGCCCCGCCAGGCGGAAGGCCTTCGACAGGGTCCGCACGATCACGAGCCGCGGGAGCTCGTCCAGCAACGGCAGGGCGGCGAGGTGCGCGTCCGCGAACTCGATGTAGGCCTCGTCCACCACCAGCAACGCCCGGGAACCGTCGTGCAGCGCCCGCAGCGCCTCGTGGCTCACCGGCGTCCCGACGGGGTTGTTGGGGGTCGGCACCAGGATCAGGTCGGGGTCGTGGGTGGTGACCGCGGCCGACGCCACCTCCGGGGACAGCTCGAAGCCCGCATCGAGGTCGACCTCCACCATGGGGGTCAGGGAGGTCCGACACAGCTCCGGGTACATCGAGTAGCCGGGCCGTACCGCCAGCGCCAACCGGTCGGGGCCGCCGTAGGCCTGGAGCAGCTGCTGGAGCACCTCGTTCGAGCCGTTGGCCGCCCACACCTGCGTCGGCGGGAGCCCCACCCGTTCCCCGAGCGCCCGCCGGAGCTCGGTCGCCGGACGATCCGGATAGCGGTTGAGTTCGAGCCCTTGGATCCGGCGGCCCACCTCCGCGAGGTAGCCGGCCGGGGGCGGCTCAGCGGTCTCGTTGGTGTTGAGCCGGACCGGCACGTCCAGCTGCGGCGCACCGTAGGGGACCACCCCGGCGAGATCGGCACGCACCGGGACCCGGTCGGGCCGCGGGATCCCGGGAGCGCCACCGGCAGAGGCGGCCGCCGACTCGCTCACGCCTCCGGCTCCAGTCGTACCTCGACCGCTGCACGGTGGGCCGGCAGGTCCTCCGCGTCAGCGAACCGACAGACGTCGTCGGCGATGCCCCGCAGCCCGTCCTCGTCGACCTCGAGGTAGTTCACGGGCACCAGGAACGACGAGGTGGTCAGCCCGCCGTTGAAGCGTGCGGTCCCCGACGTCGGCAGCGTGTGGTTGGGACCGGCCGCGTAGTCACCGAGGCTGACCGGCGTCAGGGCGCCGATGAAGGTGGTCCCCGCGTAGCGGATCGACGCGGCGACCTTGCGGGCGTGCTCGGTCTGGACCTCGAGGTGCTCGGCACCGAAGGCTTCGGCGACGACGATGGCGTGGTCGATGTCGTCGACCAGCGCGACCGTGCCCTGCTGGTCCAGCGCTGTCGCGATGCGCTGGACGTGCTTGGTCCGCGCGAGCTGCTCCTCGATCTCGGCCTCGACCGGAGCGATCAGCTCCGCGTTCGGGGTGATGAGCAGTGCTGTGACGAGCTCGTCGTGTTCGGCCTGTCCGATCAGGTCGGCGGCGAGGTGGCGGGGATCGGCGGTGTGGTCGGCGACGATGGCGACCTCGGTCGGTCCGGCGTAGCCCTCCGTGCCGATCCTGCCCTCGGCCACCAGCTGCTGCTTGGCGAGCGCGACGTACAGGTTGCCGGGACCGACGACCTTGTCGCAGATCGGGACCGACTCCGTGCCGTAGGCCACCGCGGCGATGGCCTGGGCGCCACCGACGGCGACCACCTTGTCGACCCCGAGCAGCTTCGCTGTCGCGAGGATCGTGGCGTCAGGCCAGCCGGTCCGGTTGCCGTCGGCATCG
>CAYXJD010000295.1:0-3227 GCA_964465225.1 uncultured Actinomycetota bacterium
CCACCGAGGCCTACCCCGATCTGGTCCCGAGCGAGACCTGTCCGTCGTGGCTCACGGAGGTCCCGCTGGCCCACCGCGGACTCCACGACGGCCGCGGGCGTCCCGAGAACTCCCTGGCGGCCTTCGCCGCGGCGGCCGAGGCCGGCTACGGCGTCGAGCTGGACGTGATGCTCAGTCGTGACCGGGTGCCCGTGGTCTCCCACGATCCGACCCTGCGGCGTTCCGCCGACCGCCCCGACCGGATCGCTGACCTGACGGTGGCCGAGCTCGCCACGGTGACGATCGGGAGGACAGGGGAGCACGTCCCGACGCTGGCGGCAGCGCTGGACGTCCTGCGTGAGGTCCCGGTCATGGTCGAGGTCAAGCAGCCGGCGCTGAGAGCGGGGTCGCTGGAGGCGGCCGTCGCGCCCGTCGTGGGGGCACACCCCGGTCCGTGGTGTGTCGCCGGTTTCAACCCGGCGACCCTGCGGTGGTTCCGGCGACGCCGGCCCGAGGCGGTCCGGGTCCTGACGGCCGGCCCGATCGATGACGTGCGGGTGCCCGGGGTGGTGCGACGCCGTCTCGCCGGCCTCAAGGACCTCAAGAGCGTCGCCCCCCACGCCGTCAGCTACGACCTGACGGGGCTGCCGAACGGACCCTGCGACGCCTGGCGAGGTCGCGGTGGGGTGGTGGTCGCCTGGACCGCCGACAGCCCGTCGGCGCTGGCCCGGGCCCGCGAACTCGCCGACAACGTCATCTTCGAGCACGTCCTGCCCTGATCCGGTCGACCCGACACCGAGGCCACCCCGTGCGTACCGAGACCTCACGAGAGCTGTTCGCCCGCGCTCGCGCCGTGATCCCCGGCGGCGTGAGTTCACCCGTTCGCGCGTTCGCGAGCGTGGGAGGCACGCCCCGGTTCATCGACCGCGGGGAGGGGGCGACGCTGATCGACGTGGACGGCAACCACTACGTCGACCTCGTCAACTCCTGGGGCCCCCTGCTGTTCGGGCACGCACGGCGGGAGGTGCTGGCCGCCGCCAGCGCCGCGATGGAACTGGGGTCCTCCTTCGGCGCGCCCACGGAGGGCGAGGTCCGCCTCGCCGAGGCCATCATCGATGCCGTGCCGTCGGTGGAGAAGGTCCGGCTGGTCAACTCGGGCACCGAAGCCGGGATGAGTGCCGTGCGGCTCGCCCGCGGGGCCACGGGTCGTGCGAAGCTGCTCAAGTTCGTCGGCCACTACCACGGTCATGCGGATGCGCTGCTGGTCGCCGCCGGTTCCGGTGTCGCCACCCTGGGCATCCCCGGGTCACCCGGGGTGACGCCCGGGGCTGCCGGTGACACGATCCTGGTCCCCTGGAACGACCGCGCCGCGGTCGCGGCGGTGGTGGCCGAGCACGGCGACGACCTGGCCGCGATCCTCGCAGAGCCCGTTCCCGCCAACATGAACCTGGTCCCGCCTGCCGACGGCTTCCTGGCCTTCCTGCGGGAGCAGGCCGACGCCTGCGGGGCCGTGCTGGTGTTCGACGAGGTGATCACCGGCTTCCGGCTGGCCCGCGGGGGCGCGCAGGAACGCGAGGGCGTCACCCCGGACATCACGATCCTCGGCAAGGTCGTGGGGGGCGGCTTCCCCCTGGCCGCCTTCGGGGGACCGGCGACCCTGATGGACCACCTCGCCCCGGATGGCCCGGTGTACCAGGCGGGGACCCTGTCGGGGAACCCCGTGGCGGTCGCTGCCGGGCGGGCGCAGCTGGCGTTGCTGGACGAGACGGTCTACGACTGCCTGGAGGGGGCAACCCGGACCGTGGCCGACGGCTTCTCGGCCGCCTTCCGAGCCGCCGACGTCCCGGCGCAGGTGCTCCGTCACGGCACGCTGGCCGGGGTGGTGTTCACCGACCGGGCGCCGACCCGTTTCGAGGACGTCGCTGGCGCTGACCACGGCGCCTACGCACGGTTCTTCCACGCGATGTTGGACCGAGGGATCTACCTCGCACCGTCGGGCTACGAGGTGGTGTTCACCTCTCTGGCGCTCGACGATGCGGTGCTCGACCGGGTGGTTGCGGCGGCGCACGAGGCCGCCGAGGTGGTCGCTGCGGGCGCGGCACGGTGAGGGAGGGACCCGGCCGTTTGTTCGGGCCGAGGGCCGGTTGGTACCTTCGACCCTCCCACGGTGGGTCGATAGGCCTGCCAGGGTCGGATGGCCACACGGGCCCGATCGCAGGTCCGGGGACCGTCGGCGACAGGAGCGCAGGTGAGCGAGTGGTTCAGCGAGTTCTTCGCGGCCCTTCCGGAGGCTGCGCGGGCGCTGTACGAGTTCGGGGATCCCGCCAGTGCCGGTCGGGGCTGGATCGGTGGCGCCATCATGCTGCTGTGGCTCGGACCGCTCGTGGCGCTGCCGCTCTACCTCGCGAAGGTCACCTACGGCAAGCGTGAGTGGGTCTCGGCGACCATGGGCGTCATGGGGGCCTCCGCGCTGTTGTGGTGGGTGCACGGCGTGCTGCCGCACGGATGGATCCAGTTCACGGAGTCCAACCGCGACCTGCTGGCCGGGACGATCATCCCGGCGTCGGCGGGCATCCAGGTCAATGAGGACTACCGGCTCGACCTCGCCTCGAACCTGTACTCGGTCATCACCGAAGGCATCGTCGGTGCACTGATGATCGGGGGGATCGTCGTGACGATCTGGGCGGGCCTACGCGTCCAGCGCAGCCTGCCCAAGACCCTGGCAGCCGGGGAGTCCAAGCCGGAATCCGGCGGCTACCGGTGACCCGCCAGCGACGCGCGAGGATGTCCGTATGAGTTGCACCGCACGAGGACGAGGGGAGGGGCACCGTGGGTAAGACCGACAAGGGCGAACATCCCCTGATGTTCGACGACTACACCGTCCAGCAGGTCGATCCACAGTGGTTGCAGGAGCGGGTCAAGCCCAAGCGCCACATCGGTCTCACGCCCGAACTGTGCATCCTGTGCCGCGCCTGCGAAGATGTGTGTCCCTGGGAGTGCATCTACATGATGTCCCCCGACATCATCAAGGATGCGGACTCCTCGTCGCTGAAGACGTTGGCGTCCCAGTCCCACGCGGTGTTCATCATCGACGACAACGAGTGCACGCGCTGCGCGATCTGCGTGGAGCGTTGCCCGTCGGACGCGCTGTGGCTGGGACGCGTCGACGGGTGAGGCAGGACGTCCGGGTGAGCGTGCCCGGGCCAGAGTCGCCAAGGACCGGCGCCCCGACGGCGTCGAGCAGGACC
>CAYXJD010000296.1:0-3227 GCA_964465225.1 uncultured Actinomycetota bacterium
CTACACGGCTCTGAACACTCTTTCCCTACACGACGCTCTTCCGATCTGACCCGCCAGCCCACCTTCGTGCCGGAGACGAAACGGTGCGACGAGCTGCTACGGGAGCTGCAGTCCCAGGCTGTCCACCTCGCCGTGGTGCTCGACGAGTACGGCGACGTCGTCGGGCTGGTCACGATCGAGGACGTCCTCGAGGAGATCGTCGGGGAGATCGTGGACGAGCACGACCAGGAGCAGCAGCTCGTCGAGCCCCTGGACGACGGGCGGTTCCGCATCGACGCCCGGCTCGGCGTCGATGATCTCAACGAACTGCTCGGGACCGAGCTGCCCGAGGAGGGATGGGACACCGTCGGTGGGCTGGTGTTCGGCACCCTGGGCCGGGTGCCGCGACCAGGCGAGCAGGTCGAACTCGACGGCACGACCATCGAGGTGGAGGTGCTGCAGGGCCGGCGGGTCGCCAAGGTGGTCGTCACGGTGGCCTCGACGGCGGAGCAGGAGGACGGGAGGACCGACGAGGCGACCGGCGACGACCGCTCCCGAGCGGGTGCCGATGGCCCCGCGGACGAGGCTGCCAGCACGGCCGTCGAGCCGGGTACGGCGACCACGGCCGATGATGGGGCCCGAGGTCCCAACGATCGGGGACCTGCGGCAGCACATCGCGACGGCCCGACGACATAGCGTCGGCTCCGATGGCCGCGTGCGCCCGCGCCGCACGCTCCTCGAGAGGTGTCCGATGGCAGCAACGACCGTGTCCACCGCCAGTAGCGAGCCGGAGGCTTCCGGTGAGCAGTCTCGACCAGAGATCGCCACCCTGGACGGGAACGAGGCCGCCGCTCGTGTCGCGTACCGGTGTTCGGAGACGGTCGCGATCTATCCGATCACCCCGTCCTCGCCGATGGGGGAGTACGCCGACGCGCAGGCCTCTGCCGGGGTGCCGAACCTGTGGGGTGCGGTGCCCTCGGTGGTCGAGATGCAGTCCGAGGGCGGCGCCGCCGGTGCCCTGCACGGAGCGGTACAGGCCGGCTCGCTGGGGACGACCTTCACGTCCTCCCAGGGGCTGCTGCTGATGCTGCCGAACCTGTTCAAGATCGCCGGCGAGCTCACGCCCGCGGTCATCCACGTGGCGGCACGGACGGTGGCCACCCACGCCCTGTCGATCTTCGGCGACCACTCCGACGTCATGGCGATCCGTTCGGCGGGTTGGACGATGCTGGCCTCCAGCTCCCCGCAGGAGGCCCATGACATGGCGGCCGTCGCCCACGCGGCGACCCTGGCGACCCGCTTGCCGGTCATGCACTTCTTCGACGGCTTCCGCACCTCGCACGAGCTGAACCGGGTCGAGCTACTGCGGGACGAGGACCTGCGGGCGCTGATCGTGGAGGAGGATCTCCTCCTGCACCGTCAGCGCGCCCTGGACCCCGACCAGCCGAGCTTGCGCGGCTCGGCGCAGAACCCGGACGTGTTCTTCCAGGCCCGCGAGGCGATCAACCCCTTCGTCGCGGCCGTGCCCGAGTCCGTCCAGGCGATCATGGACACCTTCGCCGAGCGCACCGGCAGGCGCTACGAGCTGGTGGAGTACCACGGCGCACCGGACGCCGAGCGGGTCGTGGTGCTGATGGGTTCCGGCGTGGGTCCGGTCCGCCAGGTCGTCGACCACCTCGTCTCCCAGGGCGAGAAGGTCGGGGCACTGGTGATCCGCCTGTTCCGTCCGTTCCCCGTCGAGGCCTTCCTCGACGCGCTCCCCGACACCGCCACACGGATCGCGGTCCTCGATCGCACCAAGGAGCCCGGCGCGACGGCGGAGCCGCTGTTGCAGGACGTCCTGATCTCAGTGGCCGACCGGTTCAGCGCGGGCGGCAGCGACGAGCTCCCCACGGTGATCGGTGGCCGGTACGGCCTCTCCAGCAAGGAGTTCACCCCGGCGATGGTCGCCGCGGTCTTCTCCGAGCTGGCCACCGAGACCCCGAAGCGGCGCTTCACGGTGGGCATCGTGGACGATGTGACCGACCTCTCGCTGGACGTGGACCGCAGCTTCCAGCTCCCGCGCCTGGACAAGGACCTCGCGGCGATCTTCCACGGTCTCGGCTCCGATGGGACCGTCGGAGCGGCGAAGAACACCACCAAGATCCTCGCCGAGGGGCTCGGGCGATACAGCCAGGCCTACTTCGTGTACGACTCCAAGAAGTCCGGTGCGGTCACGGCCTCGCACCTGCGGGTCTCCGAGGAGCCGATCGACTCGACCTACCTGGTCGAGCAGGCGGACTTCATCGGCGTCCACCAGTTCGGTTTGCTCGAGAAGCTGGAGGTCCTGCGTGAGGCCAAGCAGGGCGGCATCGTGCTGCTGAACTCGCCCTTCGCGCCCGAGCAGGTCTGGGATCGGCTGCCCCGTGACGTGCAGCAGGTCATCCTGGACCGCGACCTCGAACTGCACGTGATCGACGGACACGGCATCGCCCGGTCGGTGGGCCTCGGCGGCCGCATCAACACCGTGATGCAGACCGCCTTCTTCCTGGTCAGCGGGGTGCTCCCGCGAGACGAGGCCCTGGAGGCGATCCGCGGTGCCGTGCGCAAGAGCTACGGCGACTTCGGTGAGAAGGTCGTGACCAAGAACCTCGATGCGGTCGAGGCGGCGACCGAGGCCATCTTCCGGGTGGACATCCCGGGGGAGGCGACCTCGCACCTGCACCGCGCGGACCCGATCGACCGGGCGCTGGAGCTGCTCCCCCTCGACCGCGACGACGTGTCCGGCTTCGTCGAGCGGGTCACCGCCCGTCTGCTCGCCGGCGAGGGCGAGCTGCTGCCCGTCTCCGCGCTGCCCGTGGACGGCACCTTCCCGACGGGCACGGCGCGTTTCGAGAAGCGCTCCATCGCCCTGGAGGTCCCCACCTGGGATCCGGACATCTGCATCAGCTGTGGCAAGTGCGCCATCGTCTGCCCCCACGCTGCGATCCAGATCAAGGTGTTCGAGGAGGAGGAGCTCGAGGGCACACCTGACAGCTACCTGTCCCGTCCGTTCAAGGACCGTGACCTCAAGGGCATGCACCTGACCGTCCAGGTGGCGCCCGACGACTGCACCGGCTGCGGGGTGTGCGTCGAGACCTGCCCGGCCGTCAGCCGCAGTGACGTCGGGCACAAGTCCATCGACATGACGCCGATCGATGAGTTGGTGGCCAGCGCCAGCGCCAGCGCCAACGGTGACGGCGACGGCGACGGCGAGGAGCCGCAGGGCG
>CAYXJD010000297.1:0-3213 GCA_964465225.1 uncultured Actinomycetota bacterium
GCGACCCCGCCGACGGCTACGACGCCTCCTGGGCGGTCGAGCCGCCGTTCGGCCTCCGGCTGGCTCAGCCCGTCGTCGCCGGTCTCGAGTTCCTCGAGCACCTCCTCCGCTCCCATCGAGTACCACCGGCGCGCGTCGTCGGCCGCATCGCTGCCCGCGGCGCTGGCCACGTCCGGCCCACGGCCATCGCCCGCGCTCCCGTGGGGATGATCGTCGCGTCGAGGGTCGCCGTCTCCGCTGGTTCCCGTCACCATCCGAGCCCTATCCATCGTGGCCTGCTGGCGGAACGCCTTCTGGCATGCCTCCTTTGCGCACCCGGCCAGCACCCATCCTGCCCGTCCGCGACGATGCCGGCTCGTCCGTATGGCCGAGGTGCGGGGCCGCCGAGGCGGGCACTTCTGCTCGATGGCCCGACGGTTGGTGGGCGGCGCGGCGTCGATGTGGAACCGGTCAGGGATGGCCGCCTGGTGTCCCCGCTCGCGCAGATCGTTGCTGGTCGCGGTCGATCTCGTCCCGGTCGAGCCTTGACACGGGCACTCGCGCTCCTTAGGGTGCAACGGGATACAAACGATTGCAGGCAAGGATCAGGATCGCGACGGCCTGCACAGAGTTCGGGAGGCCATTCGTGACCGCCACCAGTCCAGAGTTCGCGCAGTCTGCCATCGCCGCACCGGGGATCCAGGGCGTCGACTGGGAGGAGCGGGTCGACTTCCAGCGATTGCGGGACTACCGGCTGGCTCGGGCACGCAGAGCGCTGGAGGCCAGTGATCTCGGTGCGTTGCTGGTCTTCGAGGGCAGCAACATCCGTTACCTCACCAGCACCCACATCGGAACGTGGGGGTACAACAAGACCGAGCGCTGGGCGCTGCTGACCCGCACGGGAGAGCCGTGGATCTGGGACTTCGGTTCGGCAGCGAAGAACCACCGTCTGCACTCGCCCTGGTTGGAGCCGGAACGCTCCCGGGGGGGCAACACCGGCCTCCAGGGGGCGATCGCCCCCGGGGGTGGCCTGCCGAGCGCCGCAGCGCAGGAGGTCGCCGCGATCCTGCGTGATGAGGGGGTCGCAGACCTGCCGGTCGGCGTGGACGTGACCGAACTGCCGTTCCTGCGTGCGCTGGAGGGGGCCGGCATCGACGTCCGCGATGGGCAGCAGGTGATGCTCGATGCCCGCGAGATCAAGAACGTGGACGAGATCCTGCTGCTGTCGCAGTCGGCGGCGATGGTGGACGGCGTCTACCACGACATCTACGAGGCGCTGAAGCCGGGTGTGCGTGAGTCCGACATCGTCGCGCTCGCGACGAAGCGGCTGTTCGAGATGGGTTCCGAGCAGGTGGAGGCGATCAACTCGATCGCCGGGGAGCGGTGCAGCCCCCACCCGCACGTGTTCTCCGACCGCCTCATCCGACCCGGGGATCAGGCCTACTTCGACATCATCCACGCGTTCAACGGCTACCGGACCTGCTACTACCGCACCTTCGCGGTGGGGCGGGCGACCCAGGCGCACCGTGACGCCTACACCAAGGCACGGGAGCTGATCGACGCCGCGATCGAGATGGTCAAGCCGGGCGTCGGCACCGACGAGATCGCGCGGCTGTGGCCGGATGCCACGGAGTTCGGCTTCACCTCCGAGATCGAGGCCTTCGGGCTGCAGTTCGGTCATGGCCTCGGCCTCGGCCTCCACGAACGGCCCGTCATCTCCAAGCTCAACTCCCTCGGGCATCCCGTGGAGATCAAGGAAGGGATGGTCTTCGCGCTGGAGACCTTCTGGCCGGCCGACGATGGCCACTCTGCCGCTCGCATCGAGGAGGAGATCGTGGTGACCTCGGACGGCGCGGAACTGCTGACCCTCTTCCCGGCGGAAGAGCTCGTCATCACCAACGAATACTGAGCGAGGACCCATGTCGACCACTGAACTCGAGACGACACCGCGCGAGCTGTCCGAGACCGAGCAGGCCCGCCTGGCGCTGTACCAGCAGGTCGTGCGACTCCGCACCTTCGAGGAGCGGGCCTACCGGCTGTTCATGGAGGGCCTGGTGAAGGGCACCTCCCATCTGTCGCTCGGTATGGAGGCCATCGCCGCCGGGTTCGGTGAGGCGATGCGCAGCGACGACTACACCTTCTGTACCTACCGGGGACACGCGCACACGCTGGCGCGCGGGACTCCGATGGCGGGGGTGATGGGGGAACTGCTCGGCCGTGCCTCGGGCGTGTGTGGCGGCAAGGGCGGCTCCATGCACCTCACCAGCGTCGAGCACGGCGTGATGGGTTCCTACGCCATCATCGGCGCACATCTACCGATCGCCAACGGTGCTGCCTGGTCCGCCCAGGCCCGGGGCAGTGGGCAGGTCGCGGTCTGCTTCTTCGGTGACGGCACCACCAACATCGGGGCCTTCCACGAGGCCCTGAACCTCGCGAAGGTCTGGATGCTGCCGGTGGTGTTCGTGTGCGAGAACAACCTCTACATGGAGTACACCGCGATCGGTGACGTCACCGCCGTCGAGCACCCGGCCGCCGACCGGGCCTCGGCGTACGGTCTGGACTCCATCATCGTGGACGGCAACGATCCGGATGCGGTGTACGAGGTCGCCACCACCGCGCTCGAACGCGCACGCACCGGCGGAGGGCCGTCGCTGATCGAGGCCAAGACCTACCGGCACGGCGGCCACTCGCGTGCCGACCCGGGCCAGTACCGGCCCGACGAGGAGGTCGCCGCCTGGCTCGAGCGGGACCCGATGCCGACCTACCGGGCACGGTTGCTGCGTGACGGGATCGACGAGGCACTGCTGACCGACATCGAGCAGCGGGCCCAGGCCGAGATCGACGCCGCCACCGAGGCAGCACGGGCTGCGCCGCCACCCGAACTCCAGGCCGCGTACACCAACCTCTGGGCGGACGGAGGCTCGTCGTGGCGGAACTGATCACCTACCGGGACGCCGTGGCGCGGGCGCTCGCCCAGGAGCTGCGCCACGACCCGTCCGTCTACTTCATCGGCGAGGACGTCGCGGCGGCCGGCGGCGTGTTCAAGGCCACCAAGGGCCTCCTCGAGGAGTTCGGCCCGACCCGCGTGCGGGACACCCCGATCTCCGAGGAGGCGATCCTCGGCGCCGCGATGGGGGCGGCGATGACCGGCCTACGGCCCGTCGCGGAGATCATGTTCTCGGACTTCCTGGCCACCTGTTGGGATCTGGTCGCCGTCGAGATCCCCAAGGCCCG
>CAYXJD010000298.1:0-3206 GCA_964465225.1 uncultured Actinomycetota bacterium
CGGGGGCGGAGACTGATGGGCAGTTGAGCGACCGGCGGATCGATGTCTGTGCGGGTGGTGTTCGATGGTGGGGGTCACGTCCTGGAGGGCTCGGGGGCGGAGGTCGCGCTCGCGAACCGGTTCTTGGCGCATCTGACGGTCCGGGGCTTCGCGCCCGCGACCCGTCGGGCGTACGCCTACGACCTGTTGAACTTCCTGCGGTTCCTTGACGAGGCCGGGTTGGGGTTCGTTGAGGTCGTCCCGACCGATCTGTTCGACTATCTGGAGTGGCAGGGGCGGCGGCCATCGAGGGCCGGCCGCACGGTCGTGCGGCTGGCTGAGGCGTGAGGGGTTGCGGCCTCGACGATGAACCGGCGGATCGCTGCGGTTCGGGGCTTGTTCGAGTACGCGGTGCTGGCGGAGGTGGTGGAGCGCAATCCGGTCCCGGCTGCCCGGCGCACTACAAGCCCGCGGGGCCGGCGCCGGGGCCTGCTGGCGCATGTGTCGTCGCGGCCTCCAACGGGCGGCCGGCTGATACGCCAGCCTCGACGGCTGCCTGAGGCGCTCGCCGCCGAGGAGGTGGCGGTGTTCCTCGCGGATCTCCGGACCTGCCGGGACCGGGCGATTGTGCTGTTGATGCTGCTCGGGGGGCTTCGTTCCGCCGAGGTACGAAGCCTGCGACTAGCGGATGTTGATCAGGGTCGTCGCCGAGTGAGGGTTGTCGGCAAGGGCGGCAAGGAGCGGGTCGTCCCGGTCGAACGGGTGTTCTTCACCGAGTTGGCGGCCTATCTGGCCCGGGAACGGCCGCCGGGGTTGTTAACCCCGGAGTGTTTCGTGGTGCTGCGGGGTCCGACCGCGGGGCAGGCGATGACCGAGGCGGGGCTGCGCAAGATCTTCCGCAGCCACCGGGCTTCCTCGGGGGCGGCCCGTGTTCGGCCGCATCGGCTGCGCCACACCTACGGCACCGAGCTCGCCGCGGCCGGGATGGACCTGCTGGTCCTACGAGAACTGATGGGGCACGCGAGTCCCGAGACCACCGCCGCCTACGTCCACCTCTCGATCGAGACGCTGTCCGCCGAGTACTCCCGAGCCCGGGAGGGCCAACCATGACCACGACGCGGCCCTTGACGCAGCCGATCGTCGAGAGCGAGGGCGAACACGGTGGGATCTACGACGGCTACCTCGCGTTCGTGGCCACCCTGCCCTGCGCTGATCAGGGCAAGCGGCTGCGTCGCCGCAACGCCCGCGTCTTCCTCGCCGCACATCCCGATCTCGATGCGTGGATGCGACGGCCGACCCCGCAGCGGCTGGTCGACGTGCGACGCACCGATGCGTGGCCGCTGCTGTCGTGGTGCTTCGTAGAAGGCCGGCTGCGCGCCGATGTGGATCTGCTGGCCGCGAAGGCCTTCGGGCACCACTTCGTGACGTGGGCTCGCGCCCATCCCGACGATGTCGCTCGCGCGAGGCAGGTCGCCGCCGAGCTCGGGTGGGGCGAGGCCTGGACCCACCGGGTCTGTGAGGTCACGCTCGCGCTGATCTGTCTGACCCAGGCAGTCGGCATGGATCAGCTCACGGAGGAGGTCTTCGCCCGGTTCGAGACCGAACTGCTCGAAGCCCCGAGCGTGGCGGCGCACGCCCGGATGGTGCACCGCAACCACCTCTACGGCGTCCGGCAGGTCGCCTACCAGCTCGGCCTGATCAACCAGGTCCCGCTGCAGGCCTACCAGCGTCAGATCACCAACACCGACCGGGCCGCCGACATCCCCCAGCAACACGTGCGCGAGCTCGTTGTGCGCTATCTCGACGTGATGGCCACCACGCTGCGTCCCGCAACCGTCGATGGCCGTTGCGACAGCCTGACCACGTTCGCGCTGTGGCTGGCCGACACCCACCCGGAGGTCGAACGGATCGCTCAGCTGCGTCGTGACCACCTCGAGGACTTCCTGGTGTTCAACCGAACCCGGCCGTCACGGTCACGAGCGCAACGAGGAACACCGATCTCCGCGGGCCACGCCGCCCACAACCTCTCCGATCTGAAGATGTTCTTCGACGATCTCACCCTATGGGGCTGGGCTGATGCCCCCGACCGGCTGCTGGTCCACCGCACCGACATCGCCCGCCGTGCACAACACCTCCCACGTGCGCTCGCCCCTGACGTCGATCGGGCGCTGATGGCCGCGGTCGCTGACCTCGATGACCTCTTCGCCCGCTGTGCCATCACCATCCTGCGCAACACCGGCTTGCGCCTGGGTGAGCTCCGCGACCTCGAGCTCGACTGCCTCTGGGACATTCCTGGCAACGGGACCTGGCTCAAGGTCCCGCTCGGCAAGCTCGCCACCGAGCGGCTCGTCCCCGTGGATGACACCACCTTGGCTGCGATCGATGACTGGATGTCCCAACGAGGCCGGCAACGTGCACTGCCTCACACCCGCGAGAACCGTCTGGCCGACTTCCTGTTCGTCGCCGCCGGACGACGCCTATGCGATCGCCGGATCCGTCAAGGGCTACGTGATGCAGCTGCTGCCGCGGGGCTCACCGCAACCGACGGCAGCCCGCTTGCCCCCTACCCGCACCAGTTGCGCCACACCTACGCGACCAGCCTCGTCAACGCCGGCATGTCGCTCCAGGCGTTGATGGCACTGCTCGGACATGTCTCTTCGGAGATGACCCTGCGCTACGCCGTCCTCGCCGATGACACCGTCCGCGCCGCCTACGACGAGGCGATCGCCAAGGTCCGCGGCACCCACACCGCGACTACCGCCACGACCCCGCTGCCGCCACCCGACCGGGCGGCCTGGCTCCAAGCCGACATGCTCAAGACCCGGCTCGCCAACGGCTTCTGCTCCCGGCACCTCGCCGCCGAGCCCTGCACCTACGCCAACATCTGCGAGCTCTGCGACAACTTCACCACCACACCCGACTTCCTTCCCGCGCTCCGCGCCCAACGAGCCGACGTCATCGCCCTGCGCGACGACGCCACCGATCGCGGCTGGGCCGCCGAGACCGGCCGACACGAACGCGTCATCTGCGCCCTCGACCGACACATCGGCAAACTCGAAAACGCCTGCACCAGCCGAGTGTCTTGACCCACCCACCAGGGCCGGTTAAACGCGACCCGCTTGATCCGCTTCGCGAGCGCGTTCATCGTCTCGGTCGGGCCGTTGCTGACCTGCGCTTGATGCCACGCGGCGATCTGGGTCCGCCAGCGGTGCATCGTGCGTCCGAGC
>CAYXJD010000299.1:0-3176 GCA_964465225.1 uncultured Actinomycetota bacterium
GGTGAGCTCCAGCGCCGGCACGATCTGGTTCCCAACCTGGTGGCCTCGGTCCAGGGCTACGCCGCCCACGAGAGCCAGGTCCTCGAGCAGGTCACCGCGGCGCGGGTCCGGGCGATCGCCGCCGTCCCCAGCTCCGTGCCGATCGAGCACCAGGCGCGTGCCGAGGACGAGCTCACCAGGGGCCTGACGAGCTTGCTGGCCGTCTCCGAGTCCTACCCGGAACTCGAGAGCGATGCGGTGTTCCGGGACCTCCAGCGGCAACTCGTCGAGACCGAGGATCGCATCGCCGCGGCTCGGCGGCTCTACAACCTCGAGGTGGCCTCCTACGAACGCCGTCGCCGGTCCATCCCGTCCAACCTCGTGGCCAACGGTGCCGGCTTCGAGCCACGACGGATGTTCGAGATCCGGGATCCAGCAGCTGAGCACACCCCGCACGTCCCGCGCTGAGAGGCAAGAGCGACCACGACCAGTAGCGTGGAACCGACGGTCAGCCGGCGTCCACCGCGCCGGGGTCGGGCGCGTGGGCATCGGGGGCGGACCGCCGCGCCCGACCGATCGCGGCCAGTACCTCGTCGACGCAGCGGTCGAGGTCGTCGTTGACCACCTCGACGTCGAAGCGATGCGCGGAGGCCAACTCGGCCCGCGCACGGGTCAGCCGCCGCTGCACGGTCTCGTCGGACTCCGTCCCGCGCGCTCGCAGCCGCTGCTCGAGCTCCTCGAAGCTCGGGGGCAGGAGGAACACGAGCAACGCGTCGGGGTCCTGCTCCTTGACCTGCAGCGCCCCCTGGAGCTCGATGTCGAGGACCACGACCTGCCCGGCACGGATGGCATCGACCACCGGCTGCCGCAACGTCCCGTAGCGGTGGCCGGCGTACTCGGCCCACTCCAGGAGCTGGCCGGTCTCGATCAGTTGCTGGAAGCCGGTCTCGTCGACGAAGTGGTAGTGGACACCGTCGACCTCGCCTGCACGTGGCGCGCGTGTGGTGGCCGAGACCGACAGGACCGCGTCAGCCAACGACGCCCTGACCCCGGCGTGCACGGTGCCCTTGCCCACCCCCGATGGACCGGCGATGACCACGAGCAGACCTCGGCGGCGGCTGGTCACGAGGGAGGCCCGAAGGCCGCCAGCAGCGCGGCCCGCTGTCGGGCTCCCAGACCTCGTACGCGCCGTGAGGACGCGATGTCGAGGTGGCCCATCAGTCGCTCGGCCTTGACGGGACCGTAGGCGGGCATCGCCTCCAGCACATCGCTGACGCGCATCTTCGCCAGGGGCGGTGAGCCATCGGCCTCGGCGAGGAACCCCGGGAGCGAGAGTTGCCCGGACTTCAGACGCTGCTTCACGTCGGCCCGTACCCGACGCGCCTCGGCGGCCTTGGCGAGCGCGGCCTGGCGCTGATCGGGATCCAGCTCGGGCAGGGACATCGTCGCTCCGAAGCACAGGTGGAGGGGGTCGCCGGGACGGGGCGCCGTCGTGACTTCGCGGTGACGGGCTCCCAGGGATGGGTCCACGAGCGCCGGGCGCCGGGTGGCCGGCGGTGGCAGCACCGGCCGCGTCGCCAGCCGAGCCTAGTGTGCGTCAGCAGGCCCCACGGGTAGCGTCCGGGAGCCGAACGACCGTCCGCGACGTGCCCGGGAGTAGTGATGCCGTCAGCCGCACCACTCGTCCTGGGCGTGGACCTGGACGGAGTCTGCGCGGACTACGAGGGGGCCTTCCGCGGCTCCGTCGCACGCCAGTTCGGGCGTCCGCTCGACTCGATGCCGCCGCAGACGATCATGGACGCCTACTCACAGTGGGGCTTGAGCTTCGAGGCCTTCGAGGAGGCACACCGGCGCGCGGTCCTCGAGGACCGCATCTTCCGCCACATGGCACCCCTACCCGGGGTCTCCGATGCGCTGTGGCGACTGTCGGACGCCGGGGTCTGGATCCGGATCATCACGCACCGGCTGATCTTCAACTGGGCGCATGAGACCTCGGCAGCGGACACGGCAGCCTGGCTGGATGCACACCGGATCCCCTACCGGGACCTGTGCTTCATCGGCGACAAGCCGAACGTGGGCGCTGACCTGTACGTGGACGACTCGCCCACCAACATCGTCTCACTGCGGGCAGCCGGTCGAAGCGCCATCGTGTTCGACCAGCCCTACAACCGCCATCTGCCCGCACCGCGCGCCGACACCTGGGACGCGGTCGTCGAGCTCGTCCTCGAGGAGCTTCGAGCGCGCAGCCGGCAGTTGTCGCTGCCGTGGTCGGAGCTCGGGACCGACGAGGGCACGTCGCAGGACACCACCGACGCGGAAACGGCCGAGGACGCCGCCGGCGAGGACGCAGACGCGGCGGCCGACGACGCCGCTGACGAGGACGCAGACGTGGCGGCCGGGCCCGCGGCCGCAGATGCCGCTGACGAGCTGTCGACCGGAGGACGTTGATGAGCGACCGGGAGCCGATGGGCCACCCCGACCGGCAGGCGACCACCGAGCGGTTCGTGCGCTTCATGGTCGAGTGCGACGTGTTGCGTTTCGGCGATTTCGTGGCGAAATCCGGCCGCCGGATGCCGTACTTCATCGATGCCGGCCGCTACCGCACCGGTGCCCAGCTGGCGGCACTGGGCAGCTTCTACGCCGCCGCGATCGACGAGGCCTTCGGCGACGGCGTCGACGTGCTGTTCGGGCCTGCCTACAAGGGGATCCCTCTGGCGGTGGCCGCCGGCATCGCCCTGGCCCGGGAGCACGACCGTGAGGTGGGTGTCGCCTTCGACCGCAAGGAGGCGAAGGATCACGGCGAAGGTGGACTGCTGATCGGTCACCAGCCACTGGACGGTGATCGGATCGTGATCATCGAGGACGTGACCACGGCGGGCACCTCGGTCCGGGAGACCGTGCCACTGCTGCGCGCCCAAGCGGACGTCGAGGTGGTGGGGCTCGTCGTCGGGGTCGATCGACGCGAACGCGGCACGGCCGATCGATCCGCGCTGGACGAGCTCGGTGAGGAGTTCGGGCTCCGCACGGTGGCCCTGGCAACGATCGACGACATCGTGCAACTACTCACCGGTGCGGAGGTCGACGGCACACCGCTGCTGGGTCCATCGGATCTCGAGCGCATCGCCGCGTACCGGCAGGAGCACGGCGCCCGCTGACCGGGTCGTGGCTCAGCGGCCCGTCGCTCAGCGGCCCGTCGC
>CAYXJD010000300.1:0-3119 GCA_964465225.1 uncultured Actinomycetota bacterium
ATCGTGGCGGTCAGTAGCCGATCGTGCCGCTCCAGGTCCAGGTCGCAGGCCAGGTATCGATCTTAAAGCCCTTGAAGAGGGTCTCGACGGTCATGTCGCCGTCGCCGGTCGCGCCCTGGAAGCGGCCGGTCCCGCCGACGATCTCGTACGGCGTCGTGGCGACGATCGGGGTGTCGAGTTGGGTATTTGCCGTCACAACCGGGGTGACGGTGCCGGCGTACTCCAGGTAGACCTCGTCGCCGTTGGCCGCGACGAGCGTCGCCCGGCCGCCGTCGATGTCCGCTCCCTCCGGGGTGCAGTGCTGCGCGGTCGCGGCGGTGCGGCCGAGGTGGGAGGCCGTGCCCGTCGTGTTGGTCACGGTCTTCAATCCTCCGAAGTTCGGGCAGTCACGGTCGGGTACGAAGGTCACCTCCCCGCTCGTGGTGCCCTTGAAGGGTCGAGCGTCGGGGCGGGCGCTGGCGGGGGCGGCCAGTCCCATGGCGATGACCGCCAGCAGGGTCAGGAACAGGATGGGTCGGCGCATGGACGTCCTCCTTGCGTGTGCCTGCACGGTTGCGGCCCCGGGCGGTGCCGGTCTCGCGTGGCATCGGCCTCGGTCTGGTAGCCCCACCGTGGACCGGGCTCCTCTACGGACGCTCTACGTCCGGGGCTGATGGACCCTGGAGTGCCTGCCGATGCCTCCGTAGCCTGTGGCATGGGGGTGACATGCGGTTCGAGGTGCTGGGTCCGATCCGTGTGGTGCTGGACGGCCAGTGCCTGCCGCTCGGACCCCCGCAGCAGCAGCGGCTGCTCGCCCTGCTGCTGCTCGATGCCGACCACCCCGTGGCCATGGACCGTCTCATCGACGGGCTCTGGGGCGACCATCCGCCCGCGAGTGCCCGCCATCTGGTGCAGGTCTACGTGTCCCGCCTGCGCCAGGTGCTCGACGACGGCGAGGCAACGTCGCGCATTCTCCGGGAGGATCCCGGGTACCGCCTGCGCGTGGCGCCCGAGGAGGTGGACGCCTCGCAGCTCGAGGCTCGGGTCACCGAGGCCCGGAGCCGCTCCACCGAGGCGGCCGGCTCCGTCGAGGCAGCCCTCGGTGAGGCCCTGGCAGCCTGGCGCGGCCGGCCCTTCGATGGGCTGGCGGACCGCTCACTCGTCCTGGAAGGCGAGGCGCACCGGCTCGAGGCGCTGTACCTCGAGGCCGTCGAGGAGCGGATGCGGGCGTGTCTGGACCTCGGTCGGCACGAGGAACTGATCGTCGCGCTCCAGCAGTTCACCGAGCAGCACCCCTACCGCGAACGACTGTGGCACCAGCGGATCCTGGCGCTGTACCGCAGCGGCCGCCAGTCGGGAGCCTTGCAGACCTACCGGGCCCTGCACCAGCGCCTCGGCGACGACCTCGGCATCCAGCCGTCGGCCGAGCTGCAGCGGCTCGAACGCCGGATGCTGCTCCAGGATCCCACGCTGCAGTGGCAGGCGCCCCCGCCGCCGAGCAACGTCCCGGAGCGACTGACCTCCTTCGTCGGCCGCGATCAGGAGCAAGCCGAGGTCGTTGCGCTACTGGACGCGAAGCGTCTGGTCACCCTCACGGGTCCTGGCGGGATCGGCAAGACGCGGCTGGCCATGGAGGTGGCCGACGAGCTCCGTGGACGCTTCCCGGACGGCGTCCGGTGGGTCGATATGGCACCGGTCGTGGCCGTCGAAGGGATCGGCCCGGCGCTGGCCAGGACGCTGCGGGTGGCGACCCAGCCCGCCAGGCCGGTCCTGGAGACGCTCACTCGTGCCCTGGGGCGCCGCTGCCTGCTGCTGGTGGTCGACAACTGCGAGCACGTCGCGTCCGGCATCGCCGAACTGGCCGAAGCCGTCCTGTCCGCCGCACCCGGAGTGCGACTGCTGGCCACGAGCCGCGTCCCGCTCCACGTTTCGGGCGAAGCGCTGTGGTTGGTACCCCCACTCGGGTCGCGGGCAGCTGCCGCGACCGGCGCGGACCTGCGAGAAGCTGACGCGGTCCAGCTGTTCGCGGACCGTGCCCGCTCCGTCGACCCCGCCTTCGAGCTCACCGAGGACAACGCTGCAGTCGTCGTCGAGGTGTGCCGTCGGTTGGACGGCATCGCGTTGGGTATCGAGATGGCTGCCGCCCGTGTGCGGGTGCTCTCACCGGCGCAGATCGTCGAGGCGCTCGACGACCGTTTCGCCGTGCTGACGGCTCGCCAGCATGTGCCGGCACCGCGGCACGCCACCCTGGAGGCGGCGTTCGACTGGAGCTACGAACTCCTCGACCCGGCCCTCCGACCCCTGTTCGAGCGCCTGTCGGTGTTCGTGGGCGCCACGGACCTCGATGCCGTCGATGCGGTCGCCCGTCGCCCGGGTGATCCCCCGATCCTGGAGGCGCTGACCGAACTGGTGGAGGCGTGCCTGGTGGACACCGTGCCCCGGGACGACGGCCTCCGCTACCGCCTGCTCGAGACCGTCCGGGCCTACGCCTCCGGTCGGCTGCACGCACGAGGAGCGGTGGCGGACGTCCAACGAGCACACGCTGCGTACCACCTCGGGCTGGCCCGGCAGGCCGAGCCGGCGATCATGACCCCGGACTTCGCCGCCTGGACCCTTCGCTTCGAGGACGTGCGCGACGAGCTCCGGCAGGCTCTGGCGTGGTCGGCCAGCCACGATGGCGAGGCCGGGATGCTGGCGGCGGCACCCGCGCTGTACCACTACTGGTACCGCACCGGTGACGCACCCGAGGCTGGCTCCTGGGGCGCACGCATGCTCACGTTGCCGGGCACCACCCCCGCCTCGGAGCGGGCCGCGGCGCACGCCGCCGTGGCCTTCAGCGCCACCATCCGCGGCGACCCCGCGGCCTCCCGACGGCATGCCGAGGAGGCCGTCCGGCTGTCCCGCGCGGCGGCCGACCGCCGCGGGCTGGTCGATGGGCTGTTCGCCGTCGCCCAGGCGGCCGTGCAGGTCGGCGACCTCGATGGCGCCAGCCGGTCCTCGCACGAGGCCATAGAGGTCTGCGAGCGCATCGGCAGCCACTGGGGTCGGGCGGGCCCCCTGGCGACCTTGAGCGTGCTCGCCTTCTTGACGGGTAGCTCGCTCGAGGACGCTCGACGCCTGGGCGAGGAGGCGCTGGAACT
>CAYXJD010000301.1:0-3118 GCA_964465225.1 uncultured Actinomycetota bacterium
CACCGAGACGCCGTACGGGAGCGTGATCGTCGGCATACCGGTGAGGGTAGGAGCCCTGCGGACCGTCGCGCGTGGCTAGCGCCGGAGCGTGGCCCCGACCTTCTCGGCGGCGGTGGCCACCGCAGTGATGACGGCCTCGGCGTCCGCGTCGGTGAGCTGGCGCGCGGGGTCCTGCAGCCGCAACCGCATGGCCACGCTGCGGCGACCCTCGCCGAGCTGTGCACCGCGGTACTCGTCGAACCACCACAACTCGTCGAGCAGCACGCCCGCTGCGTCCCGCACCGCACGCTCCAGGGTCGCGTAGGTGACCGTGTCGTCGGCCACGAGCGCGACGTCCACGTTCATCGCCGGATGACGGACCAGGGTGCGTGCCGGGGTCGGCGGATGCCCGGCATCGGGCATGACCGCCAGGAACGGCTCCAGCAGCAACTCCCCCACGACGACGGGCTCCGGGAGGTCGCGGTCCTCAGCCTCGGACGGGTGGAGTTGCCCGACGACACCGACCTCCTGGCCCGCGAGCAGCAGCGCCGCGGTGCGGCCGGGGTGGAAGCCCTCACGGGTGATGGCGACGCGTTCGAGCCGCCAACTCGGATCGTCGGGAGGCGCCAGCCGCCGGGCGATGCGGTCGAGCACGTCCAGGACGTCCCACACCGACCAGGCGTGCTCGGTGTCCAACCAACCCTCGCCCAGCTTGCGTCCCTGCGCGGCGAGCCCGATCACGCGCGGCTGCAGGGGGATGGGGCGGCCATCCGGATCGGTCCAGCGCCAGTCGCTGCCGATGACGGCGTCCAGTGCCGTGCCGAGCGGATCGTCCACCGGGCGGAAGCAGCGACCCAGTTCGGCCAGCGCCACCCCCGGGCGACCCTGGCCGTGGTTGTGCCGCACGGCCTGCAGCAGTCCCTCCAGCAGGGACGGGCGCATCGCTGCGGCGTCCCGGGCCAGGGGGTTGGCCAGCTGGACCCGCCCCGCCGAGGGCTGGACCCCCTCCAGGGCACGGCCCCCGACGAAGGGCCGGGTCTTGGCCTCGTGGAAGCCTCCCGCCAGGGCGAGCTCCCGGGCGGTGCGCTCGGCCCGTTGCGCGGCGGTCAAGCCGCCGGTGGTGGGCAGGGCCGGCAGATGGTCCGGGATGTTGTCGTAGCCGTGGAGACGGGCGATCTCCTCGGTGAGATCGGCGGGCCGCGACAGGTCCCGCCGCCAACTCGGCGGCAGGATCTCCAGTCGGGTCCCGGCCTCCCCGGCCTCCCCGGCCCCCCCGGCCCCCCCGGTCCCATCCGCGGCGGCGACGGCGGCCCCGGCACGCTCGAGCAGCGCCGTCTGCTGCTCATCGGCAAGCTCGACCGCCAGGGTGCGGCGCACGCGGGCGGGATCGAGCCGCACGCTGGGCCGCTCGGCCCAGCCAGGGGTCGGCTCGGCGGCGACCAGGCCAGCGCCGGTCGGATGTGCCCCGGCCAGTGAGGTGAGCAGCCCGGCCGCCCGCGCGACCGCACGACCGGCACCGGCCGGGTCCACACCCCGCTCGAAGCGCACACTGGCCTCGCTGGTCAGCCCGAGACGCCGGGAGGTCCGTCGGATCGCGGCCGGTTCCCAGACCGCACCCTCCAGCAGGATGCGTCGGGTCGTCGCGGTGACCTCGGTGTCCGCACCACCCATCACACCGGCGAGGCTGACGGCATGGTCGGCGTCGTCGATCACGAGGTCACCGGCCACCAGGCGGCGCTCGACGTCATCGAGGGTGACGAGGTGCTCCCCCTCGACGGCGTCACGGACGGTGAGCGTCGGCCCGGCGAGGCGATCGAGGTCGAAGGCGTGCAGCGGCTGCCCGAGCTCGAGCATCACCAGGTTCGTGACGTCGACGGCGACGTCGATCGGTCGCATGCCGGACTGGGTCAGCCGCTGGCGCAGCCACAGCGGGGAACCACCCACCGCGACGTCCTCCAACACCCACGTGTCGAACGAGGCGCACCCGTCGGTGCGCAGCGTCACCGGGATGCTCGGCCCAGCGGGCCGCTCGGGGACCGCGGGCGCCCGGTAGGTCGTGTCGAGGATCGCCGCGAGATCACGCGCCACCCCGAGCACGGAGAGGTGGTCGCCACGGTCGGCCTGGACGGCGATCTCGATCACCGGCTCCCCGACGGGGATCAGGTCGTCGAGCGAGGCTCCCACCGGGGTGTCCAGGGGCAGTACCAGGATGCCGCTGGCGTCCTCGCCGAGCTCCAGCTCCTTCGGCGAGGCGAGCATGCCGTGGGAGGTGACCCCGCGGATCGCACGGGAGGTGAGGTCGAGCCCCTTGGTCCCGTCGGGGCCGACCACGCCCGGCACGTGGCCGCCCGGCAGCGCGTGGACGACCACGTCACCGACGTCGAAGTTCGCCGCACCGCACACGACCTCCACCTCACCGTCTCCGCCGTCGCCGGTGACACGGACGAACCGGAGCTTGTCGGCGTCGGGATGCGGCTCCCAGTGCAGGACCCGGGCGGTCCGCAGGCCTTCGGCACCGGCGCCGGGGGTGGTGACGTCCTCCACCTCGAGGCCGGACAGGCTCATGATCTCGACCAGCTCGTCGACACCCAGGTCGAGGTCGACGAGGTCCTTGAGCCAGGACAGCGGGAGCTTCACGGGTGGTCCTCCACGTCGGTGGGGCGGCCAGCTCACCCCGGCCGGACCGTCGGTCACGACGTCCGTCCGGGACCGGCGGTGGTCAGAAGCGTGCGAGGAAGCGGGCGTCGGCCTCGAACAGCTCGCGGATGTCACGGACACCGTGCCGCAGCATCGCGACGCGCTCGATCCCGATCCCGAACGCGAAACCGGAGTACCGCTCAGCATCGATCCCGCAGGCCGAGAGCACGTTGGGGTCGACCATCCCTGCCCCGAGGATCTCGAGCCACCCGTGGTTGCCACCGGGGCCGTCGAAGGACACGTCCACCTCGGCGCTGGGCTCGGTGAAGGGGAAGAAGGACGGGCGCAACCGGATCTGGCGATCGGCGCCGAACATCGCACGCGCGAAGGCGAGCAGCGTCCCACGCAGGTCGGCCATCGTCACGTGCTCGTCGACGTACAGCCCCTCGATCTGGCTGAACACCGGGGACTGGGTCGCGTCTACGGCATCGGCGCGGTAGGT
>CAYXJD010000302.1:0-3097 GCA_964465225.1 uncultured Actinomycetota bacterium
CCCTGGCGTCCGTAGCCGGTGATCGACAGCCAGGAGGTCCCCTCCGCGACCACCTCGTCGACGTCGATGCCGAGACGGCGCATGGCACGGGGCCGGGAGCCGTCGATCACCAGATCCGCAGCACGCACCAGCCTCCGGAGCGCTGCACACGCGCTGGCCTCCGGCAGGTCGAGCGCGACCATCTCCTGCCCGGCGTGGAGCAGGTCGTGGAAGGCCACGGAGCCCCGTCGGCCACCGTCGGGTCGTCGGACCGACTCCACGGTCACCACCCGAGCTCCCGAGCGGTGGAGCAGGTGCGCCGCCAGCGGCCCGGCCCACAGCGAGGCGAGGCACAGGACCACGTGCCGACCGCCATGGGGAGTGGCGTGCCTGGTCCCGCCCGCCCGCATCCGGACCCAGGACGGCTCCCCGCTCCCCCAACGGGCGTCGAGCTGCGCGTCGCGCGGCTCCCCCCCAACCGGTACCCGCACCAGCGGCAGCCCGAGCAGGCGCGCCCGCGCCGCGACCTCGGCGGCGGACTGACCGGCCAGCCACTCCCCGAGCGCGGGCCAGGGGTCGGCTGCCGGCGGAACCAGCCCGAAGGTCAGCGCGGGCAGGAGGTCGACGTCCTCGGGTCGGGGCAGGTTGGCGCCGACCCAGCCGTCGGCGGCCTCCAGCAGCCGGAACGCGCCTCCCACCGATGCCGGGCCCTGCCGCCGGAGGCCGGCGACGGCAGCACGTTCGCCCAGCAGACGCACGTCGAGATCGTCCCAGCTCCCGACCGGCTCCAGTCCGCGTAGGAGGTGCAGAGCGCCCCGCACCGCCGACGCGGGGGCACCGACGGGGGCCAGACACGGCCCCTCGGCACGGCCGGTCAGGGCCATGGCCCCGGAAGCGGCCCAGTCCTGCGCCGGTGTCCGGGGCTCCATGCCAGGCGGCAGAGCGATCGGTGCGCCGAGGCATCGCTGGAGGCTGGCGACGAGTCGTGCAGCATGATCGGCCGCCGCGTCGGGCACCTCACCGGATCTCATCGACGAGCCCCCAGGCGAGCGCGGTGTCGAGATCCAGTTCCGCGCCGGTCAGCATCCACCAGGCCGCACGCCACCGGCCGATCCGCCGCGGGACGGAAACGGTGCCACCGGCTCCCGGGAGCAGACCCATGCCGACCTCCGGCAGACGGAACCGCGTCCCGGGAGCCGCCACGACCCGGTGGGCGAAAGCCGCGAGTTCGACGCCCGCGCCGATGCAGTTGCCGTGCACGAACGCCGAGGTGCGGCCACCGACCGCCTGCATCCGTGGCGCCGGCCCGTGTTCCAGGCGCAGCACGTGGGCAGCAGCGAGATCGGTCGCCGACCCGAACTCATCGAGGTCACCGCCCGCGCAGAAGTCCGGGCCCGCTCCCGACAGCTCCACCGACAGCTCCGGGTCGGCGACGGCAACATCCAACGCCGCGGTGAGCGCGGCCCGTGCGGACGCATCCAGGGCGTTGCGCCGCTCCGGCCGATCGAGGACCACGCGCAAGACCTGGTCCTGGCGTTCGACACGCACCGCGTCGACCGACGGTGCCCGGCGGCGTGGCGGCCGGGATCGGCGCCAAGCGGCGAACCCGCCACGACCCAGCAGGGTCGAGTACGCCATCGACTCGGCCCACAGGCCCTGCTGAGCGCCGAGGGCATCGGTGATCCGCAGCGTCTGGACGAGGAGGCGGGCCGCTTCGGGCTGAGCGGCGAACGCTTCGAGCAGCTCGGCTGCCGCCACCTCGACATCGGCGACCCGGACCCCGCAGCTCCCCACCTCCGACCGGGCCACGGTGGTCGTCACGGCCTGCGCCACCTCCCGGCCCTCGCGCGTCAGTGGCTCGCTGGCTACCCCCACAGTGAGTCCGGGATGCGAGGCCAGCAGCTCCACCCCTGCGCGCACGACGACCTCGGGTTGCTCGACGGCACCGTCGAGTGCCACGAGCACGGCGTCCGGCAGCGACCCGGTGCGCCCCAGGGCGACGACAGCCTCGAGCTCCATGGGTCCAGCCTACGTCCGCGTGCAGGGCGAGCGGGGCGACGGTGCTCGATCAGCTGACGTCGACGAAGGTCTTGGTCTTGTCGCTGGTCTCCCGGTCGTAGCGCGTGCGTCCGCCGATGATCACCTCGGCGACCCCGATGTGGCGTAGACGCTCCGCCGGCGCGGTCAAGGGGTCCTCGTCGAGGATCGTCAGGTCGGCGAACTTGCCCGGCTCGATGGATCCGACGTCCTGCTCGGTGAAGCCCTGCCAGGCGGCATCGATCGTCACGGCTCGCAGCGCCTGCTCGACGTCGATCTGCTGGGCGGCACCGAGCACGCGACCTCCACTGGTCTCCCGCGTCACACACGAGTAGAGGTCACGCAGCGGGTCCGCTGGCACGTGCGGGGAGTCGGAGTGGACGCTGAACCGCAGGCCATGGTCGATCGCCGATCGCAGCGGGCTGATGCGCTCAGCACGCTCCTGCCCGAGGATGTGCTCGACGTAGCGGTCGCCCCAGTAGTAGACGTGGCCGATGAAGAACGAGGGCGTGATGCCCAGCTCGGCCATCGCCTCCAGCTGGTCCTCACGGGTGCAGTGAGCGTGCTCGATGCGGTGACGTGCGTCCGTGCGGCCGTCGGACTCCTGCGCCTTGCGGATCGCGTCGATCGCGGAGTCGATGCCGGCATCCCCACCCGCATGGATCGCGACCTGGAAGCCCTGGCTGTGCGCGCGCAGGACCTGCTCGGCGAGGACCTCCGGCGGTGTGGTCGGGCTCCCGACGTGCTGTGCGTCGCCGTTGACCGGGGTGAGGTACGGCTCGGTGAGCCACCCCGTGAAGCCCGGCACCGAGCCATCAGCGAACAGCTTCACCGCACCGATCCGTAGGTGGTCGTTGCCGAAGCCCGACACGAACGACGCCTGGCCGTTGGCGTTGAACGCGACCCCGGCGTCCAGGAACATCGTGGTGCGAACCGGGAGCAGGTCGCGAGCGAGCGCCTTCTGGTAGAGACGAGCCCAACCTGGGAGGATGTAGGCATCGTGCGTCGACGTGATACCCGACAGCAGGTAATCGTTCTGGGAGATCGACAGCCTCGCGAGCGCAGCCTCATCATCGAGCTC
>CAYXJD010000303.1:0-3089 GCA_964465225.1 uncultured Actinomycetota bacterium
AGGCGATGTAGGCCTCCGGCTGGTAGTAGTCGTAGTAGGAGACGAAGTACTCGACGGCGTTGTCGGGCAGGAACTCCCGGAACTCGTTGGCCAGCTGGGCGGCGAGGGTCTTGTTGGGCGCCATGACCAGACATGGGCGCTGGACCTGCTCGAGCACCTTGGCGGCCGTGAACGTCTTGCCCGTGCCCGTGGCGCCGAGCAGCGTCACCGCACGCTCGCCGGCCTCGAACGCCTCGACGATCGAGGCGATCGCGGTGGGCTGGTCGCCGGAGGGCTCGAAGCCACTGACCACGCGCAACGGTGTGTCCGCCCGGACGTGCCGGTGCAGCTCGGCACGGGCGGCAGTGAGGTCGGCGCGGTGGTCGGGGGCGGGTTCGACGGCTGGTTCATCGGCCATACCCACGACGGTACCCCCCACTACCGGTACCACGACGATCTAGCGTGCAGGACCGAAGCCCGCGCATCCTGTCCCGACCGATCGGAGTTCACCCTCGTGTTCGCGCTGCTCGCCGCCCTGCCCATCCTGCTGGTGCTGGCGCTGATGCTCGGACTCGGATGGCCGGCCTCCCGAGCCGGGATCGCAGGGGCGGGACTCGCTCTGGTGGTCGCCGTCTTCGGCTTCGGGTTCGGGACGGACGTGCTGCCCGAGGTCGGCCTGGCGGGCGGACTGGCCGGGGTGGCTGCGGAGGCGGGCTTCACCTCCCTGACGATCCTGTGGATCATCCTCCCGGCGCTCGCGATCTACCAGCTCCAGGTCGCCACCGGCGGCACCGACGTGCTCCGGGTGGCGCTCGGGCGGTTGTCCGGCGACCCTCGCATCCTGGCGCTGTTGATCGCCTGGTTCTTCACCCTGTTCATGGAGGGCGGCGCCGGGTTCGGCTCCCCGGTGGCACTGGCCGCTCCCTTCCTGGTGGGGGTCGGCTACCGGCCGTTGGTCGCGGTCGTGATCGCGATGATCGGCAACGGGGTCGGGGTCTCCTTCGGGGCGATCGGGACGCCCGTCGTACCGATGGTGGCCGCGACCGACTTCACCGCTCTGGAGCTCTCTGGGGCCAGCGCGCTCTACCACCTGGCCTTCGGACTGGTCCCGCTGGTGGTGATGATGTTCATCGCCTCACGGGGTACCGGCAGCCGGATGACCGGTCCCATCTGGGGTTGGACATTGTTCGCCGGTGCCGCCTTCCTGCTGCCGATGTGGGCGATCGCCACCTTCGTCGGTCCGGAGCTGCCGACGCTCGGCGGTGCCCTGGTGGGCATGGCGCTGTTCGTCGGGGTGCTGGTGATCCGACGTCCACGGGAGGTGGCGGTGGGCGACGGGAGCGCCGGCATGGGCACGGAGGATCCCGAGGCAGCACGTGGCGACGATCCGGTGACGGGTCGAGAGGCACCGGTGACGGGCGGTGAGGAGGCGGCCGGTGCACGCCCGGGCGAGGTACCCGAGGAGCTCGCGGACGTGGACACCGGGGTGGTCGCCCTACTCCGTGCCGGCGCTCCCTACCTGATCCTGATCGTGCTGGTGCTGCTGACGCGTCTGGTCACACCAGTGGCCGACACGCTGACCACCGTCACCCTCAGCTGGACCATGGAAGGCCCCTTCACGGGGAGCATGTCCCCGCTCACCCACCCGGGCACGCTGCTGGTCCTGTCCTTCCTGCTGGGCGCGGCCGTCCAGGGGGTCGCGGTCGGCACGCTGCGGCAGGCGACCACCACCACGCTCCGCCAACTCGTCCCGGTGTCGATCGCCCTGCTGGCCATGCTGCTGCTGGCCAGGCTCATGGTCCGCTCCGGGATGACCGAGGCACTGGCGGCGGCAGCCGCCGGGTCCACCGCCTCGGCCTGGCCCGTACTCGCCCCCCTGGTCGGGGTCCTCGGCACCTTCGTCACCGGCTCGGGAACGGCGTCCAACGTGCTGTTCACGGACCTGCAGGTCGCCACGGCGGAGAAGCTCGGCTACGACGTGCTGCCACTGCTCGGCGTCCAGAACTTCGGTGCTTCGGTCGGCAACCCGATCGCCCCGCACAACATCGTCGCCGGCGGCGCGACCGTGGGCCTGACCGGCGGTGAGGCGGACGTCATGCGTCGCACGATCGGCATCACCCTGGTCTACGCCGTGCTGGGTGGCCTACTCGCGCTCCTGCTGGTCTAGTCGGCCGACACCCGTCGTGCGCGCAGGAGCAGGTCGGCGTGCACGTCGTCGACCTGGGCGTGAAGTGCGGCCAGGTCGCCCGCGTTGTCGATCAGGTGGGTGGCGACAGCGCGGCGTGCCTGGTCATCGGACTGCACACGTACACGCGCACGGGCGTCCCCCTCCGTGAGACCACGCTCGACCAGCCGAGCGATACGGGCCTCCTGATCGACCTCGACGACGACCACGGCGTCGAAGCGGGCGGCCTGGCCGGTCTCCACCAGCAGGGGGTGGTCGACCACGATCAGGTGTGGGTCGCGGCCCCGGCGATCCTGCACCAGCGCCTGGATGCGCTCGGCGATCCGGGCCGCGATCCGGGGGTGGGTGATCCGATCGAGGTCCTGTCGGGCCTCATCGTCGTTGAAGACCAGCCGGGCCAGCGCCGGTCGGTCGAGGCTCCCGTCGGGGAGCAGGAGGTCGCGCCCGAAACGAGCCACCAGCTCCTCGAGCGCTGGCTGTGCGGGCTGCACCACCTCGCGCGCGACAGCGTCCACGTCCACCACGTCGCAGCCCAGCGCAGCGAAACGCTGCGCGGCCGTCGACTTCCCGGAGCCGATCCCGCCGGTCAGTCCTACGAGGTACATCCCGATCCCTTCCCGATCCAGCTCCGGCGAACGCAGCGCCCGCGTCTCGAACGCAGCGCCCGCCTCTCGAACGCAGCGCCCGCGTCTCGCACGGAGTCTGCCCCGGTGTCGAACGCAGCGCGCCCCGGTGTCTCCACCGGGGCGCTGCGGCTGCTGCGAGGCCTCAGGCCTGCTGCTCGTTCGCAGGCGACTCCTGGTCGGCAGCGGGCTCCTCCTCGACGTCCTCGACGTCCTCGGCGGCCGGCTGCTCTGCCTCCGCCTCGACGTCCTCAGCGGCGGGCTGCTCTGCCTCCGTCTCCGGTTCCTCGTTCCCGGCAGGA
>CAYXJD010000304.1:0-3075 GCA_964465225.1 uncultured Actinomycetota bacterium
GCCTGATCATCTACGGCCTCGTTCTGGTGCTGGCGACGATCTTCATGCCGCGCGGCATCGTCGGCGTCGCGACAAGCGTTGCCGACTGGATCAAGAGGCGGCGCTCGTGACCGGGCAGGCGGCGTTTCTCGACCGGGTGGCGGCGTTCGCCGCCGGTACGGCCCGGGCGAGCCGCAAGATGACCGAGTGACACACACCCGGACCGGGCGTGGTCCACTGCTCGTCGCGCCGAGACCGGTGCCCGGCAACGGGCACGACCGACCCCTCACCCACCACAGGATCCTCACGTGAAGCGCGCGTTCACCCTGGCACTCGGCCTCGGGGCTGGTGTCGTCGTCGGTATGTACGTCGTACGTCGGCTGGATGAGGCCCAGCGGGCCATCCAGCCCAGCAACGTCGCGGGCAACGCCGGACGCGCGGCGGCCGGTTTCACCGACCGTTTGCAGTCGGCAGCCGCTGAGGGCCGCTCGGCCGCAGCCGATCGCGAGGCGGAGCTGCGGGCGCGGTTCGACGTCCCGAGCCTGCGGAGCACACTCGGGGCGTGACCGACCTCCGGCCATCCGCCGCCCTCGAGTCAGCGACACAAGGACCCGCAGTGGACTCCCTGACGATCCGTGAGACCTTCCTCGCCTTCTACGAGGAGCGCGGCGCCCGTCGCTACGACAGCGCGCCGCTGATCCCCAACGACCCGTCGTTGCTGCTCACGATCGCCGGGATGGTGCCGTTCAAGCCGTACTTCCTCGGGGACGCCACCCCGCCCTCCAAGCGCGCGGTCAGCTACCAGAAGTGCGTGCGCACCAACGACATCGAGAACGTCGGCCGCACCACCCGCCACCTCTCCTTCTTCGAGATGCTGGGCAACTTCTCCTTCGGGGACTACTTCAAGCGGGAGGCCATCCGCTGGAGCTACCAGCTGTCGGTCGAGGGGTTCGGGCTGGACCCGGAGCGGATCTGGGTCACGATCTACGAGGATGATGACGACTCAGAGCGGTACTGGCTGGAGGAGACCGACATCCCGCTGGAGCGCATCCAGCGGGTGGGCATCCCCGAGGGCGCCACGCGCAAGGACGCTTCCGACAACTTCTGGTCGACCGGTTCGGCGGGACCGTGCGGGCCCTGCTCCGAGCTCAACTACGACCGTGGACCCGCGTGGGGCGAGGAGGGCGGGCCGACCGTCAACGGGGAGCGCTACCTCGAGTACTACAACCTCGTCTTCATGCAGTACGTGCAGGACGCGGACGGCAACGTCACCGGCGATCTGCCCGCACCGAGCGTGGACACCGGGCTCGGGCTCGAGCGCATGGCCGTCCTGCTCCAGGACGTGGACAACGTCTTCGAGACCGATCTGTTCGCCCCGCTGTTGGCCCGCGCGCAGGACCTCACGGGGACCAGCTACGGCGGTGGTCGGCAGGAGACCGACGTGTCGCTGCGGGTGATCGCCGAGCACGCCCGCACCTCGGCGTTCCTGATCGGCGACGGTGTCCTGCCGGCCAAGGAGGGCCGCGGCTACGTGCTGCGCCGCCTGTTGCGTCGCGCCGTGCGGCACGGCCACCTGCTCGGTGTCGACGTCGGCGGCGGGCAGCCCCTGCTGGTGCCGATGGTCGAGGCCGTCATCGACCAGATGGCCGCCTCCTACCCCGACCTCGCGGCGCAGCGCGATCTGATCACCAGGGTGGCCGCCGCCGAGGAGGCAGATTTCGGCGCACGCATCCGTCAGGGGCTCGAACGCCTCGACGCTGCGATCGAGGCGCTCGAGGGCAGCGTGGGCAGCGAGGGCAGCGAGGGCAGCGAGGGCACCCGCCGAGGAGAGGGCCGCACCTTCCCCGGCGAGGTGGCTTTCGAGCTGCACGACACCTTCGGCTTCCCCGTCGATCTGACCGCGGAGATCGCCGAGGACGCCGGACTCAGCCTCGACCGTGACCGCTTCGACTCCCTGATGGACGAGCAGCGCGCGCGTGCCCGCGCCGCAGCGAAGAAGGATGGGGGCGGGATCGACATCGCGGTCTACCGCACCGCCGCCGGTGAGGTGGGCACCACCGACTTCGTCGGCTACAGCGCGCTGGACCTCGAATCCGAGGTGGGCGCCATCGTCACCCCCGGCGGGCTGCAGAGCGGTGCGAGCGAGGGGGATCAGGTCGAGGTCGTGCTGGCTCGCACCCCGTTCTACGCCGAGGGCGGGGGGCAGATCGGGGACGCGGGGGTCCTGCAGACCGACACCGGTCGGCTCGAGGTCACCGATACCCAGGAGCCCGTCGACGGCCTGATCGTCCACCGTGCTCGGGTCGTCGCCGGCGAGGTCCGTACGGGCCAGGACGTGCACGCCACGGTCGACCGGGAGCGCCGCGTGGCCACCGCACGCAGCCACTCGGCCACCCACGTGCTGCACGCGACCATCAAGGAGGTGCTCGGCAGTCACGCGCAGCAGGCCGGCTCCCTGGTCACCCCGGGCCGGCTGCGCTTCGACTTCCCGCACTTCGACCGGGTCTCACGCGAGGAGATCGACCTGCTCGAGCGCACCGTCAACCAGCGGGTGGTCGCCGACCCCCACGTCCACACCGAGGTGCTGCCGCTCGAGGAAGCCCGCGCGGCGGGCGCCGTGGCGAACTTCGGCGACAAGTACGGCGAGGTGGTGCGGGTCGTCACGATCGGTGATTTCTCGAAGGAGCTCTGCGGTGGGACCCACGTCCCCACCGGCGCCAAGATCGGCACCATCACGGTCGTGCGCGAGGAGTCGATCGGATCCAACACCCGCCGGATCGAGGCGCTGACCGGTGAGGACGCCTTCACCTACCTCTCCCACGAGCGGCTGGTCGCTGAGGAGGTGGCCCGGTTGCTGGAGGTTCCGACCGACCAGGCGGTGGTCCGCGTGGCCGGTCTGCTGGAGCGGCTCAAGGCGGCCGAGAAGGAGCTGGCCGCGGCCCGTGGCGCGGCGCTGTCCCAGGACGCGGCCCGGCTGGCGGCCAGCGCAACGCGTGAGGACGGGTTGGCCGTCGTCGTCCACCGGGTGGACGGGGTGGCGATGGACGACCTGCGCCGCCTGGCGGAGGAGGTCGAGCTCCCCCTGGTCCGCGTGCT
>CAYXJD010000305.1:0-3073 GCA_964465225.1 uncultured Actinomycetota bacterium
CGATCTGGCTGAACACCGGCGAGTGGGTCGCGTCGACGGCATCGGCACGGTAGGTGCGACCCGGAACCACCACGGCGATCGGGGGCGTCTGGGTGGTCATGACCCGGGCCTGCACCGGGGAGGTGTGCGTGCGCAGCACGACGTCCTCGAACCCGTCGACGTAGATCGTGTCCATCTCCTGGCGGGCCGGGTGGTCCGGTTCGATGTTGAGCAGGTCGAAGTTGTAGGCCCCGGCCTCGGCCTCGGGCCCCTCGGCGACCCGGTAGCCCATGCCGGTGAACACCGACAGCATCTCCTCCTCCACCTGGGTGAGCAGGTGGGGCCGTCCGGGCGGCACCCGGCGAGGTGGCAGCGTCAGGTCGAGGCGCTCGCCCTCGAGCCGCTCGGTCAGGGCCGCGTCGGCCAGGGCATCGCGACGTGCGTCGAACGCCTCCTGGAACGCCGTCCGGAAGGCGTTGAGCTGCTGGCCGAGGTCCTTACGGTCAGCCGGCTCGAGGTCACGCATGGTCGCCTGGATACCCGCCAGCTCCGACCGCTTGCCGGTGAAGGTGACCCGGACCCGGTCGAGCTCCGCGAGATCGTCGGCGGCGGCGATGGCCGCCAGCGCCTGCCGGCTCAGCTCGTCGAGCGTGCTCACGATGTGCCTTCCTCACGGCGCCGCTGCGGCGCGCCCGGGCATCGGGGTGGTGGCCGCCGCTAGCGGGGCCAGGGCAGGGTAGACGCCCGGACTCGGCGGCCGTGTCGACCGCCTCCCGGGCCCGCGCGGTGTCTGCCGGGTACCCACTCAGGACCGGGTGGCGGCGTGGATGGCGATGGCGGCCGCCGCGGCCACGTTCAACGACTCCGCACGCGGGTGCAGGGCGATCGCGACCGTGGTGTCCAGCCACGCGAGGGCGTCCGGCTGCAGCCCGTGGGCCTCGTTGCCGAGCACCAGGCACACCGCTCCCGAGCGCCCGCTGAGCGTCTCGAGTGGCTCGGCTCCGGCCGCGTCGAGGCCGGCGAGCAGCCGTCCAGCGGCACGGGAGGCCGCGGCCACCTCGGCCAGGGCGACCTCGGTCACGATCGGCAGGTGGTAGGTCGAGCCGACGGCGGCGCGCACGGTCTTCGGCGCGAAGACGTCCACGCTGCCGGCGGTCAGCACCACACCGGCCGCTCCGAGTGCATCGGCGGTACGCAGGATCGTGCCGGCGTTGCCCGGATCCGCGATCCGGTCCAGGACGACGAGTGCTCCGGCACCGATCTCGTCGAGTCCCGCGGTGACGCTCCGTGCGACGGCCACGATGCCCTGGGGGGTGGTCGCGTCGGCGAGGTGGTCGAGCACGTGGTCGGCGACGACCTCGACGTGATGGTCCACCGTCATCGTGGCGCTCTCGGCGACGAAGAGCTCCGTCACGACCCCGGCCGCGAGCGCCTCCCGGACGGCCCGAGGGCCCTCGACCAGGTGCAGGCCACGGGTACGGCGCTCCCGGACACGATGCAACCCCCGCGCCGCCTGGACACGGGGGTTACGGGTGGAGGTGATCACCGGGGGCCGCCGCCGCGATCCGGGCCGCCCGTCAGGCCGCCTCCGCCGCGATGGCGTCCTTGGCGAGCTGGACCAACGCCCCGAACGCCGCCGCGTCCTGCACCGCGAGATCGGCGAGGTTCTTGCGGTCGACCTCGACCTCGGCCAGCTTCAGTCCGTACATGAGACGGCTGTAGGACAGGCCCTCCTGGCGGGCAGCCGCGTTGATGCGCGCGATCCAGAGCCGGCGGAAGTCACCCTTGCGGGCGCGGCGGTCGGCGTACTGGTAACGGCCGGCGTGATCGACGGCCTCCTTGGCGACCTTGAACCGCCGGCTGCGGGCGCCGCGGTACCCCTTCGCGCGATCGAGGACCGCCTTGTGGCCCTTCTTGGCGTGGACGCCACCCTTGACGCGTGCCATGGTCGTGCTCCTTGTCGGATCGTGCCGGCGCTCGTGCGGGAGCGCCCGGCGGGAGGTCGCTCAGCGGCGACTCACTGGTTGAGCAGCTTCTTGATCTTCTTCGCGTCCGGCGCCGCGATCTCACGCTCGCCGGCGAGCCGCCGGGTCCGGCGTGAGCTCTTGTGGACGAGCAGGTGCGCGCGGTTCTTCTGCCGCGACATCACCTTGCCGTTGCGGGTGACGCGGAAGCGCTTCTTGGCACCGCTGTGGGTCTTCTGCTTGGGCATGGTCCTACCTCGTCTTCTCGCAGGTCTGGGCGCCGGCGGGCGTGCGACCACGCACCGCCGGCGGGCGTTCGTTGTCACGGACAGCGGGTCCGGTCAGGACCTCGGAGCGCCGTCGGTGGCGGCACCGTCGTCCTTGGGTTGCTTGGCCTTGAGCGGCGCGAGCACCATGACCATGTTCCGGCCATCGACCTTCGGGCTCGCCTCGACCGTGGCCAGCTCGCTCATGTCCTCAGCGAGGCGATCCAGCAGCTTGAGCCCCAGTTCGGTGTGGGTCATCTCACGACCACGGAACATGATCGAGGCCCGGACCTTGGCGCCGTCCTCGAGGAACCGGCGGACGTGGCCCGACTTGGTGGCGTAGTCGTTGTCCGAGATCTTGGGGCGCATCTTGATCTCCTTGACGGCGATCTGGCTCTGCCGCTTCCGCGCCTCCTTCTGCTTCTGCTCGGCCTCGTACTTGGCCTTGCCCCAGTCCATGATGCGGCAGACCGGCGGGTCCGCCTGGGGGGCGACCTCGACCAGGTCGAGGTCCTGCTCCCGGGCTCGGCGGAGCGCCTGGGCGAGGGGGACGATGCCCACCTGCTCACCGTCGGCGTCCACGAGCCGTACCCGTGGGACCTTGATGTCCGCGTTCAGCCGGCGCTGCTGCTCGTCGATGTCGGTGCCTCCTGGTTCGGGATCTGGTCACTGGTCGGGTCGTGGTGGATGCTGGTCATGAACGCGAGATGGCGACCGCTCGAGGGTCGCCATCGGACGATGTCACCGGACGGCGGGACCAGAGGTCCCGCCGGTCACATCGACCCGGAGAGGCGTGACCTCACGGGTGGGTGCCTGCGCACCGCTTCGTCTTCGGTTGTCGTGTTCGGTTGCCGCGCTCGGTTG
>CAYXJD010000306.1:0-3055 GCA_964465225.1 uncultured Actinomycetota bacterium
GTCAGCAGGGTCCTGACTCGCATCGGCGGTCCTGTCGGTCGGCATCGCTTCCGAGGGCGGCAGCCTAGGGCGCGTCGCGTTCGGCGACCGCCTGCTGCCAGCCCACCTCCTCGGCCCGGGCCTTGAACGCGAGCCCCTCGGCGGTGTGCCGGGCCATGCCGTCGAACAGCGTGGCCAGCAGCTGGGTGGTGGCCAGGCCCTGCGCGCTGACCGCCTGGTTGACCACGGTCTTGCTCATGGCGAGCTGGTTGGCGGGCACGCCGGCGATGCGTGCCGCCAGCGCCTCCACGTGCGCCACCAACCCGTCGCCGGGGACCGACTCCAGGATCAGCCCGATCCTCGCCGCCTCCCGCCCGTCGATCACGTCCCCGGTGAACAGCAGGCGTTTGGCACGCTCCGGGCCGACCCGCTGGACCCACATCATGGTGGTGGGCACGCCCCAGACGCGAGCTGGGGGGTAGCCGAAGGTCGCGTCGTGGGAGGCCACCACCAGGTCGCAGCACAGCGCGATGTCCGACCCGCCGGCGATCGCAGCACCGTGCACCTGCGCGATCGTGGGGGTCTGGCAGCGCCACAGCGTCATGAAGTCCTCGGTGTTGCGGCCCATCATCCGCAGGTCGACCGTCGCGTCGAAGGGCAGCTCCTGGACCCCGGCGTTGGGACCGGGGGTCGCGGCGTAGACCTCGAGGTCGTAGCCGGCGCAGAACCCGGGTCCCGCGCCCTCCAGCACGATCACCCGGACCGTCGGATCGGCGTCGGCGGTCTCCACGGCCTGTCGGAGCTCGGCCGGCATCGGCTCCACGATCGCGTTGTAACGCTCGGGGCGGTGCAGGGTGATCCGCGCGACCGGGCCGTCGAGGTGGTAGCGGATCGTCTCGTAGCTGGTGACCATGACGCCTCCCGTGCACCTGGTTCCCGGCGCTCGGCACCGTACTCCGCCTTCCGGCGGCATCGGCCTCGACTAGCGTCGCAGGGTCGGCCGGCACCTGCTCGCCCGGTGGTGCCCGGCCCGCGCGCCCCGGCACCAGACCGACCCCGGTGGAGGCGACGTGTCCGTTCCCCCGCCCCATGCCGGGCGGCAGCGCCTGCTCCAGACCGCGGCTGGCACCCGCCTGGAGGCCTTCGGCGCCGCCGAGTGGGGGCTGCTCGCGGTGATCGCCGCGATCTGGGGCTCGTCCTTCGTGCTGATGGAGATCGGGCTCCGCGCCTTCGAGCCAGGTCTGGTCACGCTGCTGCGCGTCGGACTGGGCGCGGGCGCGCTGCTGCTGGTCCCGCGGGCACGGCGCACGTCGATCGGACGTGAGGACTGGCCGCGGGTGGCCCTGCTCGGGGTCGTCTGGATGGGGATCCCCCTGCTGCTGTTCCCGGTCGCGCAGCAGTGGATCGACTCCTCGGTCGCAGGGATGATCAACGGTGCCATGCCGCTGACCGTCGCCGCGTGGTCCGCCCTGCTGCTCGGCCGGGCCCCGGGCCGCAGCCAGGCCGTGGGGCTGCTCATCGGCTTCGCGGGGATCGTCGCCATCTCCCTCCCGGAACTCCCGCTCGGGCGGCTGGCGACCGAGGGCACCGCCCTGACCGCGCTCGGCGCGGGGCTGGTCGTGGTGGCGACCGTGCTCTACGGGCTCGCCGCCAACATCGCGGTACCGCTCCAGCAGCGCTACGGCGCCCTGCCGGTCATGTTGCGGGTCCAGGGCGTGGCGCTGCTGCTGATCACCCCCTTCGGACTGGCAGCCCTTCCGGGGTCGACCTTCGCGCTCGGGCCGGCGCTGGCCATGGTGCCGCTCGGGATGCTCGGGACGGGTCTGGCGTTCGTGCTGATGGCCACCCTCGTCGGTCGCGTCGGAGGCCCACGTGGCTCGATCGCGATCTACTTCGTTCCGGTCGTCGCCGTGCTGCTGGGCGTGGTGGCGCTCGGGGAACGTGTCCACCCGCTGGCGCTGCTCGGCACCGCGCTCGTGCTCGCAGGCGCCTGGGCGACGTCACGACGGGAGACGTGAGCGCTATCGGTCCTCGGAGCGATCCAGCGCCCGCTCCACCCGCTCCACCTTCCGACGCAACTGGTCCTTATGGCCGGGTCGGTGATCGAACTTGGCCGTGATCGACAGCCGTGGGGCGTGACGTTCGCCCTCCTCGATACAGCGCTCGAGCAGGGCGAAGACCTCCGCCGGCGTGCCCTCGACCGTGGTGAACATGGCGGTCGTCTCGTTGGGCAGACCGCTGTCACGGACCAGCCCCACGATCCGGGCGACCGCGGTTCCCACGGAGTCGCCGCCGCCGAGCGGGGTGATCGAGAAGGCCGCCAGCATGGGTCCTGCCTCCGGTCGTCACGGACGAAGCTCACCGGGCCGTACCCCAGGGGCTCCACGCCATCCACCCTACTGGGGGTCGACCGCAACGTGCGCTGCGAGCCCGTCGCTACGCTCGCCGCGCGGCCCGCCCGGTCGACTCCCGCCTCCTGCTGCGGGGCTCGCCACCCACCCGCATCCACCGCTAAGGCTGCTCGTGACCCTGTTCCACCGCTACCTCGGCACCCTGATCGTGGCGTTGTTCCTCACGATCATGGTCACCGGGCTGGTGCTGCGTCTGCGAGGCCGTGAGGACACACCCCCCGCGTTGTGGGCCACCCAGCACTGGACGGAGAACCTGCTGGTCCTCCAGGCGGTGACCGGCATCATCCTGCTGGTGCTCGGGCGTCGGGTCGTCGGGATGCCGTTCGCCTGGCTGCACTACCTGTACGGGTCGCTCTTCCCGCTCATCGCGATCGTCGGGGGACGGCTGGCGGGACTGCGTCGCGGCGAACGTGAATACGTCGGGCTCGCCTGGGGTTCCTTCTTCGCCTTCGCGCTCACGCTGCGAGGGGTCCAGACCGCCTGCGGCGAGAGCCTTGCGGCGCTCGGTCGCTGTCTCAGTCCCTGACCGGGTCAGCTCCGAAGCCCCCGTCCCGCCGCGACCACCGCGACCTGCCCATGGAGGCTGCCTTGACCCGCCGATTCGCCATCAGCTTCGACTACCTGTGCCCCTTCGCACGCAACGCCAACGAGCACGTCATCACCGC
>CAYXJD010000307.1:0-3054 GCA_964465225.1 uncultured Actinomycetota bacterium
ACCGGCGAGCGGGGGCCCTCCGGCGTTCACGCGGTAGACGACGTCCCCCGGCTCCGGCGCCGCTGGCACCAGCTCGACGACCGAGGTCGCCGACGTGCGACTCGGCGCACCGTCCGGATCGCGCACGACGGCCATCAGGTGGTTGAACGCCGCCAGCGGATCCTCGTCGCGGGTCAGGGTCACCTCGATGTCGACGCTGCCGCCGGCACCGATGGTCGTCCCCGTGATCAGCTCCACCTCGGTGGCGCTGTTGGCTTCGAAGGGGTCGACGTCGTAGCCGCCGTCCGCTCCGACGAACATGCCACCGAGCACCCGCAGCAGCTCGACCGGCGCGTTCGGCTCGCCGGTGACCGTCACGGTCACCGACGGGTCGTCGACGGTGGTCGGCGGGGTCAGTCCCGCCAGCTCGAGTGTGGGCGCCGCCAACGGCTCAACGACCACCTCGGCGACACCACCGGCATTCGAACCGTCGGAGAACACGTCGCCGACCAGCGTGCTGGTGTCGTCGTAGTCGACCGTGACCGTCGAGCCCGCGAGCTCCAGACCCGACACCGCGCCCGACTCGTTGGGACCAGGTGCGCTGTTGCCCTTGTTCGAGGTCGGATCGACATCGATGGTGAAGGTCATGGTCTCACCCGGACCGAAGTCGTCGAAGACGAGCTCCAATGCGTCGTAGCCGTCGTCCGCGACGCCCTCATGCGGATCGACCACGGAGGCCGACACGAAGCCCGTGCCCCCTTCTGTGTTCAGGGTGAAGGGCTTGGCCGTGGTGTCTCCCGCCGTACCGTCGGGGTCGAACACCATGTCCGGGAAGATCGCGGTGCTGAGATCGAGGCGGAAGTCCGTGATCTGCTCGCCACCGGTCGAGGTGTTGGTCAGGGCGAACGAGCCGTCGCCGAACGTCGAGGCGTTGATACCGGTCGTACCGGGGAGTATCTCGAACAGCGCACTCGGGGCACCGGCTGCCGTGCCGGAGCGAACGACCTCGATCGCGTTGACCTTCGGGTTCTCCGCCTCCCCGTGCACGAGTTCCACGAGGAGGGGCTCTGCTGCCAACTCGACGGTGTAGCTGAGCATCCCGCCGTCCGCCCCGAAGCGCTCGAAGAGGTCGACGGTGTCCACGGTCTCACCCTCGATGACCACATCGAACACTCGCGCGCCGAGGGTTTGCGCCTGGTCGAACAGTTCCGCGGCGTACAGGTTCACCTGGTAGGTGACCCCGGACACCACGTCGAACTCGTAGCCGAGCACCGGCTCGGTCGGCTCATCCCACCGCTCGATGCTGTAGAGCTCGGACGGTGTACTCGCCGGCGCCGAGGGGTGCAGGGCGAACCCGGCCGGCAATCCGCTGGAGAAGACCTTGTTCTTGGTCGCGTCAGCTGCGATCGCGTCCTTCCAGGCCTGGGTCAGGAAGGGGGATGGGGACGCTTCGCTGTCCTCGGTCCAGTCCGGGCCTGCGTCGGTCGCTGCGACCAGCGGTCCGCCCGCGTTGATGCGCGCCTCGACCGTGCCCTCGACCGAGTCGACGTCGATGGCCACGGTGGCGATGTTTGAGACTGCACCCGCGGTGTCGGCCACGGTGTAGGTGAAGCTGTCGGCACCGATGAAGCCAGGGTCGGGCGTGTAGGTGATGGAGCCGTCAGCCTCCACGACGGTCGCGCCATCGCTCGGGGCATCGACCACGACGACGCTCGCGGGGTCCAGCTCACCGGCGGAGGTGTCGTTGTCGAGCACGGCGATGGTGGCCGGCGTGCCGGGGATGGTGGTGGCGTCGTCATCGACGGCCGCCGGCGGATCGATCGTCGGCCCATCGCCGCCGGACACCTCGAGGAGGTCCCAGGTAGCGGTGAACGGCTCTGCGGCCCCGTTGGAGGTCGAGATGAGCCCGACCGCCAGCCCGAAGGTCGCGTCGTCGAACCATGTCAGCGGGGCGGTGGTCTGGCCCACGACGACCGGCTCGCCGGTACCGACCACGTAGCTGGCCACGACGGTCCCGTCGGTCGGATCGACGTCGAGGAGGAGCTCGACCGTGGCCTGCTTGACCGCCGGGTCGGTCAGCGATGCCACGTCGTTGAAGGTGCCGCCGAACTCCTCGGCGAACTGGACACCCCCGGTACCGCCTGCGGCGTTGACGACGAGCTTGACGTAGTCGTCCTGGCTGCCGGTACCGATGAACATCCCGACGGAGGAGAAGTCGACCGGATCGGCCGGGAAGTCCTCCACCCGGGTGCGCACCGTGAAGCCGCCCGATGCGGTCGCGGGATCGACGCCGAACAGGAAGGCGTTCTTCTGGTCGTTGTTGGTCGAGAAGGCGTCGCCGCCGTCGACAGCGGTGATCGAGAACTTCTCGACGGCGCCGCCGGCCTTGATGTTGGACGCACCGTCGACGGGATCGTTGGCGATGTCGTCCAGGTACTCGCCTCCGAGGTTGCGCATCAGGCCTGTGAAGCCCATGTCGAACAGCGTGCCGGGGTACGCGCCGGCCTGGAACCGCAGGCAGGTGGGCGTGCTCTCGTTCTCACTGGTCGGGCACTCCACCGCGATCGCGCCGGCGGAACCGAGGCCGTTGTCCGGATCCAGCGGGAATATGTCGTCGACGTCGAGGATGCCGTCGCCATCGTCATCGTCGTCGTTCAGATCGGAGACGAAGTCACCGTCGAAGTCGGCAGGCACGAGCGCGGGGTTGCACGGGTCGAGCCCGTTGTCGATCAGGTCGCCGTAGGTGTAGCCGTTCGAGCTGGTGGCGTCGGGGTCGAGCTGGCCCGGGTCGCAGGTGTCACCGCCGCCTCCGGAGCCGTCGAAGTCAGCCGGCTCGAACACGGTGATGTCGTTCGACCCGTAGGTGGCGGCCCAGATCGTGCCCGGGAACGGATCGGCGTCGCCCTGCGTGGTCACGTCCAGTGGCGTGGAACCGAACCCACTGGCCAACGGCGACTGTTCGCTCACTGTGGTGCCGTCGGCGTTCAGCTGGATGCGCAGCAGGTCGCCGTCGAAGGCGGCTGCCAACAGATCGCCCTGCATCGCGCCGCCGAAGTTCGAGGCGGCGTACTCCGC
>CAYXJD010000308.1:0-3032 GCA_964465225.1 uncultured Actinomycetota bacterium
GGCATCGGCAACGCCGCCGCCGAGGAAGGTCCCGGAGCGGGACCGGCCGGCGATGGGTCCGTACGAGGACCTGGCCGGGACTGCCCCTTGTTCGGTTGACATCTAGCGTGAGCCGTCGGCTCACGGGAGGATGTCGTTATGCCGCACAAGTACCCGCCCGAGTTCAAGCGTGATGTCGTCGCTGTCGCCCGTCGGGGTGGAGCGTCGCAGGAGCAGATCGCGACCGACTTCGGTATCTCTACGTCGACGCTGAAGCGGTGGACCGCCCAGGCCGACATCGAGATGGTGTCGCGCAGGGCGTGACCTCTGACGAGCAGGCCGAGCTGGTCGCGCTACGTCGGCGGACACGGTTGCTCGAGCAGGAGAACGAGATCCTGAGGCGAGCGGCTGCATACTTCGCCAAGGACTCGCTCCCAAAATGATGTTCCCGCTGGTCCGTGACCTTGCCGACGACGGGATTGCTGTCGTGGTGACCTGCCGGGTGCTGGGGTTCTCGCCCCAGGCGTTCTACAAGTGGCGTGCGAACCCTGTGACCGATCGGGAGTGGAACGACGCGCACCTGATCAACGCGATCTACGACATCCACGGCGACGATCCGGAGTTCGGCTACCGGTTCATCGCTGACGAACTCGACGCTGCCGGCATGCGCGCCTGCGAGAACCGGGTGGCACGGCTGTGTGCCCAGCAGCAGGTGTTCTCGACCACGATCCGCCGCAAGCGGGGCAAGGGCACCCGGCCTGGCCCGCCGGTCCACGACGACCACGTGCAGCGTGTGTTCACCGCCGAGGAGCCCGATCGGCTGTGGCTCACCGACATCACCGAGCACCGCACCGCCGAAGCAAGCTGTATCTGTGCGCGATCAAGGACGCCTGCTCCAACCGGATCGTTGGGTATGCGATCGACCAACGGATGCCCGCGGCCCTGGCCGTGACCGCGCTACGCACCGCGATCGCGCGACGTGGCCCTGCGCCAGGACTCCTGGTTCACAGCGACCGCGGGTCGCAATTTCGATCCCGGAAGTTCTGCCGGGCGCTGCGTGACCGCGACCTGGTCGGCTCGATGGGCCGGGTCGGTGCTGCCGGAGACAACGCCGCGATGGAGTCCTTCTTCGCGCTGCTGCAGAAGAACGTGCTCAACCGCCACAGCTGGGCGACGCGTGACGAGCTCCGCTACGCGATCATCACCTGGATCGAACGGACCTACAACCGCCGGCGCCGGCAACGCGCCCTTGGCAGACTCACCCCCGTCGAGTTCGAGGCCATCATCACCAGCCCCGACCTCGCCACCGCAGCATGAACAGCCCACAACCACCGTCAACCGAACACGGGGCAATCCCTTCAGGGTGCCGTGGAGGCGGACGGTGTTGAACCAGGTCACCCACGAGAGGGTGGCGAGCTCGACGTCGTCGACGGACTTCCACGGTCCCTGTTGGCGGATCAGCTCGGTCTTGTACAACGCGTTGACCGCTTCAGCCAGAGCGTTGTCGTAGCTGTCACCGACGGAGCCGATGGAGGGCACGGCACCGATCTCGGCGAGCCGTTCCCCGTAGCGCAGAGACGTGAATTGACTGCCGGCGTCTGAGTGACATACGAGCCCCTCGAGGGTCGTGCCGCGTGACCAGCGGGCCATCTCGAGCGCGTCGAGGACCATGTCGGTGCGCATGTTCGACGCGCACCGCCACCCGACGATCATGCGGGAGAACGCGTCGATGATGAAACAGACGTAGGCGACCCCGGACCAGGTGGGCACGAACGTCAGATCCGTAACCCAGAGCTGGTTGGGTGCGTCCGCGATGAACTGGCGGTCCACCAGATCCGGATGCCGGTCGGCGGCCTGGTCGGGCCGGGTGGTGCGGACCTTCTTGGAGCGGTGCACCCCACGGATGTCGAGCTGACGCATCAGACGGGCCACCTGGTCCCGGCCGACGTCCATGTCGGCACGGCGGGCGGCCTTCCACAACTTCCGGGCCCCGTACACCCGGAAGTTGTCCCTCCACAGCTGCAGCAGGGCAGGTTCCAGCACCGCATCCCGCTGCGCCCGCGCCGAGAGTGGACGGACCTTGGCGGCGTAGTAGGTCGACGGGGCGAACTGCAGCGTGCGGCAGATCGGCTCGATCCCGTAGACGTTCTTGTGACGGTCGATGTAGTCCACCATCACCGATGTGGGCGGTCGAGCTCCGCCGCGAAGAAAGCTGCTGACGACTTCAAGATGGCGTTCGCGCGCTTGAGCTCCCGATTCTCCTGCTCGAGCTCCTTGATCCGCGCCTGCTCGCCCGAGGTCGTCCCCGGTGTCTCGCCCGCGTCGATCTCGGCCTGCTTGACCCAGCCGCGCACGGACTCGACGCCGTAGCCCAGCTGGTCAGCGACCCTCCGAACCGTGCCCTGCGTGGTCCCGAGCTCCTCACGCAGCGCACGGACCATGCGGACCGCCTGCTCCTTCTCGGCCGGGGTGTAGCGACGCGACTGCCCCTTGCCTGATGCTCCGATGGTGGACATAGCTCCTCCTTGGAAACCAAGGTTAGGAACCTCCACCAGACCCAGGGTGGATCACTTGGGTCGTCATCCGGTGTCGTGTCCCATTCAGACATCCTGTTATCCACGATGTCCGGCCGGACGGGGAGGCCGAAGGGCATTCGGGCGAGTGATCGGCGCGGCCGAGTGGTATCCGTGCGAACAGTCAGGCATAGACTCGACCTACGCTGTGCGCGACGCAAGCAGGCTTCTCACTGCCCTCAAGCTCTACCGTCACCTCGGTGACGACATGAAGGCCGCCCTTCACCGCACTTGCCTCAAGAATCCGGCACGAGGCTCGCACCCGGGATCCGGCTCGGACCGGGGTGGGGAAGCGTACCTTGTTGTATCCATAATTGAGCCGTGTTCCCACATTCTCGACTCGATAGATCTGAGGTACCAACGTGCCCAGGAGTGAAAGAGTCAACAGACCGTGTGCGATGGTGGTTCCGAATGGACCGTGAGCTGCGCGCTCAGGGTCCACGTGAATCCACTGGCGGTCGTCCGTTGCCTCAGCGAAAG
>CAYXJD010000309.1:0-3027 GCA_964465225.1 uncultured Actinomycetota bacterium
CTGGCGGGATCGAGGACGCGGCCGCCACGCAGCAGCAGCCGGCCGGTCCCGGAGGTCTCCGGGGGGTGGGTCTTCATCGCACGGCCTCCTCGTCGCTGCCCGTCGGTGCCGCCAGCAGCAGGTACAGGCAGGCCATGCGTACCGCGATGCCGTTGGTGACCTGCTCGGTGATCACCGCACGGTCGGAGTCGGCCACCTCGCCGGTGATCTCCACACCACGGTTCATCGGCCCGGGGTGCATCACGATCGCATCGTCCTTGAGCAACCCGAGTCGGCGTCCGTCCATCCCCCACAGCCGTTGGTACTCGCGGGTCGAAGGGAAGAACGCCCGGTGCATCCGCTCACGCTGGACCCGCAGCAGGTAGACCACGTCGACCTCGGGCAGGAGCTCGTCGAGGCTGTCGGCGACCTCGACACCCCAGCGCTCGATCTCGGGTGGCAGCAGGGTCGGCGGCCCGACGACGCTGACCCTGGCACCGAGCAGCTTGAGCGCCTGGACCTCGCTGCGTGCCACGCGGGAGTGCAGCACATCGCCGACGACGACGACGTGACGATCCTGGAGGTCCCCGAGGTGGCGGCGCATCGTGAACACGTCCAGGAGTGCCTGGGTCGGGTGCTGGTGCCAACCGTCCCCCGCGTTCATGATCGGGACGTCCAGGTAGCGCGCGAGCTGGCGCGGTGCCCCGGAGCTGCCGGAGCGGACCACCACGCAGTCGACCCCCATCGCGTCGAGGGTCAGCGCCGTGTCCTTGAAGGACTCACCCTTGGAGACCGACGAGCCCTTGGCGGAGAAGTTCAGCACCTCGGCCGACAGCCGCTTGGCCGCGAGGTCGAAGCTGATGCGGGTGCGGGTCGAGTCCTCGAGGAAGAGGTTGCAGACCACCTTGCCGCGCAGGGTCGGGACGGTGTTGCGCTCCCTCGTCGCGATCGGCAGGAGCTGCTCGGCCGTGTCGAGGATGTGCACGACCTGGGCCGTGTCGAGGTCGTCGATGCCGAGCAGGTGCGGCAGCGGAGCTGCGCTCATCGGTGTCGCGGGTGTCCGCGCCGTCTCTTCGGCGGGTGCAGCGGCTGCCGCTCCGGTACCTACGCCTGGTCCTGCGGCTGGTCCTGCGGCTGCCGCCTCGGCACCTGTGCCTGGTCCTGCGGTTCGTCCTGCGGCTGGTCCTGCGGCTGCCGCCTCGGCACCTGCGCCTGGTCCTGTAGCTGCCGCGGCGGCGGGGTCCGTCGAGGTGCTGCGGTGGACCTCGTGCGGCGGCGATGGCTCGCGTCGGGTCGTCACGCGGGCACCTCCTCGGCCACGACCGCGTCGATGCCGTCGACCTCCGCCAGCAGCACCCGGATCCGATCGCTGTAGGCGGTGGGCAGGTTCTTGCCGACGTGATCGGCGCGGATCGGTAGCTCCCGATGCCCGCGGTCGACGAGCGTCACCAGTCGGATCCGGTCGGGCCGCCCCAACTCGTTGAGCGCATCGAGGGCGGCTCGGATCGTGCGGCCGGTGTAGAGCACGTCGTCCACGAGCACCACGGTGCGCCCCGTGATGTCGGCCGGGACGTCGGTGACGTGGAGGGACTTCGGGGCGCGTCGCCCGAGATCGTCGCGGTAGAGCGTCACGTCGAGCGATCCACAGGGCACCTCGGTGCCCTCGATCTCACCGATCAGGCGGGCGAGACGTTGCGCCAGGGGCAGACCCCGGGTTTGGATACCGACCAGGACGAGGCCCTCGGCTCCCTGGTTGGCCTCGAGCAACTCATGTGCGAGGCGGCGGAGCATCCTCGCCACGTCCTCACTGCCGAGGAGTTGGGCAGGGCTGGACACGTCGATCCCCTTCCCGGCCTCACGGGACCGGTCGTTAAAGGAGCAGTCGCGAGCGGCGAGGCGGTGGGCCCGCCTGGACGCGGCCGCGACGCTAGCACGCGGTGCTGAGGCGACCAGCACCCCGGTTGGCTGAGTGTGCCCCTCAGCGGTTGGCGCCGTCCGCTGGGCCGGGCGGGGCCTCGGCGAGCTCCTTACGGATCGACTCGAGGACCCCGTTGACGAAGCGCCCCGAGTCATCTGTGGACAACCGCTTGGCGAGCGCGATCGCCTCGTCGAGCACCACCGCCGGCGGTGTGGTCTCGTGGAGCAGCTCGTAGGTCGCGAGGCGCAGCACGTTGCGGTCCACGACCGGCATGCGTGAGATCGCCCAGCGACGCGAGTACCGGGCGATCAGATCCTCGATCGCCGGGCGGTGGGCCTCCACACCGAGCACCAGTGCCCGCGTGAAGCCGTCCAGCGCGGGCGTGCTCGTGCGGACCGGGGCGTCGCTCCAGCCGCTGGCTCGCCGGGGGCCACCTGCACCGGCTGCCGGGCGGGACTGGGGAGACGGGGTGGACGGCCCCCGGTCCGCGGTGGTCGAGGTGTCGCTCGGTGGCGCGGCCGGCGAGCCTGCGCGTCCCAGCTCAGGCGGCGGCACGATCGGGACCTCCTCGGTCAGCGAGTCCCGCTCGTCGAGCAGCGAACGTGCAGCCGGGTCGCGGTCCATGCGCTCGAGGGTCACCGAAGGCGCAACCCCACGCAGGTCCGCCTGGAACAGCACCCGCAGGGCGCGCTCACGCGAACGTGAGGGATCCGAGGTGTCGGCTCGTCGGGGCGTGGGTGGGCGACGGGTGCGCTGGGCCATCAGGCGCGGGAGAGGTAGGCGCCGGTGCGGGTGTCGACCTTGACCCGTTCACCGGGCTCGATGAAGAGAGGCACCTGGATCTCCTTGCCGGTCTCCAGGGTGGCCGGTTTGGTCGCGGACGTGGCCGTGTTGCCGGCGAACCCGGGGTCGGTCTGGGAGATCTCTAGCTCCTTGGCGGCGGGCAGATCGACGCCGACGATGCGCCCGTCGTAGAGCTGGACCGACAGCTCGTCGCCCTCGAGGAGGTAGTCGGCGGCCTCGCCGATCGCCTCCATGGGAGCGTTGGACTGCTCGAAGGTCTCGGTGTCCATCAGGACGAAATCGCTGCCTTCCCGGTAGAGGAACTGCAGCGTCGTGCGGGTCACGAT
>CAYXJD010000310.1:0-3025 GCA_964465225.1 uncultured Actinomycetota bacterium
TCGCTGCGGTGTACACCGCACCACAGGCCGATGTCGACGGGTAGCTGCGCCACAGGCCGATGTCGACGGGTAGCTGCGCTGCAGGCCCGTGTCGACGGGTAGCTGCGCCACAATCCGATGTCGATAGGTAGCTGCGCCACAGTCCGATGTCGAGGCGGCGCCGACTCAGACCAGGTCCGAGGGCGGGAGATGCCGGATCGGCACCCCGCGCGCGGCCATGGCCTCCTTGACCTCGGTGACACTCACCTCGCCGAAGTGGAAGATGGAAGCCGCCAGCACCGCCGAGGCATTGCCGTCCTGGGCCGCGGCGGCCAGGTGCTCGGCCGTGCCGGCCCCCCCTGAGGCGATCACCGGGACGGGCACGGCTGCCGTCACCTCGCGCAGCAGCGGCAGGTCGAAGCCGGCCTTGGTGCCATCCCGGTCCATCGAGGTCAGCAGGATCTCACCCGCCCCGAGCTCGGCCGCCCGGACACACCAGGCGACCCCGTCCAGGCCCGTCGGGGTCCGGCCGCCGTGGATCACGACCTCGAATCCTGCGCTCGCGTCGTCAGGGTCGCGCCGACGGACGTCGATGGCGGCCATGACCGACTGGCCGCCCACCGCATCGGCGGCCTCGGCGAGCAGCTCCGGTCGCCCGACGGCCGCGGTGTTGAACGCGATCTTGTCGGCTCCGGCGTGCAGCATCCGTCGCGCGTCGGCGACCGTGCGCATCCCTCCCCCGACCGCGAAGGGGATGGAGACCTCCTCAGCTGTGCGCGCGACGACGTCGAGCATGATGTCGCGGTCGTCGCTCGATGCGGTGATGTCCAGGAAGACCAGCTCGTCGGCACCCGCAAGGTCGTAGGCCCGGGCGAGCTCGACGGGATCCCCGGCATCCCGCAGGTCCACGAAGCGGACCCCCTTGACCACCCGACCCTCGGTCACGTCCAGGCACGGGATCACGCGGACCGCGAGACCGTCCGGCTCGACGACACCGGCACCCGGATACGCCTCGACGGTGCTCATGCCGCGCTCCGGGTGACCGCCAGTGCCTCTGCCAGGGTGAAGGCATCGCTGTAGAGCGCCTTGCCGACGATCGCGGCGTCGACGCGCTCGTGGCACGTCGCCAACCGTTCCAGGTCCGCCAGGGAACTCACCCCGCCCGACGCGGTGACGGCGGCGCTCGTCGCGTCGGCGACCCGCTGCAGCATGTCGACGTTCGGCCCCTGCAGCATGCCGTCCTTGGCGACGTCGGTGTAGACGAAACGGGGCACGCCCATCGTGGTGAAGCGCTCCAGCGCCTCGAAGAGATCACCGGCCTCCTCGGTCCAGCCGCGGGCCTGTAGCGTCGTGCCCCGCGCGTCGAGGCCCACGGCGATCCGGGGGCCGACGGCATCGAGCACACGGGCGACGAAGCCAGGGTCGCTCAGCGCCATCGTGCCGATCACGACCCGCTCCGCGCCGTACCCGAGGGAGGCCTGCACGTCCTCGAGGGTCCGCACCCCGCCCGATGCCTGAACCTGGCAGCCGGTCTCGGCGACGATCGCCTCGATCAGGTGCCGGTTCCGCGGTGCACCGGTGAAGGCTGCATCGAGGTCGACGACGTGCAACCAGCTCGTCCCGGTCGCGGCGAAACCACGTGCCACCTCGACGGGATCGTCCCCGTACACGGTCTCGGCATCCGCCCGCCCCTGGGTCAGGCGGACGGCACGGCCATCCCGGATATCGATGGCGGGGTAGAGGGTGAGCACACGGGACCTCACAGAGGGGTAGGACGGACCCTGCAGCCTACGCCGCTCCGCGGGCATCATGGTGCCGAACCGCCCGCAAGCCGCCAGGGTCGCGGGACCCGGTCGGACCTCCCTTCCGCCAGCAGGAGCACCAGTCGTGGGCACCGTGCACCTGTACGACCTACACGTCGTCAAGGACGGCACGACGGTGCTGCAGGGTATAGACCTGCGCGTCGATGCCGGGGAGCGGCTGGCCGTGCTGGGGCCGTCCGGCGCGGGCAAGTCCACCCTCCTGCGCGCGGTGGCCGGACTGGACACGGTGGCCGGCGGACAGGTGGTGCTCGATGGTCGCGACGTCACCTCGCTGCCCACACGCGAACGCGAGGTGGCCATGGTGTCCCAGACCGCGGCGCTGTACCGGCACCTCGACGTCGCCGGGAACGTGGCCTTCCCGCTCTGGGTCCGCGGGGTCGACACCGAAGAGCGGGAGCAGCGTGTCGAGGCCGAGGCCCGCGCCTTCTCGCTGCGGGGGCTGCTGCGCCGCAGACCCCGGACGCTCTCCCAGGGCGAGCAGCACGAGGTGGCGTTGGCGCGCTCGCTGGTGCGCCGTGGCGGCGTGCTGCTCCTCGACGAACCGTTCGCGCAGGCAGACGCCCCACGCCGGGCGATGCTCGTCCAGGAACTGATCCGGGTCCAGGAGGGCTACGGTGTCACCCTGCTGGTCGCGACCAACGACCAGCGCGTCGCCATGAGCTTGGCCCACCGCTGTGCGGTGCTCCACCACGGCCGGTTCGTCCAGGTGGCCAGCCCGACGGAACTCTACGCCGCGCCGGCGACCACGTTCGTCGCCGGCTTCCTCGGCACGCCAGCCATGAACCTGCTGCCCGGCCGCATCGAGCGCAGCGCCGGCCGGGCACAGGTGCGGGCCGGTCCGTTCCGCATCCCGAGCGTCATACCGCAGGTCAGCCGATGGGTCGGGAGCGACTGCGTGCTCGGTGTGCGACCCGACGACCTGCAGCATGCCACCGGCGAGGAGTTGATCGTCGTCGAGGAGGTCGTTCGCCGACGTGCGTTCCTGGGCGCACACATCGAGGTCGCGATCGGGGCGAGCGGCGATCCGGCGGAGCACGTGGTGGCGATGGTCGATCGGCCGGCACCCCGTGTCGGGGAGCTCCTGCGGCTGACCGTGCCGGCCGACAAGGTGCACGTGTTCGCACCCGACGGTCAGGCCATCGCACACGGCGTCTAGCCGGTCGCACGCTCTAGGCGAGGCTCTGCAGCCAGTTCCTGAGGAACCGCGCACCGACCGGTCCCGA
>CAYXJD010000311.1:0-3022 GCA_964465225.1 uncultured Actinomycetota bacterium
GCCACCGAGAGGTGGGGGTCATGTCGCAACGCCACACCGGTCAACGGCGCAGCACCGGACAGGGTGAACCGCTCTTCGGCGCGGGGCCCTGGACCGCGCGCACGACCGGCACCTCGGGTCCGTCGGATCCCTCGACATCGGGGTCGGGCCGAGCTGAGGATGCAGACGAAGGCCAGGGTTCCTCGGGGCCACCACCGGCGCCGCCGATCGCACCGCCACCGGCGGGCACGACGCCGCCGGACCCGCGGCCGGGTCCTGCCGGTCCTGTCGGTCCGCTACCGGCGCGCCCGGCCACCCCGACACCAGCGCAACGGTCGCGCTCCGGGTCGGCGGGTGCCTCCGGCTCCTTCCTCCGGGAGTTGCCGGTGCTCCTGGTCATCGCCCTGGTGCTCGCGTTCCTGCTGCGCACCTTCGTGGTGCAGGTGTTCTACATCCCGTCGAGCTCGATGGAACCCACGCTCAGCGTCAACGACCGCATGATCGTGGAGAAGCTCACCTACCGCTTCCGGGAGCCCGCGCGCGGCGAGATCGTGGTCTTCGAGGGGGAGAGCCTGACCGACACCGCGGTCGATGACACCGCGGGGGATCGGATCGTCCGGGTCGTGGGACAGTTCCTGGGCGTCGTCCCCGCCAGCGCGCGGGACTTCGTCAAGCGCGTGATCGGCCTGCCGGGTGACGAGATCCTGATCGAGCAGGGGGTCGTCAGCGTCAACGGCGTCCCGCTCGATGAGCCCTACGTGGTCTTCGACGACCCCTCCGACTACGGGCCCGTCGTCGTGCCCGAGGGCACGCTGTTCTTCCTGGGCGACAACCGACCCAACTCCTCGGACTCGCGCCGCAGTCTCGGCTTCGTCCCGCGCGACAAGGTGGTCGGTCGCTCCTACGCGATCATCTGGCCCTTCGAGCACGCACGACTGCTCACCGGTGTCGAGTACGAGCTCGATGCGACGCCGCAATCCAGCGCACCGGAGGGCCGACCGGCGGCCGGCGCCGCGTTGCACCCCCGCCTCATCGGTGTCGGCTAGCCACCGCTCCCGGGACCTTCGATGGCCAGCTGTCGGGCGCCGAGCAGCGCCTGGATCGGCTGCCAGCTTCGGCGGTGGAGCTCGCACGGACCTCGAGCTGCCAGGGCCGCGCGGTGATGCTCGGTGGCGTAGCCCTTGTTGGTGTCGAACCCGTACGGCGCGTGGCGCGGCGACTGGGCGACCATCCAGGCGTCGCGGTGGACCTTCGCCACGATCGAAGCCGCCGCGATGGAGGCGGAGCGGTCGTCGCCGCCTATGAGCACCTCGGTCCGGTAGCCGAGTCCCGCCAGCAGATCGACGTTGCCGTCGATCAGCACCACGTCGGGACGCCGCGGCAGCGCCTCGACCGCCCGCTGCGCCGCGATCCGCAGCGCCGTGGCCAGCCCGACCTGATCCAGTTCGTCGTGGACCACCTCGCCGATCGCGACCTCCGAGTGGTCGCGCACCGCACGATCGAGCTCGGTGCGCCGCTGCACCGTGAGCAGCTTCGAGTCCCGTAGGCCCTCCGGCACCGCGGCGAGATCGAGGATGGTCACACCGACCGTCAGCGGTCCTGCCCAGGCCCCCCGTCCGACCTCGTCGAGACCAGCCACCAGCAGCCCGTCGCCGTGGAGCCGGCGCTCGGTGACGATGTCGGGGCCGCCAGCCGGTGGGTCCGGCGGGGTGACGGTGCGTCTGGACATGCCAAGGACCGTAGCGCTGCACGGCGCTACCCTGACACACCGCCCGTGACAGGCGGTGACTGCTGGCTGCCGGTGTCGACCGGCGGGCTGGAGGCCGGGACGTGAACCCCGAGGAGCTGGACGCCTACGAGACCGATCTGGAGCTCTCGCTGTACCGGGAGTACCGCGATGTGGTCCGGCTCTACCGCTACGTCGTCGAGACCGAACGGCGCTTCTACCTGTGCAACGAGGTGCAGGTGGTCCCGCACGAGGGCGAGGACCTCTGGTTCGAACTCGAACTCACCGACGCGTGGGTCTGGGACATGTTCCGGCCGGCCCGCTTCCTCAAGCAGGTCCGGGTCCTGACGTTCAGGGACGTCAACGTCGAGGAGTTGGTCCACGACGAGGCGGACGTCGCCGACTTCCTCGACGAGTGACCCCCCGGAGGTGACCGCCATGGGCTTCAACGCGACCCGCCGGTACCGCGACGACAAGCGCAACGACGTCTGGCTGCTGGTGGTGGCCGTCGTCGTGCTCGGTGCGGGGTTGCTGTGGGGGTTCGGCGTCATCTGATCTCGCCGGGTCTGTCCACAGGCTCCAGATGACCGGCTGCTGGAACGGCACGTGGCAGACGTAGCGTGCCGTCATGGACACCACCTCCGCGCATCAGCTCCCCCTCACGCTCGCCGAGCAACAGGCGCTCACCGCTGGCGGTGCCCTCGGGCGCGCCGGTGAGGCACTGGCGGCCCGGCACCTGCGCGGTGAGCACCGCATGCAGCTCATCGCCCGCAACTGGCGGATCGCTGACGGCTCGTTGCGCGGTGAGCTCGACCTCATCGCGATCGACGAGCTGAGCGGATCGTTGGTCGTCTGCGAGGTCAAGACCCGCCGTGACGCCGATCGGTTCGGCGGTGCCGTCGCGGCGTTGGATCCTCGCAAGCACCGGCGACTTCGGGCGCTGGTCGGCGCCTTCCTCCGTGAGCAGCCCGAGCATCACCGCAGCGTGCGTCTGGATCTCATCGCGATCGACCTCGGGCGGCGTCCACGGCTGACCCACCTCGCGGGACTGGCCTGATGGGGGGCCGGACGCTCGCGATCGTCCGGGGCGTCGCCCTGGTCGGGTTGCGGCCGTTGGAGGTCCGGGTGGAGGCCAGCTGCAGCCCCGGCCTGCCGGCGCTGCGACTGGTCGGTCTGCCGGATGCCGCCGTGCGGGAGGCGGGGGAACGCGTCCGGACCGCCATCCAGCGTCATGGGCTGCGTTGGCCCGGAGAGCGGATCGTGGTCAACCTCGCCCCCGCGGACCTGCCGAAGGTCGGCAGCAGCTTCGACCTTCCC
>CAYXJD010000312.1:0-2997 GCA_964465225.1 uncultured Actinomycetota bacterium
GTCGTCGGCCCGCGCCCAGAGGTCGGTCAGGAAGTCGCGCTGTGCTGCTTCGAGCGCCCCGTAGCCCTCCGTCATGGCGCGATCCAGGGTGCGCCAACTGCGGTCGACGAGCTCCGCCGGCGGCACGTTGCGTGAGCTGTGGTAGGTCATGAACTTGGTGATGCGGATCGGCACGCCGGCGCGCGCATCGACGGTGAAGACGACCTTGCCGAGGTCGTCGGTCGTGCTGCGCTGGGCCCGCCACGGGTTGTCGGTCTCCATCACGTGGTCGACGCCGACACCCAACGTCATCCGTGAGTTGGTGGTCCGGTACCCGAAGACGACGCGGTGGCCCTCCTCGGCGGTGTTCTTGTTGTTCAGCACCCGGTCGCCGAAGCCACGTGAACGGCGCGGGTCCCCACCGTTGCCGTTGCGCGGCTCGTCCTCGGCCCGGGCATCCTGGCGGTTGAGCAGCTGCGAGGACACGACCACCGGGGCATCGCTGTCGACCGTCAGCTCGTAGGAGATGGCACCGAGGTGGCGGTGGACGAAGGAGACCAGGCGCGAGGTCTTCAGCGTCACCCGCTTGCCGCTGGGGGTCGACCAGACCAGGGACCGACGCAGCACGCCCTCGCGGAAGTCCAGGCTGCGCTCGTAGTCGACCAGTCGTGCCGTGGGCAGGAACAGCGGCTCGTCGTCGACGTAGAGCTTGAGCAGGGTCGCGTCCGGGCAGTTGACGATCGTCTGACCCGTACGCGCGAAGCCGAAGGCCTCCTCGGCGTGCACGATGGGCCAGGTCTCGTGGAACCCGTTGACGAAGGTGCCCGGCTCGATCGCGGGCCTGCCCTCTTCGAGGGTTCCCCGCATGCCGAGGAAGCCGTTGCCGAGCGCGAAGATCGTCTCCGCGTTGCCCATCCAACGGTCGGTGAAGCCCCGTTCGATCAGGAGCCACTCGTCGGGCGGGAACAGGTGCTCGGGCGGCAGGCGGAGCTCACGGGGGATCATCGAGCGGACCTCGAAGCAGCAGGGTCGACGCAACGCAGCTCAGGCGCCGTCACGGGGCGGGCCACACGCTACACGGACGTGCTCGCAGCCGTCAGTAGGCCGCCTGGCAGAAGCCGTGGTTGCAGTAGCCGCCGGGGTGCTTGGCCAGGTACTGCTGGTGCTCGGCCTCGGCCCAGTACACCTCGCCGAGGGGGGCGATGGTGGTCGTGATGGGCGTGTGGATCCCTGCCTGCGCGAGACGGTCCTGGTACCGCTGGAGGCTGGCCGTGGCCGCCTCGAACTGCCGCTCGGTGGTCGTCAGCACGATGGAGCGGTACTGCGGACCGACGTCGTTGCCCTGACGATCCCCCTGGGTCGGATCGTGGTTCTCCCAGAACGCCGCGAACAGGGTCTCGAGGTCGACCACCTCGGGGTCGTAGACCACCCCGGCGATCTCCGCGTGCCCGGTCGCGGCGGTGCAGACCTCCCGGTAGGTCGGGTTCGGTGTGCTCCCACCGGCGTAGCCCACGAAGGTCGTCCAGACGCCATCGATCGGCCAGAAGAGGCGTTCAGCCCCCCAGAAGCAGCCCATGCCGAGCACCAGCAGCTCGTGGCCCTCGGGCCACGGCGGCGTGATGGGGCGTCCGTGGACGTAGTGCTCCGAGGCGGTGGCGATGGGTGACGCTCGTCCCGGCAGCGCCTCCTCGGCGCTGACCGGTCCGCCCTGGCGGCGGGAGAACAGCACGGTGGCTCCTCGGTACGGCGGTCGTGGAGTGCCAAGGGTACGGCCTGCGTGAGCGGTCAGGCGTCCCTGAGGCTGCGCAGCACGTACTGCAGGATCCCGCCGTGGCGGTAGTAGGTGGCCTCCCCCGGGGTGTCGATCCGCACGCGTGCGTCGAAGGTGGTCTCGCTGCCATCGGCGCCGTGGGCGGTGACCTGCACCGTCGCCGGGATCGCCCCGTCGTTCAGCGCGGTGATCCCTTGCACGTCGAAGGTCTCCTCACCGGAGAGTCCCAGCGAGTCGGCGTCCTGGCCCTCAGGGAACTCCAGCGGCAGCACCCCCATCCCGATCAGGTTCGACCGGTGGATCCGTTCGAAGGAGGTGGCGATCACGGCCTTCACACCCAGCAGCAGGGTCCCCTTGGCCGCCCAGTCGCGCGAGGAGCCCGAGCCGTACTCGGTGCCTGCCAGCACGACCAACGGGACACCCTCGGCCTGGTAGTGCTCCGCCGCCTCGTAGATCGAGGTCACCTCGCCGTCACCGAGCAGGTCGCGGGTGAAGCCGCCCTCGGTGCCTGGCGCCAGCTGGTTGCGGAGCCGGATGTTGCCGAAGGTGCCGCGGATCATCACCTCGTGGTTGCCCCGACGCGAGCCGTAGGAGTTGAAGTCCCGCCGCTCGACCCCGTGCTCGATCAGGTACTCCCCCGCCGGGCTCTCCAGCTTGATCGCGCCCGCCGGCGAGATGTGGTCGGTGGTGACCGAGTCGCCGAGCTTGGCCAGCACGCGCGCCCCCGCGATGTCGGCCAGCGGCGCCGGTTCCGCCTCCATCCCGTCGAAGAAGGGGGGCCTGCGGATGTAGGTCGACTCCTCGGCCCACTCGAAGGTGTCGCCCTCGGGTGTCGGCAGAGCGCGCCACGTCTCGTCGCCATCGAAGACCGAGGCGTACTTGTCGCTGAACATCTCGGTCTGCAGCGCCTGGTTGACGACCTCCTGGACCTCCTGCGGGGACGGCCAGAGGTCGGCCATCATGACCGGTTGCCCGTCGGCGCCGGTCCCCAGCGGCTCGGTGAACAGGTCGAGGTCCATCGTGCCGGCCAGGGCGTAGGCGACGACCAGCGGTGGTGAGGCCAGGTAGTTCATCTTGACGTCGGGGTTGATCCGGCCCTCGAAGTTCCGGTTCCCGCTGAGCACGGACACCACCGCGAGGTCGTGCTCCTGGACGGCGGCGCTGACCTCCGGGATCAGCGGGCCCGAGTTGCCGATGCAGGTCGTGCAGCCGTAGCCGACGAGGTTGAACCCGAGCTTGTCGAGGTA
>CAYXJD010000313.1:0-1787 GCA_964465225.1 uncultured Actinomycetota bacterium
TACACGGCTCTGAACACTCTTTCCCTACACGACGCTCTTCCGATCTGTCGCGATCACGGTCTTCCAGCTCGGTTACCTCACCGGCGTCCGCGCCGTCGGCGTCGCCCTCGGCACGCTGATCGCGATCGGCAGCGCACCGGCGTGGGCCGGGTCGTTCGCCCTGCTGGCTGGCCACCGGCCCGGTCCGCGGTGGGTGGCCGCCACCGGGGCGACCGTGGCCGGAGCGGCGGTCCTGCTGGCGGATGCTGGGGCCGCCGGCGACGCCGGTCAGGACCCCGGGACCGCGGGTATCGTCGCCGGCCTCGTGGCAGGCGCCGCCTTCGGCGCCTACACCACCGTGTCGGTGCGGCTGATCGCCGCGGGCGCCGACGGACCGTCAGCGGTGGCCCTGACCTTCACGGGCTCCGGGCTGCTGCTCCTGCCCGTGCTGCTCCTCGGTGATGCCGGCTGGGTCGCGACCCCGGCCGGGTTCGCGACGGCCTCCTGGCTGACCATCGGGGCAACCGCGCTGGGCTACCTGCTGTTCGCCCGCGGGCTGGCGGCTTTGGACGCGCCCACGGTCACGACACTGACCCTGGCCGAGCCGCTGGCAGCCACGGTCCTGGCGGTGGTGCTGGTCGGCGAGCGGCTCAGCATCACGGGCTGGTCGGGGGCGGGACTGCTCATCCTCGGGCTCGTGGCGATCGCGGCGCGTCGTGCCCCGACGACCCACCTACGGCCATGAGCCGGCCCGTGCCGTCCCGCCTCGAGGGCCGCTGCTGTCCGCGCCCTGGCCGTTAGGCTGCCGGCACGGGGGGCATCGAGAGCCGATGGACGAGGCCGGACGAGAGGGCGACCGTGAGCAGCGTGGGGATCGACCTGGGCGGCACCAACATCTACGCCGTGGTACTCGACGGTGAGGAGGTGCGCGGTAGCGCCAAACGGGCGACGCCCACCGAGGGGGGTGTCGAGAGTCTCGTCAAGGAACTGCGCAAGGCGGCCAAGAAGGCGGCGGAGGACGCCGGGATCGGCCTCGATGCACTCGAGGCGGTCGGCGTCGGATCGCCCGGCATCGTCACCGATGGCTCCATCGATGGCGGACCCAACGTCGCGGGGGTGCGCGAGCGGTTCCCGCTGGCCGAGGTGCTCGGCGAGGAGCTGTCCACCCCCGTGTCGGTCATCAACGACGTGACCGCGGCCGCCATCGGGGAGCACCGGCTCGGCGCGGCCCAGGGCGCGGACAACCTGCTGACCGTGTTCGCCGGCACCGGGGTCGGGGGCGGACTCGTGATCGACGGCGCGCCCTTCGAGGGCAGCCACGGTGGCGCCGGCGAGTTCGGTCACATGATCGTCCGGCAGGGCGGAGCGATGTGCGGGTGCGGTCGCCGCGGCTGTGTCGAGGCCTACGCGGGTCGCCGAGCCATGGAGACCGCCGCCAAGCGGGCACTGGCGGGAGGTCGGCCCACGCGGCTGTTCGCGATCGCGCAGGAGAAGGGCAAGGACCGGGTCACCTCGGGGGTGTTCAAGGCGGCCCTGGAGGAGGGCGATCTCCTCGTCACGGCGTTGCTGCAGGAGGCCGTGGCCACGCTCGCCGCCGGCATCGCCAGCGTGGTCAACCTGCTGGACCTCGAGGTGGTGGTGCTCGGGGGTGGACTCGCCGACAAGCTCGGCGAGCCCTTCCGCGCCGACCTGGAGGCGGCCGTGGCACCGCTGCTGTTCCTCCAGCCACCCAAGGTCACCCTGGTGCGGTCCGCGCTCGGCGATGAGGGTGGCGCGATCGGCGCCGCCGTCGTCGCGCGGGAGCGCGC
>CAYXJD010000313.1:1887-2948 GCA_964465225.1 uncultured Actinomycetota bacterium
TGACGGGTCGCGCGGGAGCGCGCCTGCGCGCGTCGGCTTGGTGGCCTTCCCCCGGGCCTGGCACGCTGTGCGCCGTTCCCACCGCCGCCACGCTCATCCCGAGCTCGGCCGCCGGGAGAGGGGTTGCCCATGACTGCACTCACCCAGGCCCACACGCTCGTCGGTGCGGTGTCCGACGCTCTGGAGACGGCCAGCCGGCACCTCAGCGCGGCCTGCGCCGTCGACGGCCGTGTCGACGCAGGACTGCTCGACGAACACCAGGCGGCGGCCTACGACCTCGCCTCGTTGTCCTCGGCCCTGGTCGCGGCACGGGCCCTGAGCCAACTGGGGGATCCGGACGAGCTGCAGGCGCAGTTGGCGTTGGTCGCCGCCGCTGACGTCGCGGCCGACCTGCTGGCGCGCACCGCTGGTCGGGAGGCCGACTTCGGTCTGGCTCGCGACCCGCTGGCCGCGGTCGCCGACGCCCTGGCCGCCGGTCGCGACACGGCGATGCTGGGCGAGCTGGGCGATCGGGTCCTGGCCACGGGCGAGGCGGGACCACGTCACCTCGATGAGGACCTCGAGATGGTCCGTTCGACCTTCCGGCGCTTCGCCGAGGACAAGGTGATGCCCGTCGCCGAGCACGTCCACCGCGCCGACGAGGACATCCCGGAGGACATCATCTCCGGTCTCGCGGAGCTCGGCTGCTTCGCTCTGTCCATCCCCGAGGAGCACGGCGGCTTCGCCAGCGGAGGTGAGGACGAACTCCTGAACATGGTGCTCGTCACCGAGGAGCTGTCCCGCGGGTCGCTCGGCGTGGCCGGTTCCCTCATCACCCGACCGGAGATCATCGGCACGGCGATCCTCAAGGGGGGCACCGACGCTCAGAAGGCCACCTGGCTGCCGGCCATCGCCTCCGGTGAGCGGATGTGTGCGGTCGCGGTGACCGAACCGGACTTCGGGTCCGATGTCGCCGGGGTCAAGACCACGGCCCGCCGTGACGGGGATCACTGGGTGCTCGACGGGGTCAAGACCTGGTGCACCTTCGCCGGGCGGGCGGAGTACCTGCTGGTGCTGGCCCG
>CAYXJD010000314.1:0-2912 GCA_964465225.1 uncultured Actinomycetota bacterium
CTCGACCTGGCCATCTCGACCTGGCTGCCCGGCTACGCCGCCCAACGCACCGAGAACCTCGACACCGCCATGGACGTCGCGCGCCGCGGTGGGATCGTCCTGATCGACCTGGGTTCCCGTCAGCACCAGGAGTGGGTCACCGGCTTGCGGGAGCGGGGCTTCGACGGCCCGACGGTGTTCCTCGATCCGCAGGGTGAGGTGACCATCGACCTGACGGACCGGGTGGTCGTGCCCTCGCCGCCGAGCTTGTCCGGACTGCTCGCCGGGTTCGAGGAGACGAAGTACAGCGGACCTCGTCCCAACCGTCGCCGTGGTTCCGAGGCTGGTGAGCGGACGCCGGCCAGGCGCCGACGGCGCACCTCGGCGGCGCCGGCGATCACCCCACGGTCCGATCGGCCGGAGGGTGGGGCACACACCGGGGGCACGGAGCGGGCCCGCCGCATCGATCGTGCGCAGGCTGTGGAGGACCCGGGTTCTCCGCGACTGGAGCGTGGGGCCGTGCGTGCGCGGCGCGGTGACCGGTTGGATGCCTCACAGGAGCAGGTGGCCCCGCGTGCGCGGCGCAGCGATCGGCGGCACGGATCGCAGACGCTGTTCGGGTCGACGCGACGGCGTTCCAGGTCCGCCGCCGGTGAGGATCCGACCGCTGTCGAGGCCGGAACGCGAGGCGCCGGGGCTCCGCCTCGCATCGGCGCCGAGGCGGAGCGGGCCTTCCAGGAGGTCTTCCGCGACGCTGCGACGCAGCCTGGTGTCCAACGCCGGATCGCGACGCCCGAGGGCCGGATCCGTGTGCAGACCGACGAGGAGCTCTTCGCCGAGCACTCGGCTGCGACGCCGGCGGAGGCCGAACTGGGGACCGTGCTGACGCCGGCCCCACCGCGCGAGCGCTGAGCCGGGACCGGTGCACGACCAGGGCGAAGGACAGGCCGGCGGGACTCCCGAGAGGCTCACCGGCCGGGGAGAGCAGCGTGGCGACCACACGATCGCGGCGGGGTGACCGTGCCGCTTCGGAGCGTCGTCACGTCGGGCTGACGGTCCCGAGACAGGTGAAGGAGCAGCTGCTCGAGGCCGCCGCGGCGCTGGACTGGTCGGCGGGGGACTGGGTGCTGGCCGCGGCCGCGGAGTTCGGGCCGCAGCTGCACGCCGCGCTCGGCGAGGTCGAACTGCGCAAGCGCCCCCGTGTCGAGGACGCGGCGTTCACCGCGCTCTACCTCACCCCCGACGAGCGGGACGAGCTCGACGACCAGGCGGTGGCGTGTGGCCTCAACCGCTCGGCGTTCGTCACCTCGGTGTCGCGGTTGGCGCTGGGGGAGGAGGTCGCCGCCGTCGTCGAGCCGCTCAGGGTCGCGGCGGCTGGCGGGCCCGATCCCCGCTGACGGCCGGCGCAGCCGCCGAGCCACCGTCGGAGTCGCCGCCGGCGGTGGTCGTGCGCAGGAGCCCGCGGCGTCGGTATCCACAGGCTCCCCATCCCCACCCTTGCCTATCGAACGTACGTTCGGTACTGTTCGGGGTACGGAAGGGAAGGAGGTGGCATGACGGAAGCGGTCCGGGGGAGCGGTACGCGCGGAGTCGCGACCGCTTCCTCGGCGTTGTCGTCAGCCCCGCCAGGTGGCGCCGCCAGCCCGCTGCCCGAAGAGGTACTGGCCGCTCTCGGCCGTCTCGAAGCAGCGATCACCGTGCTGCTCGACCTCGACGTCGACGACCTCTCGCAGCCGCAACTGGAGGAGACCCTTCGGCGGCTGCAACCGCAGCTGGACCGTGTCCACGGCTACCGGTCCCGCCTGGCCGGGGTGCTGGCCGAGCACGCCAGGAGCCGCCAGGGGAACCCGACCAACGGCCACGCCGGGGAGCGCGCCCGCCGGGATGCCGCCCGCTTCCTGCGCTCCGAGCTGCAACTGACCGACAGCGAGGCCAAGCGTGCGGTCACGGCTGGCCAGCAGGCGCGCACCTCACCCTCGGTGGGCCAGGCGACAAGGGACGGTCGCCTCAACCCGGAGCAGTCAGCCACGATCGCTCGTCTGCTCGAGGAGGTGAACGCCGGCGCTCGAGACCAGCTCGAGGCGGAGCTCGTGGATGCCGCCGGCCGGATGGATGCTGTGGCGCTGGGTCGGTTCGGCCGTCGCCGGCTGCTCGAGCTCGATCCCGGCCAGGGGGAGCGGCGTGAGCGTCGGGACCACCGACGCCGCGGCTTCCGCCTGGTCCAGAGCTCCGACGGTGCGGTGATCCCCTCAGGTCGTCTCTATGGCGCCCAGGCGGAGATCGCCATGGCGGCCTGGCACGCGTTCCGGCGTCCGGATACTCCAGGAGAGGTCCGCACGCCCGATCAGCGAGGTGCCGACGCCTTCGAGCAGCTCTGCACCGTCGCGCTGCGCGCCGGTGAGGCGCCGAGCCAGCACGGCCAGCGCCCGCAACTGCTCGTCGTTGCGGAGCAGCAGACCTTGCGCGACGGTTCGGGCGTGGTCGAGCTCCGGTTCACTGGGCCCGCCAGTCTCGCAGCGGTCCGTTGCCTGCTCAGTGACTGCTCGGTCAGCCGGATCGGCCTGGGCGACCAGGAGGTCGGAGTCTCGGTCAGCAAGAAGGTCCGGACCGTGCCCGCTGGGTTGTGGCGGTTCCTCGTCGCCCGTGACCGCGGCTGCACGTGGTCCGCCTGCGATGCGCCTGCGGCGTGGTGTGATGTCGCCCATGGCGAGTCGTCGTACGCCGCCGACGGTCACCTCAGCCCGGCGAACGCCGCCTTGCTCTGCCGCCGCCATCACCGCGCCTACGACCATGGTCCGTACGTCATGCGCTTCGATGGGGACACCGTGCGGTACGAGCGCGACCCCGACGCCGAGGTGGCACCGCGACCTTCCGGCGCGCAAGCGGCACTGCCGGGCGCTGACGCCGAGGTGGCACCGCGACCTTCCGGCGCG
>CAYXJD010000315.1:0-2884 GCA_964465225.1 uncultured Actinomycetota bacterium
GACGCTCCCGCGTTGTGGAAGCCGCTGCGCTCGCGTGGGGTCTTCCGGGGGCGGGGACCGGCCGCCAAGGTCGCGTTCCTCTACCCGGGGCAGGGGTCGCAGTACGTCGACATGCTCCGGGGTCTGGCCGCGCTGGAGCCGATCGTGGCACGGACCTACGACGAGGCCGATGCCGCCATGGCCGCTCTCATCGACCGGCCGCTGTCCAGCTACATCCTGCTCGACAGCGACGACCCGGATCGCAGGGCGCAGGCCGAGCTCGAGCTGATGGCCACCGAGATCACCCAGCCCGCGATGCTGACCGCCGACGAGGCGCTCACCCGCCTGCTGGCCGCCTACGGGATCGCTCCCGACATGGTCATGGGCCACAGCCTCGGTGAGTACGCCGCGCTGGTCTCGGCGCGCTCGCTGACCTTCGCCGCTGCCCTGGAGGCCGTCAGCGCCCGCGGGCACGAGATGGCCAGCCTCGAGGTAGCCGACCCCGGCAAGATGGCGGCGGTCTTCGCCCCGGTGGAGGAGGTCCAGCGCATCGCGGACGGGACCGACGGCTACGTCGTGCTGGCCAACGTGAACTCCACCTCGCAGGCGGTGCTCGGCGGCGCCTCGGACGCGGTGGAGGCAGCGGTCGCCACCTGCACCGAGCGTGGGTTCACGACCTTCGTGCTCCCGGTCAGCCACGCGTTCCACACCCGCATCGTGGCCGACGCCAGCGAGCCGTTGCGGCGCACGCTCGAACGGCTGGAGCTGCGCGCGCCGGAGCTGCCGGTGGTCTCCAACGTCACCGGTGGCTTCTACCCGACGGGTGACGATGCCCGCGATCAGATGCTCGAGCTGCTCGCCGACCAGGTCGCCTCGCCGGTGCAGTTCGTCACCGGCCTGCAGTCACTGCGCGAGGCCGGTGCCGAGGTGTTCGTCGAGGTCGGTCCCAAGCGGGCCCTGCAGGGCCTGGCCAGCGACGTCCTCGGTGACGACGACGTGCTGAGCATGTTCACCAACCACCCGAAGTTCGCCGACGGGGCCGCGTTCAACCAGGCCCTGTGCGGGCTGTACGCCGCCGGGCTCGGCACGGGCCGCATCCCGGCGAGCGCCCGTCCCGCCGCCCCGGCGTCCGCACCATCTGCTCCCGCGGCGACCACCTCGCCGGCTCCCGCGGCCCCCACCGCACCCACCGTGCCGGCGGCGCCGGCGTTCACCGCATCCACCTCTGCCTTGGAGCCCGCCGACATGTCCGAGACCGACCGTTCCTACCTCGAGCTCGGCCGGGCGCTGGGCGCCTTCCTCGAGCGCGCGGGCAGCCTCGCGCCGCCGGCGACCACGCCGGCGACCACGCCGGCGGCAGCACCGGCTGCGGCCGGCGGCCGGTCCAGCACGACCGAGCCGGTCGTGATCTCCGGTGCGTCCGTCGGGCTGCCGGGGACCCCCCGGGTCTTCGACGACCGGCAGGTCGCGCGGATCCTCGGCGGCGAGCAGTTCATCGCCCCGATCCCGGACGGGATCCGCCAGGAGATCACCGATCGACACATCACCCGGCTCGTCAAGGGTGACGACGGCCAGGCCAGCTTCGAGACCATCGACGATCCCGCCGACGTGATCAAGCTCGCTGCCCGCTCCGGGGCGCTGGACCTCGCCGACGAGTTCGGCATCGACCCCGACCGCGTCGCCGCGCTCGGGTGGTCCACCCAGCTGGCGGTCGGCGCGGGGGTCGACGCCCTGCGTGACGCCGGCATCCCGATCGTGCAGCACTACCGCACGACCGGCGTCGGCAGCCAGCTCCCGGACCGGTGGGGGCTGCCCGAGGAGCTCCGTGACGACACCGGGGTCATCTTCGGCAGCGCCTTCCCGGGCCTCGAGGAGATCACCGACGAGGTCACCCGCTACGAGCAGGACGCCGCCCGCCGACGCCAGCGGGTCGAGCTGCAGCAGCTGCGCGACCGCGTCGCCGCGACCACGCCGGACAGCGCCGCCCTCGACGAGCTCGACCAGGAGCTCGCCGCGCTCGACCAGCGGATCGCGGACGAGGCGTACCTGTTCAACCGTCGTTTCCTGTTCCGCGTGCTGTCCATGGGGCACTCCCAGTTCGCCGAGCTGCTCGGTGCCCGCGGCCCCAACACCCAGATCAACAGTGCGTGTGCCTCCACCACCCAGGCGGTCGCGCTCGCCGAGGACTGGATCCGTGCCGAGCGCTGCCGCCGGGTCGTCGTGATCGCGGCGGACGACGCCTCCAGCGACGAGCTCCTGCCGTGGATCGGTGCCGGCTTCCTGGCCACCGGGGCAGCGGCGACGGATGCGCGCGTCGAGGACGCGGCCCTGCCCTTCGATCGACGGCGCCACGGGATGCTGCTCGGTATGGGCGCGGCGGGCATCGTCGTCGAGTCCGCCGAGGCCGCCGGCGAGCGCGGCGTCACCCCCATCTGCGAGGTCCTCGGCACGACCACCGCCAACAGCGCGTTCCACGGCACCCGGCTCGATGTCGAGCACATCGGCCAGATCATGGAGGACGTGGTCAGCCAGGCCGAGGCGCGTGGGGTCTCCCGCCAGGCGATCGCACCCGAGACCGTGTTCGTCTCCCACGAGACCTACACCCCGGCCCGCGGCGGCAGCGCCGCGGCGGAGATCCACGCGTTGCGGCAGGTCTTCGGTGCGGACGCGGACCGGATCGTGATCGCCAACACCAAGGGGGTCACCGGCCACCCGATGGGTGTCGGCGTCGAGGACATCGTCGCGATCAAGGCGCTGGAGACCGGTCTGGTCCCGCCCGTGCCCAACTTCCGTGAGGTCGACCCGGAGCTCGGGCAGCTCAACCTGTCCCGGGGCGGGTCCTACCCGGTCAACTACGCGCTGCGCCTGGCAGCCGGCTTCGGGTCGCAGATCTCGATGATGCTGC
>CAYXJD010000316.1:0-2863 GCA_964465225.1 uncultured Actinomycetota bacterium
CGGCACCGCCAGCGTCTCCGCACGCAGGCGCAGGGCAGCCGACCGCTCCGCAGGCCCAGGCGGCACCGCCAGCGTCTCCGCACGCAGGCGCAGGGCAGCCGACCGCTCCGCAGGCGCGCACGTCTCGGTCGGCCACCTCACCGGCACCGGGCCGAGCCGACGCGGAGGAGGAGCCGGGGAGCAGCGCGACCTCGTCGAGCCGTGCCGAACCGCCGGCGTCGTCACCTCCACCTCCCCGCCCCGCGCAGGTGATCGTGTTCGACGAGCTCGATGACGAGGAGTCCCCGCGTCCCGAGGACGCGCCCGGAACGCCGCCGTCGCCACCGGACGAGGGGTAGATCATGAGCGACGAGGTCCGCATGATCCCCTCCGATCAGCTACCAGGGTGGGGTCGCAAGCGCGGCGGTCCCGCCGGTGCGGCCGCGGATGCCGAGCTCGGCCACGCCGCCGACCGGGGTCGAGACCACGATCAGCCCGACGAGGTGCGGGTGGTCGGTGGGCGCGGCGCCGGTGCCGGGCACACCGGTCCCGCCGGGCCTGACGCCGAGGTGGTGGGAGCCACCAGGCGCGTGCTCGACCCCGGCGACATCGACCTGTCGGTCCGCCCGGCCGGCATCGAGCTGCCGAACCCGATCACCTCGGCGTCGGGTTGCTTCGCCTCAGGAGCGGAGATCGACCGCTTCCACGACGTGGCCGACCTCGGGGCAGTGGTGGTGAAGTCGATCACGCTCGAGCCGCGCCAGGGTCTGCCGGCGCCGAGGATGGCCGAGACGCCCTCAGGGATGCTGAACGCCATCGGGCTGCAGAACCCGGGGGTTGAGGCGTGGATCGCGAAGGACCTCCCGTGGCTGCGGGAGCGCGGCGTGCGGGTGATCGCCTCCGTGGCGGGGCGGACGGCGGACGACTTCGCCCAGGTCGCCAGCGCGCTGAGCGAGGTCGCCGGGGACACGATCGTCGCCCTCGAGGTGAACCTGTCCTGCCCCAACGTCGAGGACCGCGGTCTGGTCTTCGCCTGTTCCGCCCCGGACAGCGCGGAGGTCGTCCGCGGGGTGGTACGCGCAGCTCAGGTCCCGGTGTTCGCGAAACTGACCTCCGACGTCACCGACATCGTCGAGATCGCCCGCTCGGTCGTCGCGGCCGGAGCGGACGGCCTGACGCTGATCAACACGCTGCTCGGCATGGCGATCGACCCGGAGACCGGTCGACCGGAGCTCGCCAACACCTACGGGGGCCTGTCGGGGCCAGCGATCCGCCCGGTCGCCGTCCGCAACGTCCACCAGGTCCACAGCGCCCTGCCCGAGGTCCCGATCATCGGCTGCGGCGGGGTCCGCACCGTGACCGACGTGGTGCAGTTCCTCCGCGCCGGGGCCAGCGCCGTGGCGATCGGCACGACGACCTTCGTCGACCCGTTCATCGCGCCGCGCGTCGTCGACGGTCTCGCCCGTTGGTGTGCCGAGCGGGGGATCGCTGCGGTCAGCGAACTGATCGGCGCCACAGCGCCGGTGCACCCGCGCTGACGCACGCCAGCGACCACGCGCAACACCGGTCAGCACCACGCACGCCAGCGACCACGTGCACGGCGTCGGGCCGCGCCGGGTCCATCACCACACCGAGGAACCTCCGTGATAGCCCACCAGTCGCACGGTCCCGCGGCCCACGAGCGGATCGTCGTCGCGCTCGACGTCCCGAGCCTGTCGGCAGCCGAGGCGCTGGCAGAGCGGTTGGTGGGCGCGGTCGGCTGGTTCAAGGTCGGCCTCGAGCTCTTCGCCGCCCACGGCCCGGCAGCGGTGGAGACGATCCGCCGGCATGGCCCCGTGTTCCTGGACGTCAAGCTGCACGACATCCCGACGACGGTGGAGCGCACCGCCGCCCGGATCGCCGATCTGGGTGCCGGCCTGGTGACGGTGCATGCCGGCGGTGGAGCGCCCATGGTGGCCGCTGCCGTCAGAGGGCTCGGGGGAGCCGGTGAGGTCCTTGCGGTCACGGTCCTGACCTCGACCTCCGACGACGAGCTCGCGGCGCTCGGCACGGACCCCGCCGCGACCCAGGTGCCCCGGTTGGCGCGGCTGGCGACGTCCGCGGGGGCACCCGGACTCGTGTGCGCGCCCCGCGACCTGCCTGCGGTCCGTGCTGCGGTCGGGCCCCAGGTGCGGCTCGTGACTCCGGGCATCCGGCCGGTCGACGCCGCGAGCGACGACCACGCGCGGGCGGCGACCCCGGCCAGCGCGCTCGCTGCCGGCGCGGATCTGCTGGTCGTCGGCCGGCCCATCACCCGCGCGGCGGACCCGCTCGCGGCCGCCCGGGCACTGGCCGCCTCGCTCCCCGCCCCACCCCCGGCCCAGCCCTAGGACCCGGCAGGCTCGTACCGCCGTTGTAGGACTCGTTGGGGAGCAGCCGCGGGAGCGCTGCCAGGGTCGCCGCCGCGGCCCCGCCGCGCCCCCGCCACGGCACCCGTGCCGGGCGGGTGCCGGCCAGCGCCCATCGCTACCATCGTGGCACGAGCTGGAGGTATGTGGTGTCCCGTCTGACCGTCCTCGACCTGCGTGGGGACCACAGCGACGTGCGGGATCGGCTCCCCCGACCGCGGGTCGACCTCGCGGCCGCGCGCGACGGGGTGGAGGCGAGCCTCCACGCCGTGCGTGACGGCGGCGATGCGGCGCTGCGCGAGCTGACCGCCCGCTTCGACCACGTCGACCTCGACGACGTCGTCGTCCCCGACGCGGTCCTTCAGGACGCGGTCGAGGCCCTCGATCCCGAGCTGCGCGCCAGCCTGGAGCGCAGTATCGAGCGGGTTCGCTGGTTCCACGAACGGGCCAAGCCGGAGTCATGGGAGGACGAGCACGACGGGCTGCGCATGGGCGTG
>CAYXJD010000317.1:0-2860 GCA_964465225.1 uncultured Actinomycetota bacterium
TCCTCCTGGTAGAGCAGGTCATCCGAGGTGACGCCGTCCACGATGACGGGGTGCTGGAAGATGCCGGCATCCGGATCGCCCACGAACCCCTCCCGCGGCGAGGCAGACGAGATCCGGCCGACGGCGGAGGATCCCGACACGCGGTGGTGTGGCTGGAGGTGCTCGAGCCATGAGGCGAAGTTCGCGTCGAACCGTTCGCTGATCATCGGGCCGTAGAGCACGTCCTCGAAGGGGTCGCCGATCCGCGCCGCCTCCACGGCTGCCGTGAACCGCGTCAGGAACTCCTCGTGCACCGAGGCGTGGACCACCGTGACCCCGAGCGAGGTGCACCGCTGCCCGGCCGTGCCGAACCCGGAGAACAACGCACCCTCCACGGCCAGGTCCAGCTGCGCATCGGGCATCACGACCAGAGGGTTCTTGCCGCCGAGCTCGAGGATCGGTGCGACGAGGTGCTGGCCGCACAGCGCCCCGATCCGACGACCCACGGTCGAGGAGCCGGTGAAGCCGACCTTGTCGACGGTGCCGGCGGCCAGGGAGCGCTCCAGCCCGGCGAAGGTCTCCGGCCCGTCGGCCAGCACCAGCTGGAGCGCCCCGACCGGGATCCCGGCGGCCTGGAGACAGCGCACGAAGGCCGTCGCGGTGTGCGGGGCGTACTCGGCGGGCTTCCACACCACGCTGTTGCCCGCGAGCAGTGCCGGCACCAGGTACCAGGACGGCACGGCCACGGGGAAGTTGCCGGCGGTGATCACGGCCATCGTGCCGACGGGCTTGCGGTAGGTGAACAGCTCCTTGTCGGGCATCTCGCTGGGCACGGTCATCCCGTACAGGCGCCGGCCCTCGGAGGCGAAGAAGATGCAGGTGTCGATCGCCTCCTGCACCTCCCCCAGCGCCTCGGTGTACGGCTTGCCGATCTCCCGGGTGATGATGCGCGCCAGGGCCTGCTTGTTGGCCGTGAGCACGTTGGCGAGCCCGTGGATCGCGACCCCGCGGATCGGTGCCGGTGTGGCCGCCCACGCGCGCTGTGCCGCGCTCGCCCGTTCGCAGGCCGCGGCGAAGGTCTCGGCGTCACCGAGCCGGACGCGGGCCACCTCGACGTCGAGGTGAGCGGGATCCACCAGGGTGACGGGCGCATCGCCGGCGTCCACCGGCTGGCCGTCGAGCAGGGAGGTCAGGGTCGGGATGGTGACAGCGCTGGACATCGGTGGCTCCTGCGGTTCCGCTCGGCGAGGTGTTGCCGTCCTGGGGTGCTCGAGTGACTGGCGTCGGTGGTGGCCGGGGGTGGCGCTCAGGCGGTGACGTGGTCGATCACGCGCTCGAGTCGGTCGAGCCCATCGTGGAGTTCCGGGACGGTGATGGTCAGCGGTGGCCGGAAGCGGATGCTGCGCACCCCGCACCCCAGGACGAACGCGTGCTCCTCGTTGAACAGCCGGTGGATGACCTCGTCACGGATGGCGGTATCGGGCAGATCGATGGCGCAGAACAGCCCGCGTCCGCGGGCATGTGAGACGGCCGGGTGCCCTACGGCGAGGACGTCCAGGCCACGGAGCAGTACCTCGCCGAGGCTGCGGGCACGGGTGATCAGGTGCTCGGACTCCATGACCTCGAGCATCATCGTCGCGCGCACCATGTCGACCAGTCCCCCGCCGAAGGTCGAGTTGAGCCGGGACGAGGTGGCGAACACGTGGCCTTCGACCTCGTCGAGGCGGCCCCCGGCCATGATCCCGCACACGTGCGTCTTCTTCCCGAAGGCCACGACATCGGGCCGCAGACCGAGCTGCTGGTAGGCCCAGGCGGTCCCGGTCGTCCCGACGCCGGTCTGGACCTCGTCGAGGACGAACAGCGCATCGTTTGCGTGGGTCAGTTCCTGCAGGGCGTGGAGGAAGCGAGCAGACAGGTGACGGTCCCCGCCCTCGCCCTGGATCGGCTCGAGGATCGTGCAGGCGATGTCGTGGGGGTGCGCCGCGAAGGCCGCGCCCGCCTGCTCCAGTGCGCGGTCCTCGGCCGCGCGGTTGCTCTCGGCGTACTGCTCCAGCGGGTGTCGCAGTGCGGGCGTCTCGATCCGTGGCCAGTCGAACCGCGGGAACCTCGCCGTCTTGTTCGGATCGGTGTTGGTCAGGCTCATCGTGTAGCCGGTGCGCCCGTGGAAGGCACCTGTCAGGTGCAGCGCCTGCATACCGAGCTCCGGGCTGCGTCCCTCGGCCTCGTTGCGCCGGCTCTTCCAGTCGAAGGCGGTCTTGAGTGCGTTCTCGACGGCCAGCGCCCCGCCCTCGATGAGGAACAGGTACGGCAGCCGGGGGTCGCCGAGCACACGTTCGAACGCGTCCACGAACCCGGCCAGCTCCCGTGTGTAGATATCGGAGTTGGAGGGTTTGTGGGTGGCGGCACGGGCCAGCCGAGCCTGGGCTGCAGGCGTGGTGAGCGCGGGATGGTTCATCCCGAGCGCGTTGGAGGCGAAGAAGCCGAACAGGTCGAGGTGGTCCTGCCCGGTGCGGGCGTCGACCAGCGTGGCCCCGTGACTGGCATCCAGATCCAGGACGAAGTCGTAGCCGTCCACCAGCAGGTGCTCGCTCAGCCGGTCGAGCACCTCGTCACCCACCGTTCCCGCACGACGCATCCGCGGTCCTCCTCCCGACGGTCATCACGGCGCGACGCCGCGCCGCCCTGCCGACGGACACGTTCGCCATGGCCCGGCCACGACCCTGGTGGGCTCGCGGACCTCACGGACCGGTCCCCGGCGCCCCACCTCTCCACAGCAACCTAGAGCTGCCTTCCGTCGGTGTGCAGGAGGCGGAGGACCCTCGATCGATAGGCGCACAGCCCTCCCCCGGGCATCGTTCCCATCGCCGACCGGCGCACCGCC
>CAYXJD010000318.1:0-2850 GCA_964465225.1 uncultured Actinomycetota bacterium
GCAGCTTCAGGATCCGTCCACGTCGCTCGATCCCCCCACCGAGCTCGGAAGCGAAGACCTCGTCGACCGCCGCCTGGTAGAGCGTGGCCTGCTCGCGTGTCAGCGCACAGGGGACGGTCAGCTCGGTCTTGTCCGGCAGGTCCGGGGCGATCGTCGGGTCGGCCTTGGTCCGGCGAAGGACGAACGGCCCGGTCAAGAGCCGCAACTGCCGGGTCGCGTCCGGGTCCTGCCACCGTTCGATCGGGGCGGCGTACTCGCGGCGGAACCGGGTGAACGGGCCGAGCAGCCCGGGGGTGGTGAGATCCAGGATGGACCACAGCTCGGCGAGACGGTTCTCGACCGGGGTGCCGGTCAGCGCGAGCCGCACCGTAGCCCGCAGGCGGCGTGCGGCCTTGGCGGCCTGGGTGAGGTGGTTCTTGACCTGCTGGGCCTCGTCGAGGACGACCACGTCCCAGTCGACCTCGGTGAGCAGCGCGGCGTCGAGGCGCAGCAGCCCGTAGCTGGTGACCACGACCGCGCCGGGCGGGAACCCGACGACCTCGCTCGGCCGCCCGGGACCGTGGTGGCGGACGACCTCCAGCTCCGGTGCGAACCTCGCGAGCTCACGTTCCCAGTTGCCGACGACGGAGACGGGACACACGACCAGGTGGGGCCGGTCTCCGGGGCGATCGGCGAGCAGCGCGATCGTCTGCAGGGTCTTGCCGAGCCCCATGTCGTCGGCCAGCACCCCACCGAGCCCGAGGTCGGCGAGCAGCTGCAGCCAACCGACGCCTCGTGCCTGGTAGGGGCGGAGCTCCGCCTGGACCCCTGCCAGCCGGGGCTCTGGTCCCGTCCCGTCACGCAGCCGGGACACGACGGTGGCCAGTGCCCCCTCGGCGACGACCTCGACGCTGCCGAGCCCCTCGATCGTGCGCTCGCCGGTCAGCGCGGCGCCGAGCACCTCGACGGGGTCGGCGGTCCGCTGCCCACCGACGAGGTCGGCGAGGGTGGCGGCCTCGTCCGGGTCGACCCGGACCCAGCGGCCGCGCCAGCGGACGAGCGGCTGCTTCAGCGCCACGATCCGTGCGAACTCATCGGCGTCGATCGTGTCGTCGCCGAGGGCGGCCTCCCAGGTGAACGCGGCCAGCGCATCGGCATCGAGCCCACCGGCGCGCTCGTTGCCGGGGGGAGGGGTCGACGTCGAGGTACGGGCGCGCAGCCGTGCGCGCAGGCGGCGTTGCCCGCCGGTGGTCAGCTCGGCGGGCAGGAGCACCCCGATGCCGGCTGCCGACAGCGACGCGGAGCCGGCCAGGAACTCGCCGGCCGTCCCGGCCTCGAGGTCGAGGTGGGTCGGCGCCGCCTCGTCGAGGCTGCTCGCCAGCGCAGGGAACAGCCGGGCAGCGCCGGCCAGGCCCCGCACCAGCGTCTCCTGGGCCTCGGCGAACTCCCGCTCAGCTGCCCTGAGCCCACCGTCCGCGTGCGACCACACCTGTTCGGCGGGGACCAGCAGGCTCGGGTCGTCGGCCGCCTGCAACAGGTACTCGAGCCGCCACGTGCCGCCCGCGGCGTGCGGGTCGGAGCGGGCGGGACCGTGGCCGTCCAGCACCGACGGGTCCTCTGGCAGCTCGAGGCGCAGACACAGCCGACCGCTGCCGCTGCGCTCGGCGTCGACCAGCGGCGCGGCCCAGGCGGTCAGCTCGGCCGCGATCGTGTGGCCGTCGGCGGGAAGGTCGAGCACCGGGTCGTGGCTCCGGAGCGCCCGCACCCACCCGGTGGCCAGCTGCGGCGACCGCGCACCTCGGCGCTCGGTGTCTCTCGCGCACGCGTCCGCGACCGCATCGAGGTAGGCGCGGAGGAGCTCTTCAGGCCGCCAGACGGTCGTGTCGTCCTCATCGCGCAGCAGCGCGTGTCCTGCCGGGGCCATCGTGCTGGCCAGCTGCTCCAGGCGCCGGTCCTCACCGGGGGCACAGCGCCATCCCGCCACGCCCCGCTCCCCCGCCACCCGCAACCCGGGCACCAGGCGGCCGGCGGCGACCAGCTCGGTGGCGAGCTTGGCCGCGAGGCTCCAGGTCAGCACGCTGTCCGACGGACGTCGCCACGCGGGGGTGTCCTCGGCTGGTGGCAGTGCGACGAGTGCAGCGGTCGCGGGCAGCACCGGGACGAGCCGCGCCGGGACCTCCGCGACCGCGACCCGGGTGCGAGCGCGAGCGGTGCGCGGCAGCACCGTCCGCAGGACCGCGGGATGGCCGCCGGGGAACCCGAACCCTGTGATCGCCGCGTCGAGGTCGGCGTCCTCGACGCCCCACAGCGCCAGGTGGCCCGCCGACGGCACGGGCTCACCCGGCCAGAACAGCGCCTGCACCACGCCGGGCAGGCGTTCAGAGGGCGGGTCGGCTGGACGTGGCATCGAGCCAGACCGTAGCGCCACCGCGGGGAGCGCCACCCGCCACAGATCGTGGAACGGCTTGGCGGGCATGCGGCGAGGCGAGCTGCTGGGCCTGAGGTGGGAGGACGTCGACCTGTCGGTCCCGCAGCTGCGGATGCGCACGAAGCCAGTAGCGCCCGTCGACGTGCGCGAGGCCGTCGCTTTGACCGAGGCGACGTTGCTGCTGGTCAGGCGACGCGCGCCTCACGTGCTCGGGCGAGGTCGTAGTCGCCTTGGAGACGCATCCAGAACTCGGCGGAGGTCCCGAAAGCGTCCGCGAGCCGGATCGCCGTGTCCCCGGTCACGGAGACCTGCCCGTTGACCAGCCGCGACACGCGCCCGGCATCCACGCCCATGGCCACGGCAAGCTCGGCAGCGGTCATGCCGCGCTCGGCGAGTTCATCGGCGATGTGCTCGCCCGGGTGGATGGCCAAGCTCACCTTCGT
>CAYXJD010000319.1:0-2842 GCA_964465225.1 uncultured Actinomycetota bacterium
GCGACCAGCTGCTCCAGCCACATGCCGAACCCGTCCAGTGCCGGATCGACGAGCAGGGTCAGCTTGTCCCGGCCGGCCTGGACCGCGCCGGCCAGGATCCCGGCGAGCTCGAGACCCGGATGGTCGTCGTCGGGCACGCAGTCGGCGCAGGCGGACAGCATCCACCCGGCGCGACGCAGGAGTTCGGCGACGTCCGCGCCAGCCAGAGCCGCGGGCACCAGCCCGAAGTGCGACAGCGCCGAGTACCGGCCGCCGATGTCCGGCCGGTTGGCGAACACCTGTCGGAACCCGCGCTCACGTCCGAGTTCGGCGAGCGGGGTCTCGGGATCGCTGATCACCGCGAACTTCGATGGATCCGGGTGGCGCTGCCAGAACCACTCGAGCAGGCTCCTGGTCTCCGCGGTGGTCCCGGACTTCGAGGAGGCGAGCACCAGGGTGCGCTCGGCCGGCAGCTCGGCCGCGATGCGGGCGATCGCCTGCGGGTCGACGGAGTCGAGCACGTGGAGCTCGAGCCCACGAGCGGAGCGCGCGAGGCTGCGTGCCACGACCAGCGGGAACAGGCTGGAACCTCCCATCCCCAGCACCACGGCGTGGGTGAGACCGTCGGCGCGGGCCTGCTCGGTGAAGCGTTCGAGCTCGGTGACCTCCTCCGCCAGCTCCCCCGGCGAGACCAACCAACCGAGCCGGTCGGCCACCTCGGTGGGGTCGTCCTGCCAGGCGGTGTGGTCGCGCTTCCACAACCGCGTCACCACCTCGCGGCGCTGGAGTTCGGCGGTCGCATCCGCCACCTCGGAGGCGATGGGTGTCAGGTGTGCCTCGGTGTGCTCGGCCGCGGTGCCCATCGACGCCAGCTTGGTCCGGATGCACTCCAGCAGGTGGTCGAAGGAGGCGGCGAAGCTCTCGTCACCCTCCTGCTGGAGACGCCGTCCCAGCGACTCGAGACCGACACCAGCCTCGCTGGCCGCGCCAGCGATCTCCTCAGCGGCTGCGACGTCGCGCCCGAGCGTGCCGGCCACCTCGCCGTCGCGGTCGAAGGCCAGCATCGTGTGCTCCGGCATCGTGTTGACGGTGCCGGAGGCGGCCAGGGCCTGGACGTAGAAGCCATCGTCGAGGTGGGGGTCCTTGGCCGAGGTACTGGCCCACAACAGGCGTTGGGGCTGTGCGCCCGCCGCCGCCAGCTCCTGCCAGCGCGGCGTGTCGAGCAGATCCCGGTAGGCGGCGTAGGCCAACTGCGCGTTCGCGACCGCCAGACGGTTGCGGAGCTCGTCGGGAAGGGAGGGGTTCGCGGCAGCGTCGATGCGGCTGACGAAGAACGACGCCACCGACGCCACGTCCAGCTCCTGCCCGGCTTCCTTGCGTCGCTCCAGACCCCGCAGGTACGCCTCGGCGGTGTCCGACCACTGCGACAGCGAGAACAGCAGCGTCACGTTGACGTGCACACCGCGGGCGATCAGCTCCTCGATCGCCCCCATCCCGGCCTCGGTCCCCGGCACCTTCACCATCAGGTTCGGCCGGTCGACCCGTCGGGCCAGCTCCAGCGCCATCTCGATCGAGCCGTCGGTGTCGTGGATGAGCCGGGGCGGCAGTTCCAGCGACACGTAGCCGTCGCGACCCTCCGTCTCCGCGTGCACAGGGGCCAGCAGATCGGCGGTGTCCTGGATGTCACGGATCGCCAGACGCCAGAACACCGCTTCCGGGTCGTCGATCCCCTCGCTCAGCGCCGCAGCGATCGCCTCGTCGTAGTCGCCACCGCCGGCGATCGCCTGCTCGAAGATCGTCGGGTTGGAGGTCACCCCGGTGACGGCGTACCGATCCAGGTAGCTCGCCAGTTCACCGCTGTCCAGCAGCGCGCGGCGGATGTTGTCGTACCACACGCTCTGACCCGTGGTGGCGAGATCGTGGAGGGAACCCATCGTGCTCCTTGTGTGGTCTGTGGCGCGGGATGCGCAGGTGCCGCGGTGACGTCGGGAGGGCACGGTGCCTCCCTGACCTTTTGGCAACCTGTGAGCCCTGCCACCACTTCCATCCGGACCTGCGCCCCGTTGCCGACTCGCTACGTTCGCGCGCCGCCGAGCAGGAGCCATACCGATGGCCATCGACCGCCCAGCGATGCTGCTGGCCGCCGTGCTCCTCGCGACGGTCCTGTCCACGGCCTGCGCTCCGGCCACCTCGCCGGAGGTGACGCCCGACCAGGGAGCGTCCACCGACGATGGATCGCCCGAGCCCGATGCGGAAGCGTCGCCGGAGACCGACGCCTCGGTCGACCCAGATACGGCGGAGCAGCGCTTCCCTGACGTCATCGATGCCGAGCTCGAACGGACCGGCGACACCTGGCGGCTCAGCGCCACGCTCTCCTCCCCCTATGACTCCCCGCAGCGGTACGCGGACGCCTTCCGGGCGGTGTCCGAGGACGGCACGGTCCTCGGGGTGCGTGAGCTCGCCCACGACCACGCGAACGAGCAGCCCTTCACACGGTCGCTGACGGGGCTGGAGATCCCCGATGGCGTGGAACGCATCACCGTCGAGGGACGGGACCTGGCCCAGGGTTGGGGTGGGGACACCGTCGAGCTCGAGGTGCCGTCCCGCTCCGACGCGGGCCGCTGACGCACGGGCGTGCGGCGTCACAGCGTGGCCGACGGTCGGCTCACGTGCCGAGGGATGCCGGAGCCGGACGCGCCTCGTCGCGCTCCAATGCCCGCAGCGCCGCGATGCCGAGCACCGGTCCGGGCACCAGCACCAGGAACGCCCAGGACCATCCGACCGCCGCGACCAGCAGGGGCACGATCCAGATCGTTGCGACGGTGAGCACGAAACCGAGCGCGAGCTGCAGCGTGACCGCCGT
>CAYXJD010000320.1:0-2827 GCA_964465225.1 uncultured Actinomycetota bacterium
GGTGAGCAGACGCCGCGGTCGGGTCGAGCGGCTGCGGTGAGCAGACGCCGCGGTCAGTGCCGCTGATGGCGTGGGTCACCGAACGCCTGGCCGATGGTCTCATCGTCGAGGTAGGTGTCCTCGTCGGTCTGTTTCTCGCGGATGCGCCAGTCCTGGAAGTTATCGAGCAGGAACAGCACGAGACCGAGCCCGCCCATCATGAACACGACCGCCCCGATCGCGAAGAGCGTGACCGTGTTCATCGTTCGCTCTCCCCGGCGGCGACCAGTGCCCCCAGCGAGAACAGCGATGGCACCCACAGCCCGACGAAGATCGCCGTCTCACGGTCCTCGGTGAGGAACCACAGGCCGACGGACAGTGCCAGCGAGAGGGTCCCGGCGATCAGGAAGATGAGCTTGGCGAGCGTGCGGCGGCGTTGACGTGCGGTGAGTGGCCTGGGACGGTTCTCGGTCTCGGTGTCCACCATGGTTCCTTCCTTCACCCTAGATGCGGAACAGAACCCCGGTCCGGACGGGCGTCGCCGTACCCGGACGGTCCCGAACCCGACCGCGAGCCGATCAGCCGCCGGCGACCAGTTCACCGAGGCGGCCGCTGGCGTCCTCGGTGACCGGCGCACCGTGCGCCAGCACCAAGGTGCTGGCGCGCAGGTCGGCCAGACGTGCCACCGACGCGAGGTTCGGTGCCGTCCGCCAGCACAGGAAGGCAGGCGAAGGCTGGAGGCGGAAGACGTTGAAGACGACGTCACCACCGATCACCACGTCCCGTGCGGGCAGATGGAAGGCGACGTGTCCGGCCGTGTGTCCGGGTGTGGCGATCACCTCGAGCCCGCCGGCGACGTCGAGGTGTTGGCCGTCCTCGAGCGCGGTCGCGTCAGGGATGGGGCTCGTACGGCCCCAGGCCCCCGGTTTGGGGACGCGTGAGAGCAGACGGGCGGCGAGCTGCTCCGGCTCCGGTGGGGCGGCTGATCCCCGAGCGACCTCGAGGTCGGCGGCACCGATGGCCACCGGTGCTGCTGCACCTGCGCGCCGCAAGCGGGCGACACCCCCGGTGTGGTCGGGATGGGCATGCGTGAGCAGGATCCGAGTGACCTCGCTCGGGGCGATGCCGAGCCGCGCCAGCCGCTCGGTCAGCCCGGGCCGGTCGAGCCCGGTGTCGACCAGGGTGACGCCGTCCTCGTCCCGCAGCACGATGACGTTCACGCCCGTCTGGACGCTCAGCTGGTGGACGCCGTCTGCGACCTCGACGTGTCCGTGCATGTCGCTCCCGGCTTCTCGCTGCTCTCCGACGAACCGTGCTTCCTGCCGATCGGGCGCGGACGGCGTGCGGTGCCGTGTGGCGTCGCCAGGGGCCGTGTCAGACGGTACGGATCTCGCGGATCGTGACCTCGATGTCGGCGCCGGCCGGCGTCGTGAACGTCACCGTAGCGCCGGTCGCCTGGTCGAGGACGGCCCTGCCCATGGGCCCCTCGGTCGAGAGGATCTCGAGCTCGTCGTGGCTGTCCTCGCGGCTGCCGAGCAGGTAGGTCTCCTCGTCACCCTCGATGTCCAGCACGACGACCAGCCCGGGCCGAGCGACATCGGTCGTGTCGGGCTCACCGATCCGGGCGTCGCGGAGCAGCTCCTGCAGCTGCCGGATCCGTGCCTCCATCTTGCCCTGCTCGTCCTTGGCGGCGTGGTACTCCGCGTTCTCCCGAAGGTCGCCGTGGGCGCGGGCCACCTCGATCTCAGCCGAGATGCGCTCGCGGCCCTCGGTCCTGAGGGTCTCGAGCTCATCCTGTAGGCGGTCGTACGCCTCCTGGCTCAGCCACGTCTCGGCCATCGCAGACTCCGAAGCATCGTTGGATCGGGGAGAGGGCTCCCGTGTGGGGCAGCCGGGCCGCGGCCACGAGGGCGGGCCTCACGAAGGACGCCCGGACGTGAGCGCCCGGGCGTGCGTTGAGGTAGAGGATACCAGCTCACTGGCGTCGCGTGCCCGGACGGGCGGGCGACGCGACGCAACGTGTGCGGGGCTGTGTTCGAGCTCCTGCCGAGCCCTAGCATCGAGGCTATGGGTACGCGCGATCTGCTCTACCGGGTCTACGAACGCCAGCTCGAGCGTGAGCTGGCGGGTGGCCCCATGCCCAACCACGTCGGGGTCATCATCGATGGCAACCGGCGCTACGCCGCTGAGCGTGGCCTCGGTACGGCATCCCACGGCCATGAGGCCGGCGCGCGCCACATCGATCCCTTCCTCGACTGGTGTCTCGAGCTCGGCATCCCCTACGTCACGTTGTGGTTGCTGTCCACCGACAACCTCACCCGTGACGACGCCGAGGTGACAGCGCTGATGCAGATCATCGAGGCCACGATCGAGCGCATGGGTTGCACCAAGGATGCCGCCGATCGGGGTCTGAAGGTGACGGCGGTCGGGGCACTCGAACTGCTGCCGGAGTCCACCCAGCAGTCCCTGCAGCGAGCTGAGGAGGCCACGGCTGACCACGATCGGCTCCGGGTCCAGGTCGCGGTCGGCTACGGCGGTCGTCAGGAGATCACGGACGCGCTACGCAGCCTGCTCCTCGATCGGTCGGCTCACGGCGCATCACTCGAGGAGGTCGCCGCCGAGCTGACCCCGGCCGACATCGGCCACCACCTCTACACCACGGGCTTGCCCGACCCGGACCTGATCATCCGCACCTCCGGCGAGGTCCGGCTGTCCGGCTTCATGATGTGGCAGTCGGCGCACAGCGAGTACTACTTCTGTGACGCCTACTGGCCGGAGTTCCGCAAGATCGACTTCCTGCGAGCGCTCCGCGACTTCCAGCGGCGGACGAGACGTTTCGGCCACTAGT
>CAYXJD010000321.1:0-2820 GCA_964465225.1 uncultured Actinomycetota bacterium
CGCGGGGGGCGCGGGCGGTGGCCCCGCGGGGGGCGCGGGCGGTGGCCCCGCGGGGAGCGCGGGCGGTGGCCACCAGCCGGCACCCGGGGAGGGCAGCGCCGATGGCGGTGTCCGCGGGACGAACGCGGGAGGTGGGCGCTGATGCCCCGGCGCGACGATCTGACCAGCGTGCTCGTCCTCGGCTCGGGACCGATCATCATCGGGCAGGCCTGCGAGTTCGACTACTCCGGGACCCAGGCCTGCAAGGTGCTGCGTGAGGAGGGCCTGAGGGTCATCCTGGTCAACTCCAACCCCGCGACGATCATGACCGACCCGGACTTCGCCGACGCGACCTACGTCGAGCCGCTGACCGTCGAGTCGGTCCGCGCGGTGATCGAGCGTGAGCGGCCCGATGCGCTGCTGCCCACCCTCGGCGGCCAGACCGCGCTCAACCTCGCCGTCGAGCTCTCCGGCGCCGGTGTGCTCGAGGAGTACGCCGTCGAGGTGCTCGGCGCGGACCTCGAGGCCATCCAGACCGCCGAGGACCGCCTGCGCTTCAAGGAGGCCATGACCGAGATCGGCCTCGAGTCCCCGCGCTCCACCTACGTCAACGCGGCGGAGCAGGCCTTCGAAGCCGCGCAGGAGTACGGCTACCCGGTCGTGCTCAGGCCGAGCTACACCCTCGGCGGCAAGGGCGGCGGCATCGCCTACGACGCCGAGCAGCTCGACACCATGATCCGCCAGGGACTCTACGACTCACCGGTGCACGAGGTGCTCGTCGAGGAGTCCGTGCTCGGCTGGAAGGAGTACGAGCTCGAGGTGATGCGTGATGCCCACGACAACTGCGTGATCATCTGCTCGATCGAGAACGTCGACGCGATGGGGGTGCACACCGGTGACTCGATGACCGTCGCCCCCGCCATGACGCTCTCCGACCCGGAATACCAGCAGATGCGTGACGCCGCGTTCAAGGTGCTGCGCCGGATCGGCGTGGAGACCGGTGGCTCGAACGTGCAGTTCGCGGTCGATCCCGTCTCGGGTCGCCAGGTCGTGATCGAGATGAACCCCCGGGTATCGCGCTCCAGCGCTCTGGCCTCCAAGGCGACCGGGTTCCCGATCGCCAAGATCGCCGCCCGGCTGGCGATCGGCTACACGCTCGACGAGATCGCCAACGACATCACCCTTGAGACCAAGGCCGCCTTCGAGCCGGTGCTCGACTACGTGGTCGTCAAGGTGCCACGCTTCACCTTCGAGAAGTTCGCCGGGACCGACGACACGCTCACCACCCGGATGAAGTCGGTGGGTGAGGTCATGGCGATGGGCCGGACCTTCAAGGAAGCGGTCAACAAGGCGCTGCGCAGCCTCGAGGACGGGCGGATCGGGTTCGGCGCCGGCGCACCCATCGAGGTGGATGACGCCGCACTCTCCGAGCAGCTCGTGCGCCCGACCGCGCACCGCCTCGAGGCGCTCGACGAGGCCTTGACGCGGGGATGGTCGGTGGAGCGCATCGCCGAGCTCAGTGGCATCGACCCCTGGTTCGTCGACCAGTTCCTGCAGCTGGTCGAGCGCCGTCGCCAGCTGCGTAGCTTCGAGCACCTCGCGGCGCTGCCCGACGAGGTGTTGCACGATGCCAAACGGGAGGGGTTCGCCGACACGCACATCGCCGCACTGCTGCAGACCTCCGAGGCAGCGGTGCGTCGACGGCGTCGTGCGGCCGACATCGCCCCGGTGTACAAGACCGTGGACACCTGTGCGGCCGAGTTCGCGGCGTTCACCCCCTACCACTACTCGACCTACGAGGACGAGGACGAGGTCACCGAGGCCAGCCGGGAACGGGTGATCGTGCTCGGCTCCGGACCGAACCGCATCGGTCAGGGCGTCGAGTTCGACTACTGCTGTGTCCACGCCGTACTCGCCCTCAAGGGCGCGGGCTACGAGACGGTGATGGTCAACTGCAACCCGGAGACGGTCTCCACCGACTACGACACCGCGGACCGCCTCTACTTCGAGCCACTCACGGTGGAGGACGTCCTGGAGGTCTGCGAGCGAGAACGGCCGGCGGGCGTGTTGGTCCAGCTCGGTGGGCAGACCCCGCTCAAGCTCGCCCGGGAGCTCGAGGCGAACGGCGTGCCGATCTGGGGCACGTCCCCAGACGCGATCGACGCTGCCGAGGATCGCGGGCGGTTCGGCGCCCTGATGGACGAGCTGGGCGTGCCCATGCCGCCGGGAGGGATCGCCCGCAGCTTCGAGGAGGCCCGCGAGGTCGCCGAGCGTGTCGGCTATCCCGTGCTGGTCCGCCCCTCGTACGTGCTGGGCGGACGTGCGATGCAGATCGTGGACGACGATCCCGGCCTGCAGCGCTACCTCCACGATGCGGTGGCGGCCGCCCCCGACCAGCCGATCCTGGTCGACCGTTTCCTCGAGGGCGCCATCGAGGTGGACGTCGACGCGGTGTTCGATGGCGAGGAGCTCTTCGTCGGCGGGGTGCTCGAGCACATCGAGGAGGCCGGTGTCCACTCCGGTGACTCCGCCTGCACCCTGCCGCCGCTCACCCTCGGTCCCGCACAGGAGGCCCACATCCGCCGGGTCACCGAGGGCATCGCCCGCGGGTTGGACGTCCGCGGGCTGCTGAACGTGCAGTTCGCGCTCAAGGACGACGTGCTCTACTGCATCGAGGCGAACCCGCGGGCATCGCGCACCGTGCCCTTCACCTCGAAGTCGACCGGTGTACCGCTGGCCAAGGTGGCGGCCCTGGTGATGGCGGGACGCTCGCTGGCGCAGCTGCGGGCCGAGGGCTGGCTGCCCGATGCCGATGCCGTGCAGGATGCCGCTCTTCGACGG
>CAYXJD010000322.1:0-2815 GCA_964465225.1 uncultured Actinomycetota bacterium
CGGTGCAGTGCCCGTCGCGCTGGAGCTGGTCCAGGAGTGCGCGACGGGTCGGGTCGGCCAGGGCGGTGAACACATCCACAACAGAAGCATAACGGAATTGTTATAATAGTGGGTCACGAGACTCTCGGGCTGGTAGAGGGGAAAGGCCACGATCCGATCTCCGACTCCCCTTGGCGCGCAGTTGTGGGCGACTGCAACCAACTGTCAACGGACATTTGGTTCTCCCCAGTGGCGGACGTGAGATCTCCCCAGTGGCGGACAGCAGTTCTCCCCGTTGGTGGACACGAGATCTCCCCACGTGCAGCTCAGGGCAGGGGTGTCACCCCCTTGCCGTCGCGGGCTTGGGCGAAGCGGTAGGAGTCGCCCTCGGTGACCACGATGTGGGCGTGGTGCATGAACCGATCGACTGCGGCGGTGGCGATGGTGGCGGGCAGGATCTGGTCGAAGCCGCCGGGGTGGATGTTGGAGCTGATCGCGACTGACCGGCGTTCGTAGGCGACGTCGATGACCCGGAACAGCGCTTCGGCGGCTTCGGTGGGGACCGGGAGCAGCCCGATGTCGTCAACCACGACGAGGTCGGCTTTGAGGATCCGTTTGACGGCCTTGGTGACCGAGTCGTCCGCGCGGTGGCGGGTGACGAGCTGGCCGAGGGTCTCGATGGTGAACCACGCGACCGTCAAGCCGTCGTCGATCGCGGTGTGGCCGAGCGCTTCGAGCAGATGGGACTTGCCGGTGCCCGAGGGTCCGACCACGGCGAGGTTCTCGCCGCGCCGGATCCACTCCAGTCCGCGCAGCGCCTGTTGGGTTGCCGGCGTGACGCTCGAGGCGGTCTCGCGCCAGGTGTCGAAGGTCTTGCCGGCGGGGAACCCGGCCCGGCGCCGTCTGGCTGCGATGGTGGCGGCGTCACGGCCTTGGGCTTCCTCGACGAGCAGGACTCGGACGACCTCCGCAGGATCCCAACGTTGCGCTTTGGCGGTTGGCAGGACCTCGGCGGCGGCCTTGCGGAGGTAGGGCATCCGGAGCCGGCGGGTGAGGGTCTCAACCTCGGCATGCAGCTGCTCAGAGGTAGGTTGATTGGTCATCGGCCGACCTCGTTCCAACGCCCGGTGCCGGGCTGCAGGCTGTGCCCTTCGACCAGTGGGACGACGACCCCGTCGGAGTCGTGCTGGCGACGATGACGCAGGATCGACGCGAGATCGTCGTTGGCGAACCGGCCCGCTTCCGCCGCGACCGTCAGGGCGGTATCGACCTCGGCCTGGCCGTAGACAGCCGCGAACTCGACCGCGGCATCCATCTTGGTGCGGATCCGTGAGCTGCCGGCAGCGGCCGCCTTGGTCAACCACACGGCCGCGCCCGGCCCCAGCGCCAGAAACGACACTTCGCCCGGGGTGCGGGGCCTTGGGGTGGCCTCCAAGATCCTCGACGCCGAGCGGGGCGGGTAGTGCGACAGATCGAGTTGCGGTTGTCCCGGAGGTGCGGTGCGGTGTCGGGCGACCTCGGACACCCCGTCGCGGCCCTGATACGCAACGACGAGCTCGTCACCATCGATGCGGACATAGACCTGTTCATCGATCAGCGTGTGCGGAACCGAGTAGCGGGTCCCTCCCCACGAGATCACGCTCGAACGGTTCACCACCCGCGTCTGACCGAGTGCCGCAACATACGGATCCGTCGGCACCGGATGCAGCGCGGGCAGTTCCTCGGCGAGCATCTCGGCGGGGATGCGGTGGGTCTCGCGATGCACCCGGTGGTTGACCGTGTCGCAGAACACGGCCGCTTCTGCCCGCAACTCGCCGAAGCTGGCGTAGGCGTCGAGCAGGTTCGCGTTGGTTGGCACCAGATCGGCCTTGGCGATCTTCACCGCCGCCTCCGAGCCGCCCTTGGACTCCGGATCGGCCGGCACACACGACACGATCTGGGTGCCGTAATGCCGGCCCGCAGCGACCATGTCGGGATGTCTCACCGGGACCCCGGCGACGTGCATCGCCGTGATGGTCTTCTCGTTGTCGGTCAACGTGTAGGTCGCGATCCCCCCGATCCGCCGGAAGGTCTCATCCAGACACGACAACGTGGTCGCGGTCGTGCGGTCCCACACCGGGATCACGATCCGGAACCGTGACCACGCCAACCACGCACAGAACAACAGGCTCTGGCGGTTCTCCACGGTCGGGCCCCAGCCCCAGTCGAACTGCACCCAGCCGCCCGGCTCGGTGATCCACGGCCGGAACACTCGCCGGCGACCCACCAACCGAGCCGCCTTGCTCTCATGCACCGCGCGACGGGTGGTCCGATCCGTGCCGGTGAACCCCATCGCCACCAGCTTGTCGTGCACCACATCGGCACGGACCTTGCCGTGCGAGCGCTTCACCAACTCGTCGATCTTCGGACGGAACTCATCGATGATCGAGCCCCGGACGATCCTGCGATCCGGCGGCAACCCGGCATCGCGACACTCGACGTAGCGCTTCACGGTGTGGTGATCGCACCCAGCCAACACCGCGGCTGCGCGATATGTGCCCACGAGGTCGTAGGCCTCCAAGATTTCCATGACTTCTCCGGCAGACTTGATGACGGCCCCTTCCGGCTCGACGGCGCTTCAGCACCGCCGGTCCTACCGGGAGGGGCCACCTGCCTCACGCATCACACGCGAGACGGCGGTCAGGACTGGGGAGAACTCATGTCCACCAGTGGGGACTTTCCATGTCCACCACCGGGGAGTTCTGCTGTCCGCCTACGGGGAGAATCTCATGTCCGCGCACACCAGCCGGCAAGGTCCATGCTTGTAGGGGTGACCACCGTGATCCTCCTCACGTCG
>CAYXJD010000323.1:0-2764 GCA_964465225.1 uncultured Actinomycetota bacterium
AGGACATCGCGCAGCTGTCCGATCGACTGGTCGACGGCCTGGTCGCCTGGGGCACGGAAGCTGACCTGCAGGCGCGGATCGGTGCTCACTACGACGCCGGCGCCACACACGTGTGCCTCCAGCCCGTGGTGGAGGCGGGCGACGAGGACGCACGCTGGGCGGTGCTGGAGGCCCTGGCGCCGGGTACCGACTGAGGGACGGAGCTCCACCCGCGTCGGATCCCACAGCGGCGCCGACGAGGTGTCCAGCGCCGGGACGGTGTCGCCACGACGAGCCTGCGAGGAGGCCCGTATGACGAAACGACGGCGGTGGATCGTGACCGGCGCGAGCTCGGGGATCGGCCGAGCGATCGCTCGGGACGCCCCGGATGAGGGGGATGCGGTCGTCATCGTCGCGCGACGACGGGCGGCATTGGAGTCGCTGCGCGACGAGATGGTCGAGCGCGACCTCGAGGTCGCGGTCGTCGACGGTGACATCCGTGAGCAGGAGACCATCGAGCGTGCTGCGGAAGCTGCTGAGGCCTTCGGCGGACTCGACTGCCTCATCAACAGTGCGGGTGGGGGCTTCCCGTCACCGATCGAGGACGTCTCGGCGAACGCGTGGCGGGCCATCTTCCGTCTCAACACCGAAGCCGTCTTCCTGTTGTCCAACCGGGTCTTCCCGCTGCTGCGTGATGCGCCTGCGGGCTGCATCGTGAACATCGGCTCGGCTGCCGGTTGGGCGATCGACCCGAACGTCGCGCCGTACGCAGCATCCAAGGCGGCCATGCACCACCTGACCCGCCACCACGCCGTCGAGTGGGCGAGGTACGGCATCCGAGCCAACGTCATCGCGCCGGGGCCAACAGCGGTCGACGGCAACCGCTGGTCCACCGACGAGGGTCGCGAGCAGGTGCGGACCATGGCGGCGCTCGGCGTCCCCGCCGAAGCACGTGATGTCGTGGCCACGACGCGGTTCCTCGTCTCGGATGATGCCCGGATGATCACCGGTCAGGTCCTCAACGTCGATGGTGGCTTCGTCGGCTGGCCGCTGACCCCCCATGGTTGAGTTCGCAAGCGTTCTGGGTCGCACGGAGATGACCGCTGGCCAGCGATCGTGCGGCCCCGCACGGTGGTGACCGACGAACCGCGGTCGAAGGCCTGGCGTGGGGCGGGATCCCGGTCGGGTCCGAAGCTCCTTGCTCTCGTGAATGGGACCAGGAATGGGGACCTGCCGCCACCATGCCCGACCTGGGAAGCAGGCTGGGCGCAGACCAGAAGAGGATGAACGATGAGCAGACTGCACGGTCGCAAGGTCTTGGTCGTGGGAGCAGGAACGCAACGGGGAGACGGGAAGGCCTCTGACCACATGGGGATCGGTCGGGCTGTCTCGATCCATCTGGCGCGCGGTGGTGCCTCCGTCGCCTGTGCTGACATCGACATCGGAGCTGCGCAGCAGACGGCAGAGTTGGTCGAGGAAGAGGGCGGCAACGCGTTCGCGCTGCAGGTCGATGTCAGAGATGCTGACGCATGCCTTGAGATGTTGGATATGAGCAAGGAGCTGCTTGGCGGCCTCGACGGTCTCGTACTCAACGTCGGCGTGGCTCGAGGCGATGGTCTACAGGGAACAGATCTAGACGATTGGGTGACAACGTTCGACATCAACGTCCGGTCACATTTCGTCCTCGCGCGAGCTGCGATCGGGAGTTTCCTCCCAAGGAGCGGCGGTGCGTCCATCGTCTTCATGAGCTCGATCGCCGGCATCGGTGGCTACACCGGGATGCCGGCATACGATGCCTCGAAGCAGGCCCAATTCGCCCTCTGTCGTGCTGTGGCCGCTGAAGGAGCACCCGCCGTTCGGGCGAATCTCGTCGTGCCAGGGTGGATCGACACGCCGTTGCAACATTCCACTGATGAGATGCGGGGCAGGAGCCCGGATGCGAGCTCTGTGCTCCTGGGTCGCGCCGGGAGTCCTTGGGAGGTAGCGGAAGCGGTCGGATTCCTCATCTCTGACGCTTCTTCCTTCATCACGGGCCAGAGTCTCGTTGTCGATGGTGGACGTACCGCGATGAGATAGTGCCGTCCTCCTCGGACGTCGACGGTGGTCTCGTCGACTGGCCGCTGCCCCCACGGTTCAGGTCGCAAGCGTTCTGAGTGGTACATACATAATCACTGCTCGGCACAGTTCCGATGCCGGCGCGTGGGCCCCGATGCCGGCTCGTGATCCGTCTTGGTCCGTCTCCGGTCCCAGGGGCGCGTGACCTCGTCGGCACCTCGAGAGGAGAAGCTGGTGAGCTCGCTGAAGCGTGGGATCGGCCCTCAAAAAGCTGCACTCGTCCCATCTTGGCGTCCGTGCGGTGGGTCCGCGTGGTTGTCGCGATCCGGGCGGGGGTCCACCCGAACCTGGTGATGAATCGCTGCCTCCTCCCACATTCGAAGGGTTGCTCCCGACGCGAACCTGCTATGGTGAGCCGTCATCAGAGAAACGCGGGATGTGAGTGCTGATGGGTCGTCACACGGTGCGGGGGGTGCACCGTGTAAGGCGGTATCGGTCCGGCCACTCACAGGATCGGGAGTCAGCATCGGTGTCGTGGCCGAGGGAGGCAGTGTGAACGCGGGTTCCGCGGTGCGTGGTGGTGGGACCGACCTCGCGCAGGAGCCGTCCGCACCGGTGGGCGGGCCGACACCTGCGGCACCGACCCGGCGTCGGTGGTCGTGGCTCCAACGGTCGGGTCCCTTCGAGGTTCTGAGCACGGCCGTGGCCGTCGGCTTCGCGCTGCTCGCCC
>CAYXJD010000324.1:0-2757 GCA_964465225.1 uncultured Actinomycetota bacterium
CAACATCGAGGTGGTCCGCTCACATCGCGGCCCGTCCCAGCTGGCGCCTGATCCGTCCCCGGCGACACCCAACCCCTCCGAGGCAACACTCGACCCGTCCCAGGCAACACCCGACCCGTCCCAGCCGGGACCGGGCCCGACGGGGACGGCACGAGACGGATCCGTGGCGGCACCGGACCGCCCAGCGGCCGCTGCCGAAGCCGACACCTCGGATCGATCAGGGTCCGCCACGCCTCCGTCCATCCCGGTACGGCCGCCAGGGGAGGGACGTACCGGTGACGCGGCCGGCGCCGACACGCGACGATCCGGCCCGCAGGCACTCCAGCCCGATCGTCCGGTAGCGGAGAAGCGCACTGCCGCCAGCGATAGTGATGGGCGGCCGGCCGGAGGCCTCGTGCTGCTGGCGGTCGGTAGTGGCCTCGCCGGTGGTGCCGGCGCGGCGGTGGCCACCTTCATCGTCCCGACCGGCATCGTGATCGGGATGGGAGCGACGGCTGCCGGCCTGGTGCTGTCCGGGGCCTCGCTCGGCAGTATCGGTGTACGCCTCGGCGCCGGATGGCTCGTGGACCGGCGACCCCAGGTGATCATGAACCTCCTGGTCGCTCTGCTCGCTGCCGGGTTCGTGGGAGGCGTCGTCCTGGCCGTCGCCGCCCACCTCGGCGCAGCTCCCGTAGAGGTCGATGCGGTGGCCGGAGCGGTCGCGGTGACGGGGGAAGCCGCCCCGGCCGCGCCGGGGGTGGTCGCCCTGTTGGTCATCGGGGCGGTGCTGGTGCTGGGGCCAGGCTGGGGTTGGACCGGGCTCGTGTTCCTCACGGCCACCCGGCTCACGCCGGAGCGTCCAGCGCAGGCTTCGGGCGCCATCCTGGCCGGGCTCGGAGGAGGGGGTGCGCTGTTCCCGCTGGGTGCCGGCTGGCTCGTCGAGTCCATCGGTTTCGGATGGACCTGGACCATCGTCGCGCTCGCCATGGGGTTGAGCGTCGTTCTGATGGCCATCGTCCGCGCCCAGACGATGTCGTCGCGGACAGCGGCCGGTCGGTAGGCAGAGCCGCGGAAGCAGAGGCCGGTAGGAAGAAGCGGGTAGGCAGAGCCGCGTCGGCAGAGGCCAGGAAGCGGTCGGTGGTTCGGCAGAGGACGGTTGCGCGTCCAGGAAGGCGACGCGGCGACCGCGGGTTCCTGCTGCATGGTCACCGTCGTGCTCAGCATGCTCGCGTTCATCGTCGCTGCCGATCGACTCCGTGCCTGGCTCACTCGCCGGGAGCGCGAGATCGACTACGAGCGCGAGTACCGGGCACCACCCATCATCGGGGTGATGCCCAACATGCCACCCGGGTGAGGTGGAGCGGTTCAGGCCGCAGCGCCGACGGTTGGCCGGGCGTCCGCTGGTCGTGACGTTCCCGGCGGTCCGGTTGCTGCTGATCGTGGCTTCCCGGGGCGAAGCATCCGCTGGGTGGAGCACCTCCCGGCGGGGCGTCTGCTGCTGGTCGCCGTGCACCTGCCCCGGACCGGACACAGGCACGGATCGCTCTACCTGACCTGGGCAACTCCAGTTCTTCCGGCGGCATACACGAGCTCGTAATATCACGTGCACGGGGAGTGGCCACGCCAGGTACGACGGAGGAGCCGGCCAGGCCGCCTGGTCCCGATGACGGTGGATGGCTGGGCCCGATGGGCAGGATCCAACGGCCGCGGGCAGCCAGCACCGCCCAGGTACGACGCTTCACGCAGCAGACGACACTCCGCGCGACACCGACCGGCGGGGTCCGGTAGCGATGATGATGGTCAGGGAGACGGCGTGCGAACGACAGGCCTTTGGCGTGCTGATCGCGAAGATCCGAGCCGCCGCTCAGGCAGGCGCACGAGATGACGTAGCCCTGAACGCCGTGCCGCGACGCCTGCGACCACCCGCGGCCACACGTCGCAGTTGGCGCAGCACACATCACGCGCCCGGCCCAGCAGTCGGCGCGGCGCACATCATGCGCTCAGCCCGGCAGCCGACGCCGGTGCATCGTGCGCTCAGCCCGGCGACCCACACCCGTACATCATGCGCTCAGCCCGGCAGCCGGCGTCCGCCGCGTCGATGCCGCTGGCCGAGGAGCGACAGGCACGGGCCACGACCATCGACATCAGCTCAGGTCGATCAGCGGACCTGTGCAAGCCCCTGCCCCACGTTCCTCCGAGCACCCATAAGATACATTACGTAAACCTGCGTATCGCAGACGCACTCCCCTCGGGGCACACCCCAATCTCCTCGGGGCACCCCCTCTCTGGTGACGTTGGACGACCAACGCCGGTGGGCCAGGGCAGCCCGTCGGTGGATCCATGACGAGGATGGGGGCTCGAACGGAGGGCCGCGACCAGAGCGGACACGACGGAGCGGTCCGTCGCTGCACCGCCGGTTGCGCACCCGTGGCGTCGCAACCATGGCTGCCAGGGCGCAACAAGCAGTCTCCAGCGCTTCCGATACCGGGGCGCTCGACCGTGACGGACCGGGAGCGCTCGACCGTGACGGACCGGGAGCGCTCGACCGTGACGACGACCCGTTGGCGGACGACCGTGCTGGTGAACGGAAGGTGCCCGCCCCATCCCCGCCGCCCCTCGGTCTCACCTTCACCGTCACCACCCGACCAGGTCCAGTGGCCGACATGGCAAGTGGACGAGCCCCGGGTTCCTCTGCCGACGCGTTCGCAACGGCCAGCGGGTCGGGCGGTGCCACCTCGGCGTCAGCGCCCGGCAGTGCCGCTTGCGCGCCGGAAGGTC
>CAYXJD010000325.1:0-2720 GCA_964465225.1 uncultured Actinomycetota bacterium
CACCCCGTACGTCGCCGCTACCTCCTGGCAGCGCGCCTGCGACGCGTCGGTGCACACGACCTGGTCGGGCCGGACCCAGGAGGACGCCAGGAGCCCACGCAGCAGCGCCTCACCGATCCGCCCGGTGCCGATGATCGCGAGCGTGCCGTCCATGCCAGGTCCTGTCCGCCGGGTGCCCGTCGAGGAGCCTAACCGTCGCTGTGAGGGGCCGGATCGCCGACCGGGTTGGGTGGCAGACCAGCGCTGGCGCGCCAACGTTGCTCGGCTTCGAGGTAGCTGGCGAAGCCGGTCCGCAGCACCTGGTTGAAGGTCTCGTCCGCCATGGTGAGCACCTGACCGAGCAACTCATCGAGGGCCGGCCCGTCGAGGGCGACCAGGGGGAGCCCGCCGGTCAGGATCAGATCCCCCTCGTCGTCGAGCGCGAAGTGGATCGGCCCGGGGCGCTGGTTGCGCTGCAACAGGATCCGGTAGACCTCCACGTGCCCTTCATCGGGCGCGGCCGAGAACAGCGAGGTGATCGTGAGCCGACGGTCGCCCAGGTCAAGCAGCACCGGGATCGTGCGCTTCCACTCCCCCTCGAGCATGGTCATCCAGCGGTCGTCGCCGACCACCGTGGTCTCCAGCCCGGCTGCGGCCAGGCCGTCCAGCAGCACCCGGCGGGCCCGGTTGCGGTCTTGCTCCACCATGACGCCTCCGGATGTCAGCCGGTCCCTTCGGGTCGACCGTCTCGACCGAGGTGGCCTGGCGAGCGGCCAACGACGCTGCGAGACTAACGGGCACCGGGGCGTCGACCGCCGCGACCGGACGACCAGCGACGACGGAGCGACACGATGAGCGAAGGCACCTTCCGGGTCCCCACACCGGTGAACGAACCCGTCCGTGCCTACGCGCCGGGGAGCGCGGAACGGCAGCAGCTACAGGCGGCGGTCGACGAGCAGCGGGGCACACGCCTCGAGGCGCCGAACGTGATCGACGGTGTGGACGTGCTCACCGGCGACACCTTCGTCCAGCGTGCCCCGCACGATCACGACCTGGAACTCGCCGAGGTCCACGCGGCCGGTACGGGTGAGCTGCAACGGGCGATCGATGCCGCCGTCGCCGCCCAGCACGACTGGGCAGCGATGCCCTTCGCCGACCGCGCAGCGGTCTTCCTGCGCGCTGCCGACCTGTTGGCTGGATCCTGGCGCGACACGATCAACGCGGCGACGATCCTCGGTCAGTCGAAATCGGTCCAGCAGGCGGAGATCGACGCCGCGTGCGAGTTGATCGACTTCCTCCGCTTCAACGTGAGCTACGCGGAGCAGCTGCTCAGCGAGCAGCCGAACTCGGTGGACGGCGAGTGGAACCGGTTGGATCTGCGCCCGCTCGAGGGGTTCGTCCTGGCGATCACGCCCTTCAACTTCACCGCGATCGCGGGCAACCTGCCGACCGCGCCGGCCATCGTCGGCAACACCGTGGTCTGGAAGCCGTCGGAGAAGCAGGCGTTGGCTGCCCATCACACCATGCGCCTGCTGCAGGCCGCCGGGCTGCCGGAGGGGGTCATCAACCTGGTCCACGGGGACGGCGCGAAGGCGGCCGAGACGGCGATGGCCGACCCGCGGTTCGCAGCGCTGCACTTCACCGGCTCGGAGGCCGTGCTCAGCTCACTCTGGCAGCGCGTCGGCGGCAACATCTCGCACTACCGCAGCTTCCCGCGGATCGTCGGAGAGTCCGGCGGCAAGGACTTCGTGCTCGCCCACCCGAGCGCGCAGCTCGATCCGCTGGTCGTCGCGCTGGGTCGTGGCGCCTTCGAGTACCAGGGACAGAAGTGCTCCGCAGCCTCACGCGCGTACCTGCCTCGCAGTCTGTGGTCGCGGCTCCGAGACCCGTTGGCCGACCTGGCCACCACGATGTCCATGGGCGACGTCGGCGCCGACCTGTCGACCTTCATGGGGGCCGTGATCAGCGAGAGCGCCTTCCGCACCCATGCCGAGGCCATCGAACGCGCGCGGAGCGGAGGCGCCGAGGTGCTGGTCGGCGGCGACCCGGACGCGTCCGAAGGCTGGTTCGTGCCACCGACGGTCCTGGTGACCGACGATCCTCGGTCCCACAGCATGACCACCGAACTGTTCGGGCCGATCCTGACCGTGTTCGTGTACGAGGACGACGAGTGGGAGGCCATGCTGCCCGAGGTGGACCAGGCGACGCGGTACGCCCTGACCGGGGCGGTCTTCGCCGAGGACCGTGCCGTGCTGAGCGGGGCCAGCGAAGCGTTGCGCCACACCGCCGGCAACCTCTACCTGAACGACAAGCCGACGGGCTCGGTCGTCGGGCGCCAACCCTTCGGCGGAGCCCGTCGCTCGGGGACCAACGACAAGGCGGGGTCGGTCTTCAACCTGTTGCGGTGGGTCTCGCCACGTGCCATCAAGGAGACCTGGGACGCACCGAGCGACTGGCGCTATCCCCACCAGGGGTGAGCGCCCCGGCCCGCGCCGCGGCACGCCTCCGGCGGATCCGGACGCTCAGGCCGAACGACGCTGCGGTACGGCCGGCGCCGACGGCGAGGCGGACAGGCGGCCGTGATCGCCCCGCGTGTCCGGATGCTCGGCGACCACGTCCGCGTACACCGCCAGCAACCGCTCGACGGTGCGGTCCCAGGACGCCGCCCGGGCCGCCGCCAGTCCGTCACGCCGTGCCGCAGCGGCGTACGCGGGATCGGTGAGCAGGCGCACCACCGCCGC
>CAYXJD010000326.1:0-2712 GCA_964465225.1 uncultured Actinomycetota bacterium
CACCGCGGTCGGCGGCGGCGGCGCAGGCGGCCCGGAGCACCAGCCCGCCCATCGAGTGACCGACCAGGGTGAGCGAGGTCACCGGCACCGGCCAGGACGCCAGCAGCTCGCCGAGCCGATGGTCGAGATCGCGACCGTTGCGCAGGACGGTTCGACCCGTGCCGTAGCGCACCAGCACCGGGCTCGCCCCGTCACCCGCGACGCCACCGGGCAGGGAGACACCGCTCCCATCCGTCGGGAGCCAGACCTGCTCGGTGTCGACCAGCCCGTGCACGAAGACGACCACACGTGAGGTCGTCGCCGGCAGCAGCCCCGGCAACCGCGCCGGCTCGACCGGTCCCACCCGCTCGGCCAGGCGGAAGGTCACCTCCTGGTCCAGCTCGGGCGCGACATCGAGCAACTGCTCGGCCACGACCCCGTGGGCGATGGCCCGCGCCTTGGTGGCTGCCCGGGAGGGTGGAGTGGCCCCGGTCGTGGCACCGGAGCTGCCCGCCGCACGCGCGCCCGCGAGGGCGGCGCCGAGGTCGCCGGCGCGACGCAGCCCGAGCCGCACCCGCGCGAACACCGCGTCGCTGGCGGCGTCGGTGCAACGCTGCACGGGTCGCGCCGGCGGACCGAGCCATCGGTAGGTCCCGTCGCTGGCGGCCCGGTGCAGATCCCGGACGGCGGACACGATCACCTCGTCGGCGACCGCGGCCGTCAACCGGGCCCATCCGGCAGCCTCGGGTGCCGCCTCCACGTTGGCTCCTCGGCCTCGGGCGCGCTCGAGCACCCCTGCGCAGCCTAGGTGAGGTTGGTCGGGTCGGCCGGGCGAGTGAGACCGGACAGCTACCACGCGATAGCGTCCCGACCGATGTCCGCTGCCCCCGCTCCGATCCGAGACCCGCTGCTGCGGCTGGGCCCCCTCGAGGTGTGGCCGCCGGTGGTGCTGGCTCCCATGGCCGGCGTGACCAACGTGGCTTTCCGCACGCTGTGCCGGCGGCACGGTGGCGGCCTCTACGTCTCGGAGATGGTGGGCGCACGAGGCCTGCTCGAGGGAGATGCCCGCTCGCAGCTCAAGGCGGCCTTCAGCCCCGACGAGACGCCACGCTCGATCCAGCTGTACGGGACCGATCCCGCCGACACCGCCGCGGCCGTCCGGCGGCTGGTGGCGCCGGAACCCGGGAGCGCCCGCGCTCCGGTCGATCACATCGATCTGAACTTCGGCTGCCCGGCGCCCAAGGTGACCCGCCACGGTGGCGGCGCGGCCCTGCCCTGGCACACCGATCTCTACGCCGACATCGTCGCGATGGCGGTGGCTGCCGCCGGTGACGTACCCGTCACCGTGAAGCTGCGGCTCGGCATCGACGCTGCCCACCTGACCTACCTGGAGGCCGGTCGCATCGCCGAGGAGCTCGGCGTGGCTGCGGTCGCACTCCACGCCCGGACCGCCGAGGACCGCTACGGGCCACCGGCCGACTGGGAACACATCGCCCGTCTGGCCGACGCGCTCACGGTCCCCGTGCTCGGCAACGGTGACATCTGGGAAGCCGAGGATGCCCTGCGCATGCGGGCCGAGACCGGCTGTGCCGGCGTGGTGGTCGGCCGTGGCTGCCTGGGCCGCCCCTGGTTGTTCCGGGACCTGGCCGCCGCCTTCGACGGGCAGGACATCCCCCCGGCCCCGAGCCTCGGGGAGGTCGCCGACCTGCTCGGCGAGCACGCCCGGCTGCTGGCCGACCACCTCGGCGCCGACACGGGACTGCGGGAACTGCGCAAGCACACCGGCTGGTACCTGCAGGGGTTCCCGGTCGGTCGCGCGGTACGTCGCGCCCTCAACCAGGTCAGCACCTTCGACCAGCTCGACGATCTGCTCGGCGGTCTGGAGCGGGACCTGCCCTTCGACGAGTCGCTCCGACGGCAACCCCGCGGACACACCACCCGTCCCAAGCGTGTGCTCCTACCCGAGGGATGGTTGGCGACGCGTTCCCACGGCGGTCGGCACTCCCCCGAGGCGCACATGGTCTCCGGTGGCTGAGCCGACGTTGGTGCTGGCCTCGGGGAGCCCACGTCGGGCGGCGTTGCTGGCGCGCCTGGGGCTACGCCCGCAGATCCGTCCCCCGGAGGTCGACGAACAGCCGCACGAGGGCGAGGACCCGACCACCCTCGTCGCACGCCTGGCCGGGACCAAGGCCCGGGCGGTGCACCGCGCCGGCGAGCGCGAGCTGGTGCTGGCCGCTGACACCGTCGTGGTCCTCGACGGGCAACCACTCGGCAAGCCGGGTGACGACGGTGAGGCCGCCGAGATGCTCCAGCGCCTCTCCGGACGGACGCACGAGGTGTGCACCGCGGTGGTGGTCCACACCGACGCGGCCCGTCACCGCGCCACCGAGACGACGCGGGTTCGCTTCCGTCACCTGACCGCCTCCGAGGTGCGCTGGTACCTCGGCACGGGCGAACCGCGCGACAAGGCGGGCGCGTACGGCCTCCAGGGGGCCGGCGCCGCCCTCGTCGAGCGTGTCGAGGGCAGCGATACCAACGTGATCGGCCTCCCGCTCGGCACCACCGTCAGGCTGCTTCGGGACGCCGGACTGGACGTGCTGCGACCTGGCCGGGTACCCGGCACCACTCAGCCGGCCGGCTCGTAGCCCTCCTCCAGGCCCTCGGGAGCCGGGGCCGGCTCGGGCCGCTCGCCCGGCGGCGGGGAGCCGGACGGAGCGGGACGACGCGACCACC
>CAYXJD010000327.1:0-2678 GCA_964465225.1 uncultured Actinomycetota bacterium
TTCACCGCCGAGCAGCGCGACGTCATCAAGGGCGATGTGGACGAGATCCTGAGCGCCGCCGAGGCGACACTGGAGCTGCTCACCTCCGTGTCCGACCGCTTCTACCGCGAGCTGGCTTCCTTCGGCGACTTCCCCTCGCTGTACCTCTCCCACGTCCAACCCGACGGCACCTGGGAGCACATCGACGGCCGGCTCACCATGATCGACCACGACGGCAGCGTCGTTCTCGACCAGTTCGATCCGGCCGACTACCGCGAGCACCTCGGCGAGGCCGGCAAGTCCGACTCCTACCTGAAGTCCCCGTACTACCGCCCGCGGGTGACCGGTGAGGACCCCCGACCGGGGATGTACCGCGTCGGGCCGCTGGCACGCATCAACATCGCCGAACGGTTCGGCACCCCGATCGCCGACCAGGGATTGGCCGACTTCCGGGAACGCTACGGGCGGATCGCCTCCTCGGCGTTCCTGTACCACCACGCGCGGGTGCTGGAGGTGATCGCCTGTGCCGAGCGCATCGCCGACCTGATGGACGATCCGGTGCTGCTCGACACCCGGGTCCGCGCCCAGGCGGGTATCAACGCCAACCGGGGTGTTGGGGCCTCCGAGGCGCCGCGCGGCACGCTGATCCACGACTACGAGGTCGACGACGATGGGCTGATCACGGCGATGAACCTGATCATCGCCACCGGGCAGAACGACCTGGCGATGAACGCGACGATCCTGTCGATCGCCAAGGAGTTCGTCGACGGGCCCGAGCTCACCGACGGGATGCTGAACCGCATCGAGGCGGGGGTCCGGGCTTACGACCCCTGCCTGTCCTGCTCGACGCACGCGATCGGGCAGATGCCGATGAAGGTCCAGCTGATCGCGCCCGACGGCGAGGTGGTGCAGGAGGTGCGTCGCGACTGATCCCCGCGGTGCGGGACCGGCCCCGGTGCTCGTCGTCGGGGTCGGTTCCCTGCTGCGCACCGATGACGCCGTGGGACGGGTCGTGGTCGAGCGCGTGGAGGCCCTCCACCTCGACGGTGTCGAGGTGGCCTCGGTCCACCAGCTGACACCGGAGTTGGCACCCGGTTTCGTGGGGCGTCGACTGGTGGTGGTCGTTGACGCGGCCGTGGACGTGGACGGCGTCAGCGTCACCCCGATCGAGATCGACGCTTCGGGCGAGCTCATGACCCACCACCTGGGTCCGGCGGGGCTGCTGTCCTTCGCGGCCAAGCTGGGGTGGCGGCCCGAGCGGGCGGTGGCCGTGCGGATCCCGGTGCGGGATCTACAGGTGGGCACGGAGCTGTCCCGGCAGGGATCGGCGCTGGTCGAGCAGGCGCTGACCGAGGTGCTGGCCCTGGTGCGGTGAGCAGTGGGGCCGGCATGGGAGCCGGCGGTAGCCTGCGCACCGGGAGCGCGGACACCACCTCGATGTCGTCCATGGGAGAGTCGTCATGCCGGAAGCCGTGATCGTCGCCGCCGCCCGTAGCCCGATCGGGCGGGCGTTCAAGGGCAGCATGGCCGAGGTGCGTCCCGACGACCTGACCGCCACGATCGTGGCGACCGCGATGGCGCAGGTCCCCGAGCTCGATCCCGGCGACGTCGATGACCTGCTGCTCGGCTGCGGTCTGCCGGGCGGCGAGCAGGGCTTCAACATGGCTCGGGTCGTGACGACGTTGCTCGGCTGGAAGGTGCCCGGCGCGACGATCACCCGGTACTGCTCGTCCAGCCTGCAGACGACCCGGATGGCCATGCACGCCATCAAGGCCGGCGAGGGGGACGTGTTCGTCTCGGCCGGGGTGGAGATGGTGTCACGGTTCGTGAAGGGCAACTCCGACAGCCTGCCGGAGACGCGCAACCCACGCTTCGACGCGGCGATCGCGCGGACGGAGGCACGGGCGCAGGAGGGTGCTGACCGCTGGGAGCCGAGCGACCTGCCCGACATCTACGTCTCCATGGGGCAGACGGCTGAGAACGTCGCGCTCCTGCGCGACGTGAGTCGGGAGGCGATGGACGACTACGCCTACGCCTCTCAGACCCGCTACGCCGAGGCGGCCGCCGCCGGGTTCTGGGCTCGGGAGATCACGCCCATCACCCTGCCCGATGGGTCGGTCATGGCAGCGGATGAGTCGCCGCGGCCGGCCGACCGGTCGAAGATGGGTGAACTCCAGCCGGTCTTCCGTCCCGGCGGACGCGTCACCGCGGGCAACGCCTGCCCACTGAACGACGGAGCAGCGGCATTGGTGGTCATGAGCGATACCAAGGCAGCCGAGCTCGGGATCGAGCCGCTGGCCCGGATCGTCGCCACCGGGGTGTCCGCCCTCGATCCGGAGATCATGGGGCTCGGACCCATCGACGCCTCGAAGCAGGCGCTGGAGCGTGCCGGCATGACGATCGATGACGTGGACCTCGTCGAGATCAACGAGGCCTTCGCGGCGCAGGTACTTCCCTCAGCAGAGGAACTCGGCATCGACCATGCCGACCTCAACCCGTTCGGCGGGGCGATCGCGGTCGGTCACCCGTTCGGGATGACCGGTGCCAGGATCACCGGCACGCTCCTCAACGGTCTCGCCGAACGTGACCAGACGATCGGGCTCGAGACGATGTGCGTCGGAGGCGGCCAGGGCATGGCGATGGTGGTCGAGCGGCTGCGGTGAGCAGACGCCGCGGTCGGGTCGAGCGGCTGCGGTGAG
>CAYXJD010000328.1:0-2669 GCA_964465225.1 uncultured Actinomycetota bacterium
CACTGAAGGGCCGAGGTGTCGAGACCATCATCGGCGACGGCCACCTGATCGACACCCACACCCTCGAGGTCAGGAGCGAGGAGGGCAGCCGCACCGTCTCCGCTCCAGCGGTCGTGGTGGCGACCGGCTCCAAGCCCCGCGAACTGCCCTTCGCGCCCTTCGACGGCGAGCGCATCATCTCCTCCGACCACGCCCTGCACCTCGACGAGCTCCCGAGCTCGGCGGTGATCCTGGGATCCGGGGCCGTCGGGATGGAGTTCGCCACCGCGTGGGACGCGTTCGGGGTCGACGTGACGATCGTCGAGCTCGAGGACCGGCTGCTCCCGCTGGAGGACGCGGACTCCTCGAAGGAGGTCGGTCGCAGCTACCGCAAACGCGACCTCACGGCCATGACCGGCGTGACGATGTCCGGCGTCGAGGTGGGTGAGGACGGTGTCGTCTGCACGATCGACACCGACAAGGGCCAGGAGCAGGTCGAGGCCGAGCTGCTGCTGGTCGCCGTCGGCCGGGCGCCGGTGACCGAGGGTGCCGGGCTCGATGCGGCCGGGATCGAGGTCAACGAGCGCGGCTTCGTGGTCGTCGACGAGTACTGCCGCACCGGCGTGGAGGGCGTCTGGGCGCTGGGCGACGTGATCGAGACGCTCGGGCTGGCCCACGCCTCCTTCCAGGAGGGGTTCCTCGTCGCCGAGCAGCTCGGTGGACGCGAGGTCCTCCCGATCGACTACCGGGGCGTGCCGCGGGTGACCTGGAGCCATCCGGAGGTCGCCTCGGTCGGCTACACCGAGGCCCAGGCCAGGGATGCCGGCTTCGAGGTGGTCATCGAGAAGTACCCCTTCCAGTCGCTGGGTCGGGCCGCCATGATGAAGGCCACCGGGATCGTCAAACTGATCGCGGAGAAGGACGATGATGCCGAGGGCGGCGCCGGTCGGATCCTCGGGATCCACATCGTCGGCCCGAACGCGACCGACCTGATCGCCGAGGGGCAGCTGATCTACAACTGGGAGGCGTTGCCCACCGACGTCGCCAACTTCATCCACGCACATCCCTCGCTCAGCGAGGCGATCGGCGAGGCCCACCTCGCGCTGGCCGGCCGTGCCCTGCACGGCTGAGCGGCGGTGCGCGGCGGTGCGGTCCTCACGTCGCGAGCCCGTGACGTCGACCGATCCCCAGCTGTCGACCCGCAGTGGCCGACCCCGACCGGTCGATACGCAACCGATCTATCCGCGACCGATCGATCCGCGACCGATGGATCCGCAACCGATTGCATCCAGCCTCGATGGCGACGACACTTGACGCGACGTGGTACGACAACTGACCGGGCCGCTGCGGCCCGCACCTGAGTGAGGAGAGCAACGTGGCCGAGGTCGAGCTGCCCCAGCTGGGCGAGTCCGTCGAGGAAGGCATCATCACCGCCTGGCTCGTCGACGTCGGCGACACCGTCGAGGTCGACCAGCCCATCGTCGAGATCTCCACCGACAAGGTCGACACGGAGATCCCCTCCCCCGTGGCCGGCACCGTCCAGGAACTCAAAGCCGGCGTCGACGACACCATCGCGGTCGGCTCGGTCATCGCCGTGATCGGCGAGGGCGACACCGCCGACACCGGTCCCGACGAGGGCGGCGACGACACCGGCGACGACCAGCAGGCCACCACCGAGCCGGAGGCCACCACCGAGGAGGACGTCACCGAGGAGGACGTCACCGGTGGGGAAGCGCCGGATGCGGCAGCCGGTGGTGCCACCGCCCGACCGGCACCAGCGCCCGGCGAGGAACGCGTGAGAGCATCCGACGACAGCGGCCAGGTGGTCGGGAGCAAGGCGCTGACCTCACCGCTGGTCCGTCGACTCCTGCGCGAAGCAGGCCTCACCCCGGAACAGGTCGAGGGCTCCGGTCCGGGCGGACGGATCACCCGGCAGGACGCCGAGCGAGCGATCGAGCGTGGCGGCGAGGGCGCGGCCGCCGCGGAAGCACCGACGCCGGCGCCCGCCGGCGAACAGGCGGCCCCTGCGCCCGTCGCAGCACCACAGCCCGGCGGGGTCGTGCCCGCGCCGGTGGTCCAGGCACCGGCCGACCGCGCACGTCCACCGGCTTCGCCGACCCAGGTCGACTTCGGCGGCGAGCGCTCGGTCACCCAGGAACTCAGCCGGGTCCGCAAGGCCATCGCCCGCTCGATGATGGCCTCGTTGCAGACCACGGCCCAGCTGACCGCCGCGGTGGAGGTCGATCTCACGGGCATCATGCACCTACGAGCCGCGAAGAAGGAGGCGTTCAAGGCACAGGAGGGCGCCAGCCTCTCCCCACTACCCCTGATCGCGCGCGCGGTGTGCATGGTCATGCCACGGCACCCGGTGATGAACTCCTCGATCGACACCGACAGCGGCACCGTGACCTTCCACCGCAACATCAACCTCGGGATGGCGGTCGACACCGACCGTGGCCTGCTCGTGCCCAACATCAAGGATGCGCAGGATCTCACCGCCGCCGCGCTCGCCCGCAAGATCGGCGACCTCGCCGGCCGCACGCGCAGCAAGAAGCTCCAGCCCGATGAGATCAGCGGCGGCACCTTCACCATCACCAACACGGGCTCGGTCGGCACGCTGTTCGACACCCCGATCCTGAACCCGCCGGAGGTCGGCATCCTGGCCACCGCCGCCATCGAGAAACGACCCG
>CAYXJD010000329.1:0-2649 GCA_964465225.1 uncultured Actinomycetota bacterium
ACCGGGATCGCCAACCTCGACTACACCTTCCGATGAAGGCAGCTCCGACCGCTGGTAGGTCGATGTTCGAACACGATGGTGAGGTCTGATCCAGCCGGTCAGATCGACCAGGTCCAGGCTCCCGGGCGGTCAGCGACCGCCCGGGACCACCTGAACTCAACAGCGCAACGCAACCGACCTGCCAGTTCGGACCTGCCCGGGAGGCCGCTCCGGCTCCACCCGCTTGGCCGCGCCCGTATCAGCCGTCTCCTGGGGCGCGTTGCGGTGCTTGCGCCGAACCGCCGTTTCCGGTGACCGGAGGCGTTGACATCTGCTTCATGATCCGCGCCGGTGCGGCGAACGCCGAGCCTCCGTTCGGAACATCGCTCATGACCACAGCGTTGGGCCCGATATGGGCATCATCGCCCACGGCGATCTCCCCGACCAGCACGGCTCCGGCGCCGATCTGGACCCGGTTGCCGATAGTCGGCGCCTTGCCGCCGATCCCGCCGACGCCGATCGTGATGTTGTGGCGTAGTAGGCAGTCGTCCCCGACGACGGTGCGCGGGTTGAGCACGATGCCACCCGGGTGCGCGATAGTGCATCGACGCCCGATGTCGGCATCAGCTGGTAGCTCGATCCCGTAGAGGTTGCGGACCAGGACGTAGAGCAGCTTGTGGAGCACGGACCACAGGACGCGGACCGGCTGCGGCCGTGTCCTGGCCCAGCGTCCGAAACGGTAGACGGCGACCGCGTGGAAACCGGGGCTGAGCGCACCGCCACCTCTGGCGCGATAGTCCTCGCCGATCGACGCGAAGAGACGGACTGCAGGAGTTCTCACGGGTTCCTCACTCATCGATCCTCCCCTCTCCCAGCACTCCCGCGGATCCTGCGCGGCCCACGGACCATGCGAGGCCATGTGCCATGACGAGGTACGGGTCAGCGAGCGAAAGTGGCCGACGGATAGCGAGCCCGTAGCGTAATGCAGGCGCAGGCGTACAGAACTGCTCGGCCCGGCGCGATCCGGGGTCGCGGATGGGCTATCTGATAGTGACCGAACGAACGCTGGCAGCTACAGTCCTGGACGACGTTCCAGGCGGGGCGAAGCATCGATAGGGTCTGACCTCCGCAACGAGATCCTCCAACGGGGAGAAGCACATGAGCACCCGAGTCAGTACCTGGTGGCAGCATCGTCAGTGGCTAGCCATAGCGCTCGTCACAGCGTTGGCCGCCGCCCTCGTGCCGGCGACTCCCGTCGCAGCGGTGTCCGTCGAGCCAGGGAGCTATCGGGATACGTTCGAGGGGGATGCTGACGGGGACTTCCCGGGCCGATGGTCGGTGGTCAGCGGTGTCGGAGAGGTGTCGGTTCGGACGGTGGAGGATGGCCGCAAGGCGTTGCATGCGGTCCTCACGCCTGGCGAACGGGCGATGCTCTCGTTCGACGAGGTACTGGCGGATGGGGCGTTGACAGCTGACGCCTCGGGTCTGGATGTGCGCGCAGCGGTTCGGATGACGGCGGCTGGCCATCCCCACGCGGTGAGCATCGGGTGGGGATGGGATGAGGACCCGAGGGAGACCCGGGCGTTGGGGTTGAACACGAACGCGGTGGATGCCGACTACCGGGCGTTCAAGCACCTGGCCGACGAGGGCACGTTCCTGGGGACGGGGGAGGACTTCTCCCGGAGTGCGGCAGGTGAGTGGATCTGGGCCCGCATGCGCCAGGAGCCGGCATCCGACACGGTGGAGTACAAGGTCTGGTTCGCGGATGAGCAGGAGCCCTCTACCTGGTCAACGGCCACGGACATGGATGCGCCGATCAACGATCGAGTGGGTTTGTGGTTCTACGCCAATGGCGACCAGTTCGTCGATGCCGACATCGCCGAGTTCTCGGTCGTGCCCTTCGGTGCTGATCATCCGGCCCCGATCGTGCCGCCGGTGGCCACGATCACGGATGGGCCGTCGGGCACGGTGGAGACCGGTGATGCGACGTTCACCTTCGAGGCGGATGTTGCGGGGGCGAGCTTCGAGTGTCAGTTGGATGGGGCTGGTTACGAGTCGTGTGTGTCGCCGCAGGAGTACACGGGTCTTGGTGACGGGTCCTACACCTTCGAGGTGCGTGCCACCGCTGATGGGTTGACGGGCGATCCGGCGTCGCAGTCCTGGACGGTGGAGCTGCCGGTGCCGGTCGCGCCGACGGCGACGATCACGGATGGGCCGTCGGGCACGGTGGAGACCGGTGAGGCGACGTTCGCGTTCGAGGCGGATGTGGCGGGGGCGAGCTTCGAGTGTCAGTTGGATGGGGCTGGTTACGAGTCGTGTGTGTCGCCGCAGGAGTACACGGGTCTTGGTGACGGGTCCTACACCTTCGAGGTGCGTGCCACCGCTGATGGGCTGACGGGCGATCCGGCGTCGCAGACCTGGACGGTGGAGCTGCCGGTGCCGCCGGTGGGGCCGACGCCGGATGCGCAGGTGCCGGGTGGTGCGGTCAGGTTGGTGGCCGATTGGAACGGTGATGGGGTGGCGACGCCGGGCTGGTTCTACCGCTCGCAGTGGACCATCCTGGAGCAGCCTGGCGGGCCGATCGTGAGCTTCAGCTACGGGCGTGCGACCGATACGCCGGTGGTTGGTGACTGGAACGGTTCAGGGGAGCAGACGGTTGGGGTGCGTCGT
>CAYXJD010000330.1:0-2642 GCA_964465225.1 uncultured Actinomycetota bacterium
GGGCTACGGCCAGCTCTCGGACACCGCGCGCTGGTACATCGGCGGCCTGCTGGCCCACGCGAAGTCGATCCTCGCCTTCACCAACCCGACCACCAACTCCTACCGCCGGCTGGTGCCGGGCTTCGAGGCACCGGTCAACCTGGTGTACTCGGCCCGCAACCGGTCAGCCGCGGTGCGTATCCCGATCTCCGGGGAGTCCCCCAAGGCCAAGCGCATCGAGTTCCGGGTCCCCGACCCGTCCTCCAACCCCTACCTCGCCTTCGCGGCGATGATGATGGCGGGGGTCGACGGGGTGAAGAACCGCATCGAGCCGCCGGACCCGGTCGACAAGGACATCTACGATCTGCCGCCGGAGGAGCTGCTGAACCTCCCGGCCGTGCCCCGGTCGCTCGAGGAAGCGCTCGACGGGCTCGCCGAGGACCACGAGTTCCTGCTCGAGGGGGACGTCTTCACCGAGGACCTCATCGAGACCTGGATCGAGTACAAGATGGAGAACGAGGTCTCCCAGGTCGCCCTGCGGCCCCACCCGCACGAGTTCGAGATGTACTACGACATCTGATCCGCACCCGCACCAACCGAGGGGCCGGCGCTCCGCCATGACGGCGGCGCCGGCCCCTCGGCCTTGCCGGCGCTGCGTGGTAGAACCCTGGCCCGACGCAAGGAGCGACCGCGTGCTCAGCGACCTGCCCCTCGAGCAGCTCGAGACCTACCGGCCCGACCTCCCCGAGCCCGCCGACTTCGATCGGTTCTGGGCCCAACAGCTCGACACCGCCCGCACCTACCCGCTGGACGTGGTGAGCACCCCGGTGGTGACCCACCTGCGCACCGTCGAGGTCATCGACCTGCGCTTCCGCGGGTACGCCGGCGCGCCCATCGCCGCGTGGCTCCTGCTCCCCGCCCACCGGGAGGGGCCCCTGCCCGCCATCGTGGAGTTCGCGAGCTACGGCGGTGGCCGCGGGCTCCCCCACGATCGGCTCGTGTGGTCGGCTGCCGGCTACGCCCACCTGATCATGGACTCCCGCGCCCAGGGTTCCAGCTCCAACGCGGGCGTGACCGTCGACCCGCAGGAGCTCGGCGCTCCGGCGGCGCCGGGCTACCTGACCCGCGGCATCCTCGATCCCCGGAGCGCCTACCTCACCCGGCTGTACGTCGATGCCGCCCGAGCGGTCGAGGTGGCCCGCGGGCACGATGCCGTGGACCCCGGGCGTGTGGCGGTGGCAGGGGTCAGCCAGGGGGGCGGTCTCGCGCTCGCCGCCGCGCACCTCGGCGGGCCCGTGCGCGCGGTCATGGCCGCCGTGCCCTTCCTCGCGCACATCCGCCGCGCCCTCGACCTGACCGACGAGGACCCCTACGCGGAGATCGCCAGTTACTGCACCGCACACCCGGACCACCTCCCGCAGGTGTTCGCCACGTTGGCCTACCACGACGTCGTCCACCACGCGCGCCGCCTCACGGCGCCGACGCTGCTCGCCACGGGGTTGGGCGACGTGATCTGTCCGCCGTCGACGGTGTACGCGGCTGCCAACCACCACGGAGGTGAGGTGACCGTGCTGGCCTACCCCTTCGATGGCCACGACGGTGGCGGCTCCCACCGGGTTCGTGAGGAGCTGGCCTTCGCGGCCGCCCACCTGCGGTGACGGGCGCAGGGCACGCACGCGCAGCGGGCACGCGGTCACCGGCTCAGTTCATCTCCAGCCCGAGGGCCAGATCGCTCAGGCTGAGCGACGACACCACGCGGTCGGCGTGGGTCAGCTCGTCGCCCGGCACGTAGCCGCGCACCACGGCGATCGTGTACAGACCGGCAGCTCGGGCACTGGTCACGCCAACGGCGGTGTCCTCCACCGCCCGACAGCGGGCCGGAGGTGTCCCGAGTTCGGCCGCGGCACGCAGGTAGGGCTCGGGATGGGGCTTGTGCCGGGCCACGTCCTCAGCCGCGATGATCGCACTGACCTCGGCGCTGAGCTCGGCCCGCTCCAGGACCCGCACGACGTGGTCGCGGGTCGACGACGACGCGACGGCGACCTCGAGCCCCGCAGCGGTCACCGACCTCAGGGTGCCCACCGCGTCCTCGAACAGTTCGAGCTCGGTCTCGAAGCGCGCCAGGAAGCGGGCACGGATCCGGTCCCTGAACTCCGCGGGATCACCGAGCGGCACCCGTTGCGCGTAGTGGGCGAAGGTCGCGGCGTAGGTGCGACCGACCGTCGTGCGGCGATCCTCGACGGTCGGCAGGTAGCCGAGCTCCCCGAGGACGTCAGCCCAGGCGCGATCGGAGATCGGCTCGGTGTCGGCCAGCGTGCCATCGCAGTCGAACACGACCGCACGTGCCGTGGACCCGGGCATCACTCACGATCCGTCACGTCGGCCCGGTCGGCGCCGGGAGAGAGCGGCCCGGGACCCGCGAGGTCGAGCACCGCATCGCTGAAGACCGACGGTGCCTCCTCGTGCACGAGGTGCCCGACGCCGGGCACGGCGACGAGGCCGGCATCGAGGTCGTGGGCGACCCGGCCGGCGAGGTGGAAGGGGGTGACCCGGTCCTCCTCACCCCAGACCACGACCGCCGGCACCCGCAGCCGGTGGGGTTCCGGAGGCGGCGCCAGGAAGCGCACCCGGCGGCGGACCTTGCGGACCCCCCAGTCGAGGAG
>CAYXJD010000331.1:0-2564 GCA_964465225.1 uncultured Actinomycetota bacterium
CCGGGTCGTCACTGTCGAGCAGGATGTAGCTGGACAGCGGGCGGTCGAGGAAGGCGGCCATGGCGGCATCGGCCTCGTCGTAGGTCGCTGCCACGATCGGCTCGAGCGCGGCCAGGCCCTTGAGCATGTCGACGTACTGCGACCCCTGGCCGGGGTAGAGGAACGCGACCTTGGCAGCCGGTCCCCGCCCCCGGAAGACCCCACGCGAGCGCAGTGGCTTCCACAGTGCCGGGGCGTCGACCGCCTTCAGCGCGGCCGCGGCCTTGTCGGCCAGGTCCTGCGCATCGGCGAAATCGATGGCGACGCGTTCCGGCGCGGCGAGGTCGTCGGCCAGCGGTGCCTGCACCGGCGGTGCCTCCCCGCGCGTCGCGGCGTCGGCCAGCGCACGGAGCTTGGTCACAAGGCCGGCCTCGTCAGCGGCGCCGAGCACGGCGGCACCCCGCAGCGGTGCCTTCGGTTCGGGCGCCGCAGCGCTCGCCGGCGCCGTCCCGGTGGCCGGCGCCACGCTGGCGGCGTGGCTGCGCGCCGCGTCCGGTGCCGCGATACGTCCCGGCTGGTACTCCTCGAGGACCATGTGGAAGTTGGTGCCACCGAACCCGAACGCGCTCACCCCGGCGGTGCGGACCTGGCCGGCGGGCACGGTCCACTCGCGCAGTTCGGTGTTGACGGCGAAGGGCGAGACGGACCAGTCGACGTTGGGGTTGGGGGTCTCGAAGTTCACGCTCGGGGGGAGCTGCCCGTGGTGGATCGCGAGCGCGGTCTTGAGCACCCCGGCGGAGCCGGCACCGGCCTTGAGGTGGCCGATGTTGGACTTGACCGACCCGAGCGCGATGCGGTGCGGTGGCAGGTCGGCGCCGGCGAAAGCCTCACCGAGCGCGCCCACCTCGACGACGTCGCCGACCCGTGTGGAGGTCCCGTGGGCCTCGACGAGCGTGCAGGCCTCGGGGCTCAGCCCGGCGTTGGCCCATGCCCGTTGCACGGCCAGGCGTTGCCCGACCGGGTTGGGTGCGGTGATGCCCTTGCCCTTGCCGTCGCTGGCGCCACCGATGCCGCGGATCACCGCGTAGATCCGGTCGCCGTCACGCTCGGCGTCGGCGAGGCGCTTGAGGAGGAACAGCGATGCGCCCTCGCCCATCACGAAGCCGTCGGCGCCGGCATCGAAGGGGCGGGTGCCGGTGGCCGACAGGGCACCGATCGCGCAGAACTTGATGAAGCTCGAGGCGCCGTTGTTGCGGTCGATCCCGCCGGTGATCGCGGTGTCGAAGTCGCGGTCGTTGAGCCCGGCGACCGCGGCACTCATGGCCGCCATCGCCGAGGCGCAGGCGGCGTCGGTGATGTAGTTGGGACCGCGGAGGTTGAACAGGTTGGCGAGCCGGCCGGCGACGACGTTGGCCAGCTCACCCGGCATCGAGTCCTCGGTGACCGGCGGGAGCTCGTCCCCCATCGTGGCGACCAGCTGCGCCGCGAGGCGCTCCTGCTGGTCCGGCGGCAGGGCACCGAAGGCCTCGGTGTGCTGCAGGAAGCGCACCACCTGCGGCGCGGCGATCCGCAGCGCCGTCTCGTAGTGCCGCTCCCCACCCATCGCGTTGCCGAGGATGACCGCGGTGCGCTCCCGGTCGATCTCCCTGCCGTGGTCGGCGAGCAGCTCCCGGGTGCAGGCGATCGCCCACTTCTGGGCCTCGTCCATCGCGTCGGAGACCTTGGGCGGGATCGGCAGCTTCCAGACCAGCGGGTCCCAGGGGAAGTCGCGGACCCAGCCCCCGATCTTGGTGTAGGTCTTGTCCGGCTGCGGTTCCGGGTCGTAGTACAGCGCCGGATCCCACCGTTCGGGATCCACCTCGCTGATGGAGTACCGCCCACCCGTCACGTTGTTCCAGAACGTGCCGGCGTCCGGGGCGTCCGGCAGGACCGCTCCCACCGCGATGATCGCTACTGGCTCCACGTCGTCGCCTCCCACTGCCCTGTCGGCCCGCGGCCGTCGTCCTCGGTCACGCCCGCCCGTAGATCAGGTCGGCGACCCGGTCCAGGTCCGTCACTCCCCCGGCCTGTGCTGCCAGCACCCGGTCGGTCCCGATGGCGGAGGTCAACGCCGTCACGTCCGACGCGCCATCGGCGGCCACGACCAGCGCGATCCCCTCGTCCGCGACCCGCTGGGCCACCCGGCGCGCGTGGGTCCGGCTGACGTCGCCGACGCCAGCGGCGTCGAAGCGTCGATCGGCCTTGGCCGGCAGCTCACCACTGGCGGCCCGTGCGGCGCGGCGCACCAGCGCGGCCGACGCCTCGGTCTCTGCCATGAGCTCGCCCAGCTTGAACAGCACGTGCTGGTTGCGGGTGAGCCGCCCCACGCGCGCGGCCTCGAGCACCTCGGCCAGCGCGTGGTGTGCCAGCGCCGCCAGGTCCGCCCCGACCCGCGGGTGGTCGGCGTGGGTGGCTTCGAGCTCGGCGGCCCGGTCGTGGTAGTAGGCGCCCCGGGACTTCAGGTGTTCCTGCCACCGGTCGCGGGCGATGGTCATCTCCATGATCTCCGAGGTGCCCTCGTAGATCGTGGTGATGCGGACGTCCCG
>CAYXJD010000332.1:0-2550 GCA_964465225.1 uncultured Actinomycetota bacterium
CGCCGTACCGAGGTCCACGGCCATGTCACGACCGAGGAACTGGAGGGAGTTGCCGATGTTCGCCGCCACGGTGGACCTGCCGCTCAGGAGGATGCGTCGTCATCGACGCCAGGACATCGCCGGGTGGGGTGTTCTGGGGCGGCGCACACGGACACGTGCGCTGCGAGGCGGCCCACCCGCGCAAGCTGCGAGGCTAACACCCGGACCCCGGGTGCGCCGTCCACCGTGCCCCCGGCGGACGGCCCCTGGCCTGAGCGCCCCGGCTCCTGGTGCGCTGGCGAGCCGCCGGCCAGGTCCGTCCACGGCTGCCCCGGGCTCCGGCTGCCGCACGGTCCCTCCGGAGCGCGCGCCAGGCGCCTATGAACCAGCCTGCGCCGCTCACACGACACCACGACGTGCCAGGCTGACCCACTCCCGACCTCCCACGACGAGGTGGTCGAGCACCTCCACACCGATCAGCTCCCCTGCCCGGACCAGGCGGCGGGTGAGCAGTTCGTCATCGCTGGAGGGCTCGGGGTCGCCGGACGGATGGTTGTGCGCCAGCACCATGGCTGCCGCGTTGGCGAGCAACGCATCGCGGAACACCTCGCGGGGCGCCATGAACGTGTGATCCAGGCTCCCGATGCTGACGGTCACGACCGTCAGCAGCCGGTGCTTGGTATCCAGAAGAGCGGCCACGCAACGCTCGCGGTCCGCTCCCGCGAGCTCCGTGGTCAGCACCGCTGCGGCGGCCTCCGGGCTGGTGAGGGCGGGACGTTCCCCTCCTGGGTCCGGACGCCAGCGGTCGTGGCAGGCCCGGTGCGGGCACACCGCCGGCACCTCGCCCGGCACCGTGCCCGTGGCCGGGCCCTGCTGGGGATCGCGGCGGGTCGCGAAGTGGTCGCTGGCACGTTGCACGCTTCTGCTCCCCGACTCGGTGGGCGACACCCTGCCCGAGGATCGGGCGGGGTCGGCGACACGTCCTCGGGTGCCTGTGGACGAAGGTCAGCAACGTCCCGGGAAGAACAGCTCCAGCTCACGGGCGGCGGAGTCGGCACCGTCCGACCCGTGCACGATGTTCTCACCGATCACCGTGGCCAGATCGCCGCGGATCGAGCCGGGGGCGGCATCGATCGGGTTCGTGGCCCCCATCAGACTGCGCATCCCGGCGATCGCGTCCGGACCAGACACGCACATCGCGACCAAGGGCGCGGAGGTGATGAACCCGACGAGTTCGGAGAAGAACGGCTTGTCGACGTGCTCGCCGTAGTGCTGCTCGGCCGTGGCGCGGTCGAGGGTCCGTAGCTCCAGGGCTTCGAGGGTGAACCCCTTGCGCTCGATCCGCGCGATGACCTCGCCGACGAGCCCGCGGGCGACGCCATCTGGCTTGACGAGGATGAGGGTGCGTTCGGTGGCCATGGTGGACTCCGGTCGTCGGAAGGTTGGTCGTCGGGAACGTCAGCCGTCGGGGCGGTCAGTCGTCGGGGCGGTCAGTCGTCGGAAGGTCGGTCGTCGGGACGGTCGGCCATCGACCCGGGCGATGGGCACCCTGACGGCCGTGCCTGGTACCGGTCGTCGCTCGTGCTCGGTCGTGCCCGGCGGCAGCGGAGCCTGCCCGACGGGAGGCCAGGACGCCAAGCCGGCTACCTGCGGTCCCATCAGCGTCGGCGACCCCGAGGTCGCGCACCACCTCGGCGCGCCGCCCGGGGCGGCATGGGTCGCACTCACTCGGGCCAGGCCAACGGCGGCGCGCCATCGTCCTCGTCGGCTTCGGGAGTGACCACGATCTCGTCCTCGAGGTGCTCCGCGCCCGGCAGGTACCGCTCCCGGGCGGCACCGACCGTGTAGAGCGAACCGGTGACCAGCACGCCGTCCCCGGGTCCGGCCACCTCGGTGGCGAGCCGCAGAGCGGTGGCGAGATCGGTCGCCACCTCGACGACCACTCCCGTGTCGCCCCAGACCTCCAGCGCGGCGACCCGCATCCGCTCCAGGCTCGCTGCCCGGGGGCTGGGCGCACGCGTGACGATGACGTGGGACGCGGTCTTGCGGAAGGCGCCGAGGATCCCTTCGATGTCCTTGTCGGCCATGCACGCCGCCACGAGCACCACCTCCCCGAAGGCGAAGGCCTCGGCGATCGCCAGGGAGGTGGCCAGGGCCCCATGGGGGTTGTGCGCGGAGTCCAGCACGACGGTGGGCTCGCGCTGCACGATCTCGAGTCGTCCCGGGACGGTCACGGATCCCAGCCCATGGCGCAGGACCTCGTCGTCCATGCGCGTGAAGGCCTCCCCGGTGAAGGCGGCGAACGCCGCCAGGGCCAGCGCGGCATTGTCCGCCTGGTGTGCGCCGAACAACGGCAGCAGTACCTCCTCCAGCTCACGCTCCCCCACCCTCAGGGTCACCGACTGCCCACCGACGGCGATGGCCCGTGCCTCCACCGCGAAGTCCACCCCGGCGCGCCAGCAGGTGGCGTGCTGCTCCCGGACGGCGGCGTCGATCACGGCGGCGACCTCGGGGTGCTGTGCCGCGGTGACCACGTGGGCCCCGGGCTTGATGATGCCGACCTTCTCCCGT
>CAYXJD010000333.1:0-2550 GCA_964465225.1 uncultured Actinomycetota bacterium
CTCAGGGGTCCTACACGCCGGTCTCTACTACACCCCCGGCTCCGCGAAGGCCCGGTGGTCCCGGGCCGGCAAGCCGCTGATGGAACGCTTCTGCGCCGAGCACGGCGTCCCGGTCGAACGCACCGGCAAGGTGGTCGTCGCGGTGGATGACGCCGAGCTCCCGGGCCTGCGGCGCCTGGCGGAGCGCGCTCGCGCCAACGGCGTGGAGATCCACGATCTCAACGCCGAGGGTCTGCAAGAACACGAGCCCCACGTCAGCGGCGTCGCCGGTCTGTGGACACCGGAGACCGCCGTGACCGACTTCGGCGCGGTGTGCCGGGCGCTGGCCACGGCGGTCCACGACGCCGGCGGCGAGGTACGAACCGACACCGAGGTGGTCGACATCGAGCAACGGGGCGAGGTCGTCCACCTCGCGACCAGCCGGAGTGCTCACGAGGCCATCCCCGCCCCTGCCCCGACCGGTCCCGCGGACACGACGTCTGACGGCGGGTCTCCGGCGGGCGAGCTGACCGCCCGCGTCGTCATCGCCTGCGCCGGGTTGCGCGCCGACCGCGTCGCCGCGATGACCGGCCACCGGCCAGCAGAGCGGATCGTGCCCTTCCGCGGTGCGTGGCTGCGCCTGCGCCCTGGCCGCCGCCACCTGGTCCGCGGCAACATCTACCCGGTGCCGACCGGAGGAGGCCTGCCGTTCCTCGGCGTCCACCTGACCCGGCGCATCGATGGTGAGGTGTGGATCGGGCCGAACGCGGTGCTCGCCCTGGCGCGCGAAGGCCGATCGCCCTGGAGTCCGTCCCTGCGGGACCTCGCCGACACGCTGCGCTTCCCCGGCACCTGGCAGCTGGCACGCCGCCACCTCGACGTCGGGATCGGCGAGGTGTGGCGCGACCGGGTGATCGCGGCGACGGTGCGCGCGGTGCAGCGCTACGTGCCGGAGATCCGTCGCGAGGACGTCCGACGGGGGCCCTGGGGGGTCCGCGCCCAGCTCGTCGGCGAGGACGGCGCGCTCGTCGAGGACTTCACGATCGACGAGGGCAGCCCCGGCAGCCGTGTGCTGCACGTGTTGAACGCTCCGTCACCCGCAGCGACCTCGGCGCTGGCGATCGGTTCCGAGCTCAGCGATCGCACCGCACGGCGGCTCGGCGACTGAGGACCTCGGCCACTGCGGCGTCGTGCCGACCGAGCAGCTCTCGCACCACACGTCGAGGGGCCACGGACGGGCACGACCGAGCAGCTGCCGCACCCCACATCGAGGTGCCACGGACCCCCACGGACCCCCACGGACCCCCACGGACCGCCACGGACCGGCACGGACGGGCATGGACGGCACCCGGTGTCGCCAGGGCGACGGGACGACTCCGTAGCCCGCCTCGTCACGGTGACCGCACCACCGCCGATGCCCGTCGCCGGAGGGAGCCGAACGCCGCCATCGCGCCCAGTCCACCGCCGCCGACCTGGAGCAGGAAGGTCGCGACGCTCGGATGGCGCATCACGACGAAGATCTTCCCGAGGTTGGCAACGGCGGCCAGTCCCAGGACGACCCAGAGACCGTGTGCCAGGGGGCGGGCTGGTCGCGCGAACACCAGCGAGCCACCGATCATGGCGCCCAGCAGGACGTGGAACACGCCGATGCGAAGAGGACCTGTCCCGACCCGGGACGCCGCCACGCTGAGCCGTGGTGGGAGCCGTCGCCGTACACCGGCGACGTCGAGCTCGTCCGAGGCGAGGAGATCGACACGTTCATCCCCCGCCACCACCTCGGCACGTGCGATCGTGCCCGACCACGTCCGCTCGCCGGACAGCGTGTTGCCCAGCGACAACCGGTGGTCGGGGTCCCAGGCCGCGGCCCAGCCGGTGACACCGGTCTCACGTGCTCGCTGCTGACCGTCGACGGCCAGCGTGGCATCGTCGTCGAGTACCAGCTCGACATCGTGCCAGGCTCCATCGCCCAACACCCCGGGCGCGACGAGCTCGGGTCGACCCTGGGGGCCGGTCCCCGGCCGCACCATCCGCACCACCAGATCCGGGCCGTCCTGCCCGATCATCAGATCGTGTGCGATCACGTCCTCCTGCGCCTCCCGGGGCGTCGCCGACAGGGCGAGGATCCTGGCCGGTCCGCGCTGGTCCTCGGCACTGCTGCTGATGCGCAACGAGACCTCGAGGTGCTCGGCATCGATAGCTGCGGTCAACCAGCCGGGCGCGCCCGCGGTCGAGGCGAACTGGTCATCGCTGAAGCGCAGCGCACCCTCGGCCAGGGTCTCCACCCCGGAGACGACCAACCCCGGCCACTCGAGGCGGAACGGGGACCAGCTGATGGCCAGCAGCACGACGATGCCGACCGCGGACAGCACACGCGCGATCCTGACCTCGGGCGGTGCCGCTGCGAGGCCGAGCGCGTCCGTACGGTCCTCGGTCGTCGTCCCACCGTCCCCTCGGTGTTGCCCCACCTCTCGGTCCCGCGGTCCCACCGTCCCCGCGGTGCCGTTGCCCTACCCCTCGTTGCCGTGGTGGGCACCAGTGCCGAGACCGGGTTCTCGATCTCCCGAAGGTACT
>CAYXJD010000334.1:0-2545 GCA_964465225.1 uncultured Actinomycetota bacterium
GTGGGCGCGAGGAGAGTTCGGCGAGGACGATCCGGGCTCGGTACCACGCAGCAGCGGGCGGCTCGGCGTCGCAGGTCAACAGAGCGCGGTTGCCAGCGACCCGTCGGGCCCCGAACTCCCGACCGAGCTCGTCGTGCAACCGTGCCCGCACGGCAGCCGGTGCCACCTCGACCAGGAAGTGCCCGACACCCCCGACCGGCAGCCGAACGCGCGAGGCGGGAACGCCGACACGGGTGCCCGCCACCTCGACGTCGGTGAGCAGCGTGGCCCGCGCGCGTCGCTCGTCGTCGGGGATGCGGTCGGTCGGCCGGCCCGCCGTGCCCGTCCTGTTTGCGCTGCGTGTCGTCGCCTGGTGGGCCGCTGGACCGGCGTCGGGCGTCGTCCTCACGCTGCTGCCCCCGGTACCCGCACCGTCCGTCGTCGTGCCGCCGATCCACACCGTGGCCTCCACGAGCGCCCGCCCGAGTTGCACGTACTCCACCTCGACCTCGCCGGGTAGGTCTGGATCGTCGAGATCCACCCCAGGGGCGAGCGCCAGCGCCCACGCCACCGCAGAAGGGTGTGCAGCGAGCAGCGCAGGCACGGACGGGACGTGCTCGTCCAACCGGCGGACGCGACGGCCACCGCTTCGCCGTGACGGATCGGCGTGCAGGACCGATCCTGGGGGAAGGTCGACCGTGAGCGCATCCGCCTCGCGCGTCGAGACCTGCACGCCGGCCACCTCGGCGTTGTGCGCGAGGAGCAGTAGACGAGCGGCGTCGGTGTCGACCGCCAGCACCTCGACCCCCAGCCCGGTCGCCGCGCGGGCCAGAGCGATCGCATCGCCGCCGATCCCGGCGCACAGGTCGACGACGGTGCCCGTCGCGCCCGGGCCAGCGTCAAGCCCAGCGAGGAGTCGACGGGCCCGGTGGGCCGCGACGCGGGGGTCGCTGGCCTGCTCGAGCGCCTCCCGGGTGAAGAGCAGATCGTCGGCTCCTGACCACCGCTGTCGGGCACGACGGCGTGCGGTGGCAGCCTCGAGCACCGTGGCACGCCGTTCGGCGTGGGCCGACACGGTCCGGAGCCCGCCAGCCACCACCAACTCGTCGGCCCCATCGTCGAGTTGGCGCGTGGCCAAGGCCACCGCGGACCGACCCGCTGAGGAGGTCAGCCACCTCGCCGTCTCGACATCGAACGCTGTCACGGCAACCTCCTGCGGACCGGCACCGTAGTCCCCCATCGCCGCGGACCGTTCCGAGGTCGCGCAGGGCGCGGCCCATGGGGCGCGGCCCCACGAGGCGCGGCCCACGAGGCGCGGCCCACGAGAGGCGGTTCGCAAGGCGCGGTTCGCAAGGCGCGGTCCGCGAGGCGAGGTTGCGTCCGACGGACGAAGATGCACCGGATCGCGCGGCGGGCGCCGGTACCTTGCCGGCCATGGAACTCCTACAGCTCGAGCTACCGCTGGACCTCGTCGAAGCCGACCCGGTCCTGGTCGTCGCGTTCGACGGCTGGACCGACGCCGGCGAGGGTGGCACGGCCGCAGCCGATGCGCTGCGCGACGCCTTCGCCCCGACCCGCCTGGGCGCGTTCCCCTCCGACGCCCTCTACGACTACCGGGACCGCCGACCCACCCTGGCGATCGACCAAGGGGTCCTCAACCAGGCCGATTGGCCCGAGGTGGTGGTCGAGCTGCTGACGCCTCCCTCCGGACCTCCGTTGCTGCTGGTCGGCGGGCCGGAGCCCGACTTCGCCTGGCGCACGCTCGCGCGGGACCTGACGGCGTTGGCCCGCGAGGTGGGCGCGACCCGCTACGTCGGTCTCGGCAGCGTGCCGGGACCCATCCCCCACACCCGCCCTGTGCAGCTGATCGCCACCTCGAACGACAACGAGGTGCTGGAACGCATCGGTCGTCCGCACGAGCAGGTCATCGTGCCGGCCTCCTGCCAGGTCGCCCTGGAAGCCGAGTTCGGCGACGCGGGACTGCAGACGCTCGGGTTGTGGGTCCGCATCCCCCACTACGTCGCCGGCGAGTACCCGGAGGCGGCGCGGGCGTTGCTGGAACAGTTGACGATCTACCTCGGGACCCCGGTCGACCTCAGCGAGTTGGACACCGACATCGAGGAGAACCGCGCCCGGCTCGACGTCGCGGCGCACGGCTCCGACGAGGTGCGTGAGCACGTCGCACAACTCGAGCGGCTCTACGACGCGGAGGCCGAGGCAGAACGGCTGGCCACCGGAAGCGAGCGCATCCCCGACGGACTCGGCACCTTGTCCGAGGAGCAGGTGCCCTCAGCGGACGCGCTGGCGGCCGAGATCGAGCGGTTCCTGCAGGGCCGCAAGGAGTGACCGGCGAGGTGGAGATCGAGCTGACCTCGGAGGCCGTCGACCTGGTGCGACGGAAGGGCGGCACCGTCGCGCTCGACCACGTCCGTGGGGTCGGATGTGGGAAGTCCTCCGAGGTGGTGGCTGACCTCTACCTCAAGGGCAAGGACCTCTCGACCTACTCCCGCTCCGAGGTCGCCGGCGTCGCCGTCCTGGTCTCCCCGGCGATGAACCGCGCGGCGGC
>CAYXJD010000335.1:0-2528 GCA_964465225.1 uncultured Actinomycetota bacterium
CCCCAGGTGGGGAAGTTCGATGAGCAACCCCGGGGAACTTCGGCGAGCGCCATCACCGTCGCCACATCGGCGTGTTGGTCGTGCCTCCACCGACGTGGATGCCGTGCGGGCACAGGAGCTCGAGGAGGTTCTGGACCACCTCGAAGCTGCCATCGAGGAGGCTGGCGGCATCCAGACAACCGCATGATCGTCAGCGCCGATGGTGCCGGGATCTTCGAAGCCGTCGACCTACCCGCCCCTGGGCCGGTCGCCGTGCTCACCCTGCCGATGCAGGCGGCACAGAGGCTGCACGCCTGCACAGTGGCCGACACCGACGACTGGATCAACGAGTTCATCGCTCAGATCGCCGAAGCCTGACCGTTAACCCCTGGCCCCCTGCTGTACCCCCCTACTGCATCTCAGTCGCTGTTCTCTCAGGCGATCGGTGATCGTTGTCGAGGCCAGGTGAGGGTCACGCCACGGCGATTCCGGTAGGCAGGCGACGCAGGTGGGGGTTGTGAGGCGGTCCTTCGCCGCGAGGACCGGGGTGATGACGGCCGGTGCCGGACTCCGAAGGTCGAGCGACAACAGCGGTGGCAGGGAGCTTCGGAAACGGTTTCCCCTTCCTCGCGGAAGCGCCCGTCGGCTCCCGTACCGGGTGCGGGGCGTTCCGCAACGGCTGCCTCCCGCCTGGTATCGTATGGCCCATACGATGACAGTTCAGCGATGGGAGGATGGCGATGGACGCGGAACTGATCGACGAGTTGTCCGAGGCGCTGGCAGCTGCCCGTCGAGGGGCAACGACGAAGCCGGTGTCGGTGACCGTTCCTGTACCGCTGGCGGAAGCGTTCCGGCGGTTGGCTGACCGCGGCCTGATCGACAGCGTCTCGGAGGCGACGACGCATGCGCTCGAGGAAGCCCTCCAGGCGATGATCGTCGGCATGCGACTCGATGCCATCTACGCAGCGCACCCCGAGGACCGCCCCTCAGAGGACGAGGTCGCGGAGATGGCCCAACGCGCCGGCGTGCGCCTGCCGTGAGCGTGACCGTGCTACTCGATGGTGCCGGCCTGCACGCCTGGGCTGATCGACGGCCTCCGCGGCAGGTGTTGGCGGTGATGGAGGTCCTGCGTCGCGCAGGCGCTGGTCGGGTGCTGGTGCCCTCTGTGGTCACGGTCGAGGCGCTGACGGGCGACGAGCGCGAGCTTGCCGTGAACCAGGTTCTCAAGCAGATCGACGTGCAGGAGCACCTGCCGCTCACCCATGCTCGTGCTGCAGCAGCGCTGCGGCAGGGCACCGACGCCTCCGCCGTGGACGCGGTCGTCGCGGAGGCTGCCTTGCGCACGAGGGCGGCCTACGTGATCACCTCGGACGCCGACGACCTGAGCGCCTTGATCGACCGAGGTGCGGGGCGAACGGCGGTCGTGACCGTCTAGGGATCTGACGCTACGCCCATCGCAGAGTGACGCGAGCCTGCGCGCCACAACGCCATGATGGCCGCATGCGGGACCCTTGAGCCACCATGCCAGACCTGCGTGCAGTGTCGTTGCAACTGCTCGGCCGGCAGCGCGACGACATGGACCGCGAGGCGGTCCCTGGCCGAAGGGCCGCAGTCAACCAGCCGCGGAACAACCCGCGCAGCACCGCGGCGAACTCACCCTCCCCGCACATCCCGAGTTCGCTGTCCGGTGCCGAACCCCGTTCGCGCGCAAGCTCATCGCATCCTCGCGCCGGGTGTCGCCGTCGTCTTCAGACGACATGGCGCCTCACGCCCGTCTCGCTGTTCCCTATCTGTTCCCTACCTCTGCCGGACGGACGACGACCGGCCTGGCTGCTGACGGACCAAGATCCGCGTTTCCCCTGGTCAGACCCCGTTTCGATGGACTTCGACGGTGCGCGGTGGACGCACCAGATCGGACCCTTAGCCGGCAGGTTTGGGGTTCGAGTCCCTGGTGGCGCACCCACGAGGACCGGCTGCTCGCAGCCGGTCCTCTGCGTCCTAGCACCGCGGTAGCCACAGCGGTGGCGGGGGAGGCGCTGCTTCGTCACCGCAGCCCTGACAGCTCAACCGGACCCACAGCGGCTCGGCCGGCCCCACAGCGGCTCGGCCGGCCCCACAGCGGCTCAACCGGCCCCACAGCGGCTCGGATCGCAGCGAACCGACCAGATCCCTGGCGGTTCGCTGCGATCTCTGCCTGAGCGGGGCTGGCGTGGACGATCGTTGGCCCCACCCTCCCGCGTACGGATCGCGGCGCTCAGCCGATCCGGGTGACCTCAACGGTGGCGACCGGGCCGGACCAGCCATGGATGGCGGGGTCCAGATCGGCGTCGCCGTCGATGCCGGGGTGGTGGCGGATCACGCCATCCTCGGCGAGCGCCGGGTCGGAACTACCGGTGCCGCCCTGATCACCGAAGCCGGTGAGCTGGGCACACGGCGGGACGAGGTCGGCGAAGTCCTCGGTGTTCACCTCGGTGCCGGCGTCGTAGCCGTGCGTGTCGACGCTCACGCTGTCGCCGACCGCCCTCGGCAGCCGGAGCGCATCCAGGCCC
>CAYXJD010000336.1:0-2520 GCA_964465225.1 uncultured Actinomycetota bacterium
TGTGGCAGTAGAGCATCAGGGTCTTGCGCTCGCGGAAGGTGTCCTCGGTCGCGGTGGTCGGATCGGGCATGAGCAGCATGTCCGATTCCTGGATGCCCTGGAACCCACGGACCGACGAGCCGTCGAAGTAGATGCCGTTCTCGAAGGTCGCGGCATCGACGTTGGTGGTCGGGAACGTGGTGTGCTGCGTCACGCCTGGCAGGTCGATGAAGCGCAGGTCGATGAACTCGAACCCCTCGCTCTCGATCAGGTCCAGGACCTCCTGTGCGTTCTGCGGTGAGCTACCCAACTTCTCGCTCCTTGTCCGTTCCTGCGTGGTGTCGACGCACCGCCTACCACTGGTGGCGGAGCAGGTGCGCTGTCTGATGATCGCTGCAGGTGGGCGAGGCGCCCGCTACCGACGCGACCGGACAACCCCCGGGAGGGCACCGAAGCACCCTCTCCACGGCGAGTCGGCCGCGGTTGGGACTCGGCGGGGCGCCTCGCCCGTCCGGAGGGCGGCGCCCTCGCGCCGCCCAGGTCGGTCCTGCGTCGCGGACGCTACGAGCGGGTCGTTCCCCCACCTTTTCCCGGACGTTTCCGGGGCGTTACGCGGCCGGCGGTCGTGGTCGCTGCGGTCGCGACGCCGTCGCTAACCTCCGCAACCACTGACGCCTTCTCGCTGCCGAAGGAGCAGAGTTGCTGTTGCTGGCCCAGGAAGTCGAGGAAGAGGCTCCCACCGTGGAGGTGGTGGAACCCTCTCGCCCGCTGACGGAGTTCCTCGAGGGGTGGTTCGGGGATGGCCCGTTGGTCACGCTGGTCGCCGGGGGCATCGACGTGATCGCGCAGGTGCTGCTGATCTTCGTGATCGCCACGATCGTGCTGCTGTTGCTCAGGCGCCTGATCCGGCGTGCGGTCCGAGCAGCGAGCGACCCGAGGGCGTCGATGGTCAGACGCCGCCACAGCCTCTCCGAGGGCGGCGGCAGCGGGGCAACCGTGTCGATGCGTCGCGCACAACGAGCAGAGGCGCTCGGGGCGCTGGCCAACAGCGTGGTCAGCGTGGTGGTGTGGGTGCTGGCGATCTTCATCCTGCTGTCCACGGCTTTCGGGATCAACCTGACGCCGTTGCTCGCGGGTGCTGGCATCCTCGGCATCGCGTTCGGCTTCGGGGCCCAGGGGCTGGTGAGCGATTTCCTGGCGGGGATCTTCATGCTCGCCGAGGATCAGTACGGGGTCGGTGACATCATCGACCTCGGGGACGCCAGCGGGGTGGTCGAGGGCGTCTCGCTCCGCACCACCCGGGTGCGGGACGTGACCGGCGTCCTGTGGCACTTCCCCAACGGTCAGATCGCCCGGGTCGGCAACAAGAGCCAGGGCTGGGCGCGCGCTCTGCTCGACATCGGCGTCGCCTACGGCACCGACATCGATGCGGCGAGCGACCTGATCCACACGATCGCCTCCGACATGGCGCAGGAGGAGGACTTCGCGGAGATCTTCCTCGACGAGCCGAAGATCTGGGGAGTCGAGAACCTGGGCAGCGACAGCGTCGACATCCGCCTGGTCATCAAGACCCAGCCGGGACAGCAGTACGCGATCTCCCGGGAGCTGCGCCGGCGCATCAAGAACGGCTTCGACGCCGCCGGGGTGGAGATCCCGTTCCCGCAGCGCACCGTGTGGCTACGCACCGAACAGCCGGTCTCGCTCGGGGACGAGGACGCGCCGCCCTTCGAACACGTCCGGCCGGACGATGCCGCCGTCGCACGGGCCCGTTCCGCAGCGCTGCGGGGCGACACCTCGCTGCCGCCTGCGGACCTCGCCGATGCGGAGGCCGAGGCCGAGGCGACGCTCGGCGGTGCGGACGAACGCTGAGGTCGCGACGGTGCCGGCGTGACCGCCGGACTCAACCGGCGGCGCCGGCCGCGATGCCACCGCCCGGTTGCCCGGGAGAGGGCTGCCAGGCCTTCGCATCGATCGCCTGCTGGCCGGCGTGGTAGCTGGAGCGCACCATGGGCCCCGCCTCCACGTGAGCGAACCCCAGCTCCACCTCGCCGTACTCCCGGAACCGGGCGAAGGTCTCCGGGGTGACGTAGCGCTCGAGGCGCAGGTGCTGCGCCGAGGGCTGTAGGTACTGGCCGATGGTCAGCGTGTCGACGCCGGCGGCCTTCAGGTCGCGCATGCAGGCCAGGACCTCGTCATCGGTCTCACCCATCCCGACGATCAGGTTGGACTTGATCGCGGTGGTCGACGGGAACCGGTCCCGGGCCAGCGCGAGGAACTCGAGTCCGCGGTCGTAGTCGAAGGCCGGGCGGATCACCGGGAACAGCCGGCGGGTGGTCTCGAGGTTGAAGGCGAACACGTCGGGCTCGGCGGCCACCACCTGTTCCAGCGCGAGCCGAGCGGTGGCGGGATCGTTGCCGTAGCCGAAGTCGCTGGGCAGCACCTCGACGCCGACCTCGGGGGTACGGGTACGGATCTGGCGGATCGTCTCAGCGATCAGCCACGCGCCACCATCATCGAGGTCATCGCGGGCGACCATGGTGA
>CAYXJD010000337.1:0-2516 GCA_964465225.1 uncultured Actinomycetota bacterium
GGGGCAAAACGCACCCGATCCCCGGCCAGCGCCCCACGCACGCACGCGGACGGACCGGGTGCACAACACCCCGGGAACCGGGGCAAAACGCACCCGATCCCCGGCCAGCGCCCCACGCACGCACGCGGACGGACGCGCCGGCTGCCGGCCCCGAACGTCCTACGATCCTGCCCTGCTCGGCAACCGACAACACGCCGACGCGCTCACCATCCGATGATCACCACCCGATCACCACCCGATCACCACCCGGTCACCACCCGATGGTCAGCACGCGCCCCGCGTTCTCGCCGCCGTCCACCGCATCCGGAGCCCGCCGTGACCCGCATCGACACGCTGCTCGCCGCCGGGCGGACTATCTCCTTCGAGTTCTTCCCGCCCAAGACCGACGACGGCGAGATGGCGCTGCGACGGACGCTCGACGAGCTCGCCCCGCTCGGACCCTCCTTCGTCTCGATCACCTACGGCGCGGGCGGATCGACCCGCGAGCGCACCCACCGCCTCGTCGTCGATCTGCTCCAGCACAGTTCGATGCCGCCTATGGCGCACCTGACCGCCGTGTCCCATACCCGCGAGGAGCTGCGGGACATCATCACCCGCTACCGCGAGGCCGGCGTGCACAACCTCCTGGCGCTACGCGGGGATCCGCCCCGCGACGCCGAAGAGGTGTTCTTCGACCTCGAACATGCGTGGCAGCTCGTGGAGTTGGCGCGCGAGGTCGGCGGTGATGCCTTCTCGATCGGCGTCGCGGCCCATCCGGCCGGGCACCCCACCGCACCCGACCTGGCCACCGACCGCAAACACCTGGCGGCCAAGCTCGCCCTCGCCGACCTGGCCGTGACGCAGTTCTTCTTCGGGGTGGAGGAGTACGAACGCCTGGTGGATGACCTGGCCGGCCTCGGCTGCCACAAGCCGGTGCTGCCCGGCATCATGCCGATCACCAACATCCGGCAGATCCAGCGGTTCGCAGAACTCTCGGGCACCGAGGTCCCGCCCTGGATCGTCGAACGCTTCGTGGCGCTCGGCGACGACGAGGTGGCGGTGCGATCCCTCGGCATCGAGCTCGCCACAGAGCTCTGCCAGGCACTGCTGGACGCGGGCGCTCCGGGACTGCACTTCTACACCCTGAACCGGTCCACCGCGACCCGGGAGATCCACGCGAACCTCGGCTTCGCCTCTCCGTGACCGATCAGCCTCGTGACCTGCTGCTTGCTCTCCGCTTCCCCCTTCGGGATGGGCAGCCTGCCGAGCATCCGCACGACGCGCGGTAGCTGTTGGCTGGTAGCCGGCGGTGTGCGACCGCCCACCTCGTCACTGGACACCGATGACCGATCACGCTGCACATCACGACGCCGAGCAACTACGCAGAGTAGTTATTTAACTACTCTGCGTTCGCAGAGCGCACGTTCTGAAGGTGGTCGTGACCAGACGGCGAGGCTGCTCGCTCACACAGGTGCAGGCCACACCCCGGGACGCGGGGAACATCGGACCTGACCATCGCCCAAGACCGCAACGACCCGACCTGGAGCCCCATCATGGCCATACTCCAACTCCTGCAGCAGCTGCTCACAACGAAGGCAACCGCGGTGATCGCGGCGCTCACGCTCGTCGGTGGCGGCGCTGCGATCGCCGCCCCGGACCTGGGCGATGATGCTGCGGGCGGGGACGAAGAACCGGCCGTCGAGTCCGAGGTCGAGGAGAACCCGGAGGTCTCGCTCGATGGTCTCGAGGAGCAGCAGCTCCAGCAGATGGCGGACGCCTGCACCGAGGATCCCGATTCGGAGCTGTGCGCCGGCGACTCGCCCGATCGCGACGAGAACGAGCAGGACATGGAGCTCGCAGAGCCCAGTGCGGAGGAGGAAGCGGATGCTGAGGAGGTCGAAGCCGATGAGGATGAGGACACCCGCTCCGACACCGCCCGTCGCGTGCACGAGGCCCTGACCGGCAGCGACGAAATCGTGCCCGGCAACCCGGACTTCGGGAAGACGGTCAGCGAGCGGGCCCGCAGTGGCAAGCCCGGCGACCTCGGCAGGCTCGTCTCCCGCGCCGCACAAGGTGACGTACTCGACGAGGACGACCTCAAGCTCGAGAAGCGCGAGCCCAAGACCTCCACCGAGGAAGCCGACGAGGTCAAGACGGAGGACGAGGACGACGACGAGGTAGCTGTCGAGGCGGAGGACGACGAGGCCGAGGCCAGCGGACGTCCGGAGCACGCCGGGCCACCCGCCGACAAGCCGGGCAAGGGGCGCGGCCGCTAGGCGAGGGATCGCCGTCGCGGGCTGCCCCGGCGAGTACGAACGGGCACCCGCGACCCCCGGCGTCCAGCACGAGACTGCGGCCCCCGCCTTCGGGCGGGGGCCGCAGTCGTACGCTTCAAGGTCCCTCAGACGCCGGCGCTGTTGGCGATCACCGGGTGCAGGCTCTCGAAGTTGGCGAGGTACGCGGCACGATCGGTCTTGAGCCGTTGCACGATCTCCTCGTACTCCTCCATCCGGCCCTGCCGCTCGTAGAGCCGACGC
>CAYXJD010000338.1:0-2511 GCA_964465225.1 uncultured Actinomycetota bacterium
TGGGCACGCCGGCGCGGAGCGCGAGGGTCGCCCAGGTGTGGCGCAGCCCGTGGACCTGCGCGCGGACCCCTCGACACCATCCGGTCCTCGTGCGGCCATGATGCCGGACGAAGGACTGTGGAGCCGACGGTGCCGTCGAGCGCGCACAAGGCCGTGCAGTGCCGAGGAATAGCGATCTTCGCTATCGGCGATACGCTCGCGGGGGTAGCCGGATGAAGAGGTGCGCCGTGAACGTGTCGTTGACGCCGGAGCTGGAGGCACTGATCCAGGAGCGTGTTCGTAGCGGTCGCTACACCTCGGCGAGTGAGGTCGTCCGCGAGGCGCTCCGGCTCCTTGAGGACCGCGACGAGCTGCGACGGGTGCGCCTCGCCGAGTTGCGTTCCAAGGTCGCGGCCGGGCTGGACTCCCTCGATCGCGGTCAGGCACGTGACGGCGACGAGGTGATCGACGAGATCCTCGACGACGCATCTGCCGCGAGCCGGGGCTGAGCGTGCCGAGGTTCGTCCTCGCCCACGAGGCGACCGGCGACCTGCGGGACATCTACGACTACATCGCCGCTGACGATCCTGCAGCGGCTCGTCGGGTCCTCGAGGACCTGCGTACCGCGATGCACCGGCTGGCAGAGCATCCCGGGCTCGGGCATCTCCGTGACGACCTCGCAGACGAAGCCTTGCGGGTGTGGACCGTCCACTCCTACCTGGTGATCTACCGACCGGATGCACGGCCGCTGCAGATCGTCCGGGTCCTGAGCGGCTACCGCGACATCGCGGCGCTCTTCGAGTGCTCCGAGCCCTGGGGCGCAGCGACCACCACACTCGATCGGGAACTCATCGTTCGGCGAGCATCGATCTCCAAGGTCCATGATCAACAGGAGGGCCGCAGGCTCCTCGCCATCTCCCGACGGCCGCGGAAGGGGGGTGGACCAGCCCTCGAGGTGGTCGCGGATCACCGCGTCGATCAGCAAGATCGAGCCGCCGGTGGGGGCGACCCGGGGTTCGGGCGCTTGTCGACGACGGGTTGGCGGATCGGTGCCGGTGGTCTCGCCTTCTGGCACGGTATGCGGCATCTGCGATGGGACACCTCGCGCCTTGACTCCGGAGACATCGTGGTCGTGGGGGACCCCGGACGCTGCTGGGGGCAAGCCCGGGTGCCCTCAGTGGACCTGGTCGTGCAAGCTCGAGAGCGAAGGTCAACCGGCTGAGGAGGCCGTGGAGCCAGCCCGGCTGCAGACGTTCGAGCCGCCCAGTTCGCCACAGGCGGATCGGTCGCCGACGCGCGGCGATGGCCGGAGCCGTCGGGCCCACATCCGCAGCCAGAGACTGGAGAGCAACGTGACACGCGGAACCGTCGGCCGCACCCGACGCCGGCTGCTGCTGGCCGTGCTGACGCTCGCGCTGGCGGTCACCGCAACCGGGTGTCGCGACGCAGTTGCGGACCGGCTCGCCTCGCTGCCGGTGATGGCCACGGTGCCGGATGGCGTCGAGGTCGTGGAGCGCAAGCGTGGCAGCGAGATCGGCGGGTGGCCGACGACCCCGATCATGGCGCAGGTGGAGTACCGGGCCCTCGACGGCGGCGACCTGGAGCGAGCCCTCGACGAGATTCGGCAGATCGCCTTCGACACCGGCTGGGACGCTGAGCCGGCTGCGTTCGGGGACCAGATCCGGGCCACGACGACGACCGCTGACGGTCCTGTCCAACTCTCTGCGTTCACGCCGCTCGACAGCGACCGGATCGTGATGACGGTGGTACTGACATCGTGAGGTACCAAGGGAGGGTGACCCGCCGCGAGCTCACGGTTCTCGCACGTACGACGAGGATCGCAAGCGGGTCGCGCCTTGTGCGTGATCGCGCTCATGCCGTCCTCGCGCCAGGTGTCGCCACGATGCTCAAACGGCGTGTCGCCTCCCAGCTCCCATGACCCGCCCATCACCCGAGATTCGCTCGTGGCGTCCTCACGGCCCGTAGATGGCCTACGCCGTGACATGTGCGGCCGCTTGGTCATCCTGCTCGAAGACGTGCGCGTAGAGGGCGAGGGTGATCACCACCGAAGAGTGGCCGAGCCGCTTGGAGACCACCTCAGGGGAGACGCCAGCTCGAAGGGCCGCGGTCGCGTAGGAGTGAAGGAGGCCGTGAACGCCGATGCGTGGCAGGCCGATCCGGTCGGTGGTCGCGGTGGACGCGGATGACACTGCTTGGGTCGCAGGCCCTCCCCATCCACAGGAGTGGACACCAGACCGTTGGCTGTGGGGCGACTGGGTACGGTCGAGCCGCTCCTCTGTCTGACGCAGCCGCCAGCGTGGCCCCGATCGACCGCGCCCTGCAAGGCTCTGCAGCGCATGGTGTGCACGTGCCGGACGGCCTTGGGGGAGAGGTCGTCGTGGAGGTCAGGACGGCAGCGATGGTCCTTACAGGTGACCCTGGAGGGGCCAGCACCATCCACCATCCGTCACCATCGAACAGCGCACGGGGAAGTCCGGTTGTCTTGGTGGGATCGCGCTTAGAGCAGGTGGA
>CAYXJD010000339.1:0-2503 GCA_964465225.1 uncultured Actinomycetota bacterium
AGCTCAGATGGCCAGAGCGCCTCGTTTACACCGAGGAGGTCGGGGGTTCGAGCCCCTCCCCGCCCACCAACACCTCTCACGTCCCCTCATGCCACGGAGACGCCATGTCACGCCTTCCTGCCCCGCTCACCCGTGCGGTCGACGCCGCCCTGGAGCTGGCGATTGTGCCCTCCTTCAGCTGGATCGGGCACGCCGTGCGAGCCCGGCTGGAGGACTGGCAGCCGGCCGAGCAGCTGCCAGGGGCGGGGAAACGGGTGCTGGTGACGGGGGCCAACTCCGGTCTCGGGTACGCCGCGGCGCGGATGCTGCTCGCCGCCGGCGCGCAGGTGTTGGTCACCGTGCGGTCCGAGGACAAGGCCCGCGACACGCGTCGTCGGCTCGAAACCGATCTCGGCGGCGACCTCGGTGAGCGGCTCCAGACGGATCTGCTCGACCTCGGCGAACTCGCCCAGGTGCGGGCGTTCGCCGCCCGCCGCGAGGCCGAGCCAGCTCCGCTCGACGCCGTCATCCACAACGCCGGTGCACTGTTCGACGAGAAGGCGTTCACCAGCGACGGCCTCGAGCGCACGTACCAAGTGCACGTGGTGGCGCCGTTCCTGCTGACCTCCCTGCTCCTGCCGGAACTCGCGGCCAACGCGCCCTCCCGGGTGGTGACCGTGACCTCGGGCGGCATGTACGCGGAGAAACTCGTCACGGCCCGGATCGACTCACCGGGGAGGTACAACGGGACGGTCGCCTACGCCCGGGCGAAACGGGCCCAGGTCGTGCTGACCCGTGAGTGGGCCCGCCGCTTCGCCGACACCGGCGTCTCCTTCCACGTCGCCCATCCCGGATGGGCGCTGACCCCCGGGGTCGAGTCCTCCCTTCCGGGCTTCCGCAAGCTGACGGGCCCGATCCTGCGCGACGCGGACGAAGGGGCGGACACGATCGTCTACCTGGCACTGCACGAGGAGCTCGGGGACGACGGACGGCTGTGGCACGACCGACGCCCACGCCGCGAGCACAAGGTGCCGTGGACGATCGCCGAGCCCGGCGAGGCGGGCGAGTTGTGGGCCCGTGTCTGCCGGGACGCTGGCGTCGAGCCCGTGGTCCCGAGCAGCGCCGGCTGAGCCGGATCCCCACCACGATGCCGAACGTGGTCGGCTGCGGCGCTCGGAACCACGATACGCAACGTGGCCGCGCACCGAACACCGGTGACCGCCCGTCCGTGCGGCCGACGCCGTCCCCGCCTGGGAGCCCGACGTGAGCGACACCCCCGTCCACCTGATCATCGGCGCCACCGGCGCCACCGGCAGCGCCACCGTCCGTCGTCTGCGCGCCGCGGACGCCACGGTCGTCATCGCGGCACGTGACCAGACGGAGCTGGACGCGCTGGCCACGGAGACCGGTGCCACAGCACACGTGGTCGATGCCCGCGACATCGCCGCCGTCGGGACGCTGGTCGACGAGGTGGTCGAGGAGCACGGCCGGCTCGACGGCGTCGCGAACCTCGCCGGCTCGGTGCTGCTCAAACCGGCGCACCTGACCACGGCCGAGGAGTTCCACGAGACGATCGCCACCAACCTCACCTCAGCGTTCGCGGTGGTACGGGCGGCCGCGCCGGCCATGCGCAACAACGGCGGCTCGATCGTGCTGGCCAGTTCTGCCGCTGCCCAGATCGGGATCGCCAACCACGAGGCGATCGCGGCCGCCAAGGGCGGCATCATCGGGTTGGTCCGCTCGGCGGCAGCGACCTACGGGGCCAAAGGCGTCCGCGTCAACGCGGTCGCTCCCGGGCTGGTCGATGCCAAGATGACCGCGCGTCTGGTCGGCAACGAGGGTCAGGCCGAGGCCAGCCGGAAGATGCACGTCCTCGGACGGCTGGGCACCGGCGAGGACGTCGCCGCAGCGGTGACCTTCCTGCTCGATCCCGCCAACGACTGGATCACCGCGCAGATCCTCGGCGTCGATGGCGGTCTCGGCCAGGTCCGGACCCGCTGACGCTCCAGGCCGTCAGACCGTGGGCAGGTCCTGCAACCGGACGTGGGCGACGCGTCGACCGGCTGCACGCAGGGCGGCGAGGTCCCCGGCGGCCTGCGCCCGTTTGAGCCGCCCGAAGCTGTAGGGACGGCCCGGGATGTCCGCATCCTGGCGGTCGTCGCCGACCACCAGCAGGAACGCGACGCGGTCGCTGCCGCCCTTGTGCAGCTGTCCGGTCGAGTGCAGGTAGCGGGGGCCGATCCCGACGGTGACCGGGACGCCGTAGCGCTTGCGCAGGGCGTTGGCTGCGGCCTGGACCCGCTCCTCGTCCGCGCTGTCGGGCTGGACGAAGGCCAGCAGCCCCAACAGGTCACCGGGCTCCAGGGTGTCGAGGACGGTCACCGGATCGGTGGTCGGTGGCAGCTCCTCGTCGTTGTCGAGCACCCGTGCCGTGGCAGACTTGGCCGCCTGGACGTTGGGCTGGTCGAAGGGGTTGATCCCGAGCAGCGCGCCGGCCACGGCGGTGGCGAACTCCCAGCGCACG
>CAYXJD010000340.1:0-2499 GCA_964465225.1 uncultured Actinomycetota bacterium
GTGCTGCGTCGCGTGGTCGAGGTGGAGGTCGCCAGCGTGGATCGCCTGCTCGGCGCGGCACTCGCGCACGTGCGCGCGTCCGTGCGTGCCGGCCGGCGTGACGACGCGTTCTACCACGCCTACAACCTGCTGGCGCTCCCCGACGCCGCCAGCGCCGAGGTGCACCGGCTGCCGCTCATGCTGGAGGGCCAGGTGGCGGTACTCGGCACGACCGTGCTGCCGGCCGAGGAGGCCGCCACGCTCGTCGAGTCGCTGTTCGACTCACCGTTGTACCGGGCGGACCAGGACTCCTTCCTGCTGTACCCGACAGCGTCGAGGCCGAGCTTCCTCGAGCGCAACCACCTGCCACCTGCGGCGCTCGACGAAGTACCCGCTCTCGGCCGCCTGGTCGGGACCGAGGGCCGCCCGATCCTCGAACGCGACGCCGGCGGCGGGCTCCACTTCCGTGCCGACCTCCAGAACGCCGAGGCACTGACGCGAGCGCTGGCGGCCACCGACCTCGACACGTCCGAGCGGGCGAGGGTCCACGAGGTCTACGAGCAGCTCTTCCACCACCACGCCTTCACCGGCCGATCGGGCGGGATGCACGGCTACGAGGGCATCGGTTCCATCTACTGGCACATGGTCGCCAAGCTCCTGCTCGCCGTGCAGGAACGGGTCGTCGAGGTGAGCGCACAGGGCCGGGACACTGACGTGGCCCGCCGGTTGGAGCACGCCTACCGCCGGATCCGCGAGGGGCTCGGCTTCCGGAAGGACCCCGCCACCTACGGGGCGTTCCCCACCGACTGCTACTCGCACACCCCCGCACACGCCGGAGCGCAGCAGCCCGGCATGACCGGGCAGGTCAAGGAGGAGGTGCTCACCCGGCTCGGTGAGCTCGGCCTGCGCATCAGCGGCGGACGGATCGGTCTCGGTCCTGCGTTGCTGCCCCCCGAGGAGCTGTGGCGGACGGACCACGACGGCGCGGCCGGGTACTCGTTCACCTGCTGCGCAACTGAGGTGCACGTGCTGCGCGGTGATGCGGACCGGATCCGTATCTCCCGTGTCGATGGTGCCGAGGTGGAGCGATCCGGCTCCACGCTCACGCGGGAGGAGTCGGTGGAGCTCTTCGAGCGGCGCGGGACGATCGCCGCGGTCGAGTTCCAGACGGCCGGGTAGTGCGCCGCGCCAGCCGAGGCACGGCTCGGGACGGAGCCTCACCGGCTGCTCGAGCTGGGTCGCAGAGCGTCGGCTCTTGTCGCGCTGCCCGAGTAGGCGTAGTGTCCGCTGACCGTGACCGCGCGACGGAGAGAGCGTCATGCATCGTTCTGGCGGGCTGCTGTTGGTGCTCGTGTTGGTGCTCGCGGCCTGTGGATCGGAGGATCCCGCTGAGGAGGCGGCGCAGGATGCCGTCGACGCGATCGGGGAGGCGACCGAGGACGCGACCGCGGATGCCGCGGAGGCGCTCGAGGAGCTGGGCGACGACCCTGAGCAGCTCGCCGGGGATCTCGCCGAGGACCTCGAGTCGCAGCAGGAGGCGGTCGGGGGCGGCGATGCCGAGCTGACCGTCGACGGCCAGACGTGGACCTTCGACTCGGTGCTCTGCGCGTTCGGCCCGGAGGAGATCGGGGACGAGGACGCTGAGTTCGTCCTCTCGGCGATCAGCGACGGGCTGCAGCTGTACGTCTCCATCGACGGCTTCGGCCACTCGGTGACGCTCGACGACATCGACGACTTCGAGGACCCGTCGGTCGGCTGGGCGGCAGGCGGGCCGATCGCCTCCATGGCCGGCGACGACGAGGAGTTCGTGGAGCTCGACGGCAAGCAGGTCCGTGCCGAAGCCCAGTTCCGTGACTCGGTGGACGAGATGTCGGGTACGACCGCCCAAGGGACGCTGGCGGCGACCTGTCCCTGAGCTGTGACCGGCCGTGGTCGCGGTCCTGGTCGGCCGACCGTGGCCGATCGGCCGTCCACGTCGTCCGTAGGTTCGCCATCGTCCGGCTTCGGCGAGCCCGATCGGGGCCTACCTTCGGTGTCCGAGGAGGCGTCCGTGTCCATCCCCGTCGCACCCATCATCACGGTCTTCATCGTGATCCTGCTCTCCATGGTCGTGACACGGGTCGCGACGATCGCCCTGACACTCACGGGCATGTCCCGACAAGCAGCGCGGTTCCAGGCGCGCTCGGCGTTGACCGGTGCCGGCTTCACGACCACCGAGTCGGAGTCGGTGGTCAACCATCCCGTCCGTCGCCGCATCGTCATGACGCTCATGCTCATGGGGTCAGCCGGGATCGTGACCGTGTTGGCTTCGGTCATGCTGACCTTCGCGAGCACCGCCTCGCGGGAGACCGACAGCAGCACACTGGCGCTGCTGGCCCTGGTCGCCGGGACCCTCACCCTGCTCGGGCTGATGAAGCTGCGTCCGGTGGATCGTGCCCTGTCGCGGGTCATCCGTCTGGCGCTGCGACGGTTCACCGATCTCGACATCCGCGACTACGCGGCCCTGCTGGAGATCCACGG
>CAYXJD010000341.1:0-2488 GCA_964465225.1 uncultured Actinomycetota bacterium
ATCGTGGCCGTTGGCATCGATGCCGCAGCGGTCCTCGAGCGTGACGACACCTCAACGGCTGCCGGTGCCACCGTGCGTGCCGACGATGGCGGCGCTGCCAGTCAGGGGCGGGTGAGCGGCGACGTCGAGGTGGTCGACTGCGCCGGCTCGTGGATCGCCCCCGGGTTCATCGACGTCCACACCCACCTTCGCGAGCCGGGCGGGGAGTCGGCCGAGGACATCGCCACCGGCTCGGCGGCGGGTGCCGCTGGCGGCTACACGGCCCTGTGTGCGATGGCCAACACCTCGCCGGTCTGTGACACCGCGGCCATCGCGGAGCTGGTGTGGCGCCGCGGGCGAGAGGTCGCGCTGGTCGACGTGTTCCCGGTCGGCTCGATCACCAAGGGTCTCGAGGGCCGGGAGCTCACGGAGATCGGGCAGCTGCGCGCTTGTGCCGCGCAGGTGGACTTCTTCTCCGATGACGGGATCCCGCTGGCCGACGCGCTGGTGATGCGCCGGGCGCTCCAGTACGCCAAGGCCTTCGGGGCGGTGATCTGCAACCACGCCGAGGACCCGGACCTGACCGCGGATGCCCAGATGAACGAGGGCGCGGTGTCGTCGGTGCTCGGGTTGGCGGGCTGGCCACACGAGGCCGAGGAGGTCATGATCGCCCGTGACCTGATCCTCGCCGATGGGGTCGGTGCCCGCCTCCATGTGCCGCACGTGACCACCGCCGGTGCGGTCGAGCTGATCCGCCTCGCCAAGCAGCGCGGTGTGCGGGTGACGGCGGAGGCGACCCCGCACCACCTGTTCCTGACCGATGACCTGGTCGCCGACTACGACGCGGTGATGAAGGTGAACCCGCCGGTGCGCACGTCGGCGGACGTCGAGGCGCTCCGAGCGGCGCTGATCGACGGCACGCTGGACGTCGTCGCCACCGATCACGCTCCCCACGCTCCGGAACTCAAGGATCAGGAGTGGGAGCACGCCCCCTGCGGGATGCTCGGACTGGAGACGGCCTTCGCGGTGGTCAACACCGCCCTCGTCGCCACCGGACGGATGACGCCGCTGGAGGCGATCGCACGGTTCACGACCGGACCGGCAGCCGTGCGTGACGTCGGTACCCACGGTGGCGCCCTGGTCGCCGGCGCCGCCGCCAACCTCGTGGTGCTCGACCCCGAACGGCGGTGGACCGTGGAGAGCCACGCGCTGCACAGCCGTGCACGCAACTCGCCGTTCCACGGGGTGGAGCTCACGGGTCGGCCGGTGCATACGCTGCTGCGCGGGCGGTTCACGCTGCGCGACGGGGTCGTTTCGGACGTGGAGGTGGTGGCATGAACGGGGCCGCACCACTGGAGCCCATGCCGGCCGTCCCAGGTCGTGGGGTACACGCCGGCCCCGCACCACATGCCGGCCCCGCTTCACACGCCGGTTCCGCACCACACACCGGTTCCGCACCGCATACCGGCGCCGCGCTGCTGGTCCTCGAGGACGGCACGGCGTTCCGCGGGCGTTCCATCGGCGCACCGGGGACCGTGACCGGTGAGGCCGTCTTCAACACCGGTATGGCCGGTTACCAGGAGGTGCTGACCGATCCCTCCTACCGGCGCCAGATCGTGGCGATGACGGCGCCGCACGTGGGCAACTACGGCCTGAACGCGGCCGACATGGAGTCGGACCGCATCCAGGTGGCGGGCTACGTGGTCAAGGAGGCCGCGCGTCGACCGTCATCGTGGCGGGCGGAGCAGGACCTGCGCGACGCGCTCGCCGACGCCGAGGTGGTCGGGATCGAGGGGATCGATACCCGACGGTTGACGCGACACCTGCGTGAGCGCGGGGCGATGCGCGCGGGGCTGTCCACCGAGGTGCTCGACGTCGACGCCCTGCTGGAGCGGGTGGTGGCCGCACCGGCGATGGAGGGCCTCGAGCTCGCCAGCGAGGTGACCACCGCCGAGCCGTACGTCGTGCCCGCGACCGGCGCCGAGCGGCGTTTCCGGGTCGCCGCGATCGACTTCGGGATGAAGCGCTCGATCCTGCGCTACCTCGCTGACCAGGGCATGGAGGTGCACGTGCTGCCGTCCACGACCACCGCGGACCAGGTCCGTGAGCTCGCACCCGACGGACTGTTCCTGTCCAACGGTCCCGGTGACCCCGCCACCGTCGCCGCCGGGATCGCGACCGCCAACGAGCTGCTGGGAGAGCTCCCGACCTTCGGTATCTGTCTGGGCTCCCAGCTGCTCGGACGCGCGCTGGGTGCGGACACCTACAAGCTCACCTTCGGGCATCGTGGCGTGAACCAGCCGGTGCTCCGCCGCACGGATGGGGTCGTGGAGATCACCAGCCACAACCACGGCTTCGCGGTGCGGGCGTCATCACTGGGGGAGCAGGTCGATCGCCACGCCTTCGCCACGCCCGAACACGGGGTGGTCGAGGTCAGCCACGTCAACTTGAACGACGACGTCGTGGAGGGCCTCACCGCCCGGGACCTACCCGCCTTCAGCGTCCAGTA
>CAYXJD010000342.1:0-2477 GCA_964465225.1 uncultured Actinomycetota bacterium
GCTCTGAACACTCTTTCCCTACACGACGCTCTTCCGATCTCCTGCCACCGGGGGCGGTGCGGGAGCGTGCTCGGTCAGGACCCGCGTGCTGACGGCGTCGACCGCCTGACGACCCACCACTCCGGGCAGTTCCGCCGTGACCGGTAGCAGGAGCCAGGCGCCGACCAGTACCAGACCCGCGCCGGCCAGGGCGCCACCGGTGCGGTCCAGGTTCGCCAGCGAGGTGGTCTCGATCCGGCGGCCGAGGCGCCGACCGAACTGGCCCAGCGTCGTGGCGATCAGCGCCACGGTCGCCGCGAGGGTGCTGACGGCGACGAGGAAGCGCGTCGTCACCTCCGCGGTCGGGACGAGATCGAGGACGCTCGGCACCGTCCAGGCACCTGCGACGAGTCCGAGCCCGAGGCCCAGCCAGACGGCCCCGCGCGTGAGCAGACCAGCCCGCCATCCCGACCCGACGGCTGTCAGCAGGGCGAGCAGCAGCGCCAGATCCAGCAGGGTCACCGTCGCCCCGCCCGGGTTGCCGTCCCGACGACGGTGACCCGGCTGGGAGCCAGCCGGGTCACCGGGGTCGGGAGCCGCGTGTCGTGCGGTCGCCGCGCGTCGATCAGTTCGAGAACGCCCGGCGACGCTCCTCGCGCTGGAGGTAGTCGCTCAGTCGGCTGTGGAGTTTGGCGGCGGACAGTTCGGCTTGGGGGTGGTGACCTTCCCGGCGAGCGATCCACAGGGAACGCAGGTCGCCCTCCCAGGTGGCGGTCTCGTCGATGTCGATCGTCCAGCCTGGGAACTCGTCGTGTAGCCATTCCATGGCGCGTTCCGTGGCGGCATCCGGGTTGGCCACCGCGGTGCCGGCCGCATGAGTGGTGTGGGACACGATCGCCTCCGGGGGGGTGGGAGCGGATGGTACGGGATGGGTGTGTGCGGAAGTGGTCGGTGGGACGATGGGCGGTCCGGACGCTGTGGTCAACCTCGATCGGGCCACCACGTCAGGTTCGGTGCCCGACGTCTTCAGGATGCACCGGGCCCGTCCTCGCTGTCCATGACCTGCTGACGGTGGACGCAACCTCTCTGACAGGTGCCGTCGCGACCCGCCCGACGGCCGGGGGGCCACGAACCCTTACGCTGTCCCGTCGTCCGCCGCCGTCCGGGAGCCCTCGTGACCGCTCGTCCCCAGCTCACCTTCGTGCCGGGCCAGCTGGTGCCGGCAGCGGGCAGCTTCGCGCTGTGGTCGGTGCCGTCCGCAGCGACGAGCGGAGTCGAGGACGCAGATCTGACGGCAGCGGCTGACCTGCTCGGGCTGCCGGTTGGCACCCCGATGGAGCTCCCCACCTTCCGTACCGCCCCCAACGGCTTCGTCGCGGCCACGGTGCCGGCACGACGGCTCCCGCTGCTGCCGGCGCTGCGGGTCCTGGCGGCGATGCCGCCGGGGTCCGACCAGCCGGCGTGGGCCAGACCGTCCACCTCGGTGCTGGCGTGGAGCGTGGCCGCCAAGCTCGCGCTCGAGCTCGTGGCCGCTGGCCGGCTGCTGCCCGGCACCGTCGCGACCGAGACTCCCGGTGAGGTGCGCGCCGTGTGGCGGGCCGTCGCCCGCTCCGACCGGCGGCCCGAGCTCCTGGCAGCGGCGATGCCGGTCGCGGCACACGCGCTGCAGTTGCCGAGCGGCGAACCGTGGGGAGCCCACGAGCTGCTCCTGGCCTTCCTCGACGGGGTGGCGGATGCCTGTGCCCGCGAGGGCCGGCGTCCGGAGCTCGACCCCCGGCGCCGCGGGCCCCGGCGGCCCTGGGCACAGATGTGGTCGGACGCGCTCGGCAGCAGCGATCCCACGGTCGGCCACCTGCGGGTCGCGGCCGAGGACCTCGTCGAGGACGTCGACGCCTGGGCGGCCCCGGTCATCGGCGCGACGCGTCACACCGTTGCCCGGCTGACGCTGGGTCTCGAGCCACCGGCGGCCGACGACGATCGCGAGGAGGCCGCCCACGTCGACGGTGGAGCCTGGCACCTCGCGATCGGGCTGTGCGCGGTGGCGGACCCCGAACAACGCATCCCCGCGACGCAGGTGTGGACGCGAGCAGGCCGCACGCTCACCCTGGGAGGGCGTCGGCTGGATGATCCCGAGGCCACGCTGGTGCGAGGCTTGGCCGCTGCTGCCCGCTTGTTCCCCCCGCTGGACCGGGCGCTGGACGAGCAGGCACCCTCCCGGCTGGAACTCACCCCCCAGGACGCGGCGCTGCTGCTGGGCGAGGCTCGTGAGGCACTGAGCGCCGCCGGCGTCGTGGTGACCGTGCCCGGCGAGCTGATCGATGCCTCGACGCGCCGCCTGAGGCTGCGTGCCCGGATCGGGGCGACCTCGGCACCGGTCCTGCGCAGCGGCGTCGAGGACGGCCTCAGCGCCGCTTCCCTGACGGATCTGCGCTACGAGGTCGCCCTCGGCGACGACACCCTGACCGAGGAGGAGTTCACCCGGATCGTGCGTCTCCAGG
>CAYXJD010000343.1:0-2466 GCA_964465225.1 uncultured Actinomycetota bacterium
TGCAGACCACCTCGCACAACACGATCGACCGCGACGTGGGCGCACCGGCCCGGGGGCTGCACGGTGAGGCCTACCGCGGGCACATCTTCTGGGACGAGGTCTTCATCCTGCCGTACCTGAACCTGCGGATGCCGGTGCTGACCAGATCCCTGCTGCTCTACCGCTACCGGCGGCTGGAGGAGGCCCGGGCCCGGGCGAAGCGGGCCGGGTACCAGGGGGCCAGCTTCCCCTGGCAGAGCGGGTCCGATGGGCGCGAGGAGTCGCAGGAGATGCACCTCAACCCGAATTCGGGGAAGTGGCAGCCGGACAACTCCCAGCTCCAGCACCACATCAACCTGGCGGTCGCCTACAACGTGTGGCAGTACGTCGAGACGACGGCCGACCGGGAGTTCCTCCGGTACTACGGCCTGGAGCTGCTGGTCGAGGTGACGCGGTTCTTCGCGAGCCTCGCCAGCTACGACCGCATCGATGACCGGTACCACCTCCGGGGGGTCATGGGTCCGGACGAGTTCCACGACGGCTACCCCGATCGTGACGAGCCAGGTCTCGACGACAACGCCTACACCAACCTCATGGTGGTCTGGACGATCCAGCGCACCTTCGAGCTGCTCGACCTCCTGCCGGAGCAGGTTGCCCACGATGCGCTCAGTGAACTGGATGTGACCCGTGCCGAGCTGGACCACTGGGAGGACCTCACCCGGCGCATGTTCGTCCCGTTCCACGACGAGAAGATCATCAGCCAGTTCGCCGGCTACGAGCACCTTGAGGAACTCGACTGGGAGGCCTACCGGGAGCGCTACGACGACATCCACCGGCTCGACCGCATCCTCCTCGCGGAAGGCGATGATCCCAACCGCTACCGGATCACCAAGCAGGCCGACACGCTGATGCTGTTCTACCTGCTGACCGCGGACGAGCTCGACCGCATGCTCCAGCAGCTCGGCTACGACTGGACGCCCGAGCTGATCCCGGCGACGATCGACTACTACCGCCAGCGGACCTCGCACGGGTCCACACTCAGCGCGGTGGTCCACAGCTGGTTGCTGGTCCGCTCGGATCGAGCTCGTTCGTGGGCGCTCTTCGAGCGGGCCCTGCGCAGCGATATCGACGACGTCCAGGGAGGGACGACCCAGGAGGGGATCCACCTCGGGGCGATGACGGGGACCCTGGACCTGGTGCAGCGTGGCTACACGGGGCTGGCCATCGAGGAGGACGTGCTCCGTTTCGAGCCGATGCTGCCGGACGAGGTGGGCGAGCTCACCTTCCTCCTCCACTACCGGGGCCACCAGCTGCAGGTGCACGTCGAGCACACGTGCCTGAAGGTGACCGCAGCGCCATCGGAGCTGGAAGCGGTGCAGATCGGCTTCGAGGAGCAGCGTGAGACGCTCCGTGCGGGTGAGACCTTGACCTTCACGATGGCCGACTGAGCCCGGTACGCGGCCTGCCCGGATCCGGTGGTGTCAGGTGCGCCTGGCGGCCGCTGCCACCTCGGCGAGCAACCGCGCGACGGCAGCGTCGTCGTCGGCCTCCACGTTCAGTCGCAGGACCGGTTCGGTGTTGCTCGGACGCAGGCTGAACCAGCCGGTGTCGGTCTCGATCAGGAGTCCGTCCTCGTCGTCGATCGGTCCACGTCCGGCGAAGTGTGTCCGGACGTGGTCGAGGGCGATCTGCGGATCGGCCACCTCGACGTCGTGCTCGCCCGAGGCGGCGTAGCGGTCGTAGGGCGCGACCACCTCCGACAGCGGCGCACCGGCGTCTGCGACCGCTTCGAGGAGCACCAACGCCGTGATGACGCCCGAATCAGCCCGGTGGTTGTCGCGGAAGTAGTGGTGCCCGGAGTGCTCGACGGCGTAGATCGCGTTCGTCTCGGCCATGCGCTCCTTGATGAAGGAGTGTCCGACGCGTGTCCGCACGGCCTGGCCGCCCGCGGCGGTGATCGTCTCCGGGACGGTCCGAGAGCACACCAGGTTGTAGAGCACGGTCGCGCCGGGATCGCGCCGCAGGAGCCGTTCCGCCACGACGGCGCCGATGAGCGAGGACGGGACCATCCGGCCCTGCTCGTCCACGGCGAAGACCCGATCGGCGTCGCCGTCGAAGGCCAGCCCGAGCGCGTGGCCACCGGTGCGGACGGCGGCCTGCAGGTCCCGGAGGTTGGCGGGGTCGAGGGGGTTGGCCGGATGGTTGGGGAAGGTGCCGTCGAGCTCGAAGTACAGCTCCTCGGTCACGATCGGGGTCGAGGCCACCACCGCGGGCCAGACGTGGCCGGCCATCCCGTTGCCGGCGTCAACCACCACGGAGACCTCGGTGAGCGCCGCGACGTCGACGAAGCTGCGCACGTGCGAGGCGAAGCGTTCCAGCATGTCGAGCTCGGTCCGGGTCCCTCGGGGCTGCGCCTGGTCGCCCGGGCCGGCGCCGGGGTGACCACCGGTGGCGCCGGTCGGGACGCTTGCAGCGGAGGCGCTGCTG
>CAYXJD010000344.1:0-2455 GCA_964465225.1 uncultured Actinomycetota bacterium
CCTCGTAGAACAGCGACTGCCACTGGCGCACCATGCCGAGGTAGCCGTTGTTGATGACCACGAAGACGACGGGGATGTCGTGCTGCACCGCCGCGGCGATCTCCTGGAACGTCATCTGGAAGCAGCCGTCGCCATCGATAGCCACCACCGGCACGTCCCGACCGACGCCGACCTTCGCACCGATGGCCGCGGGCACGGCGAAGCCCATCGTCCCGAGCCCACCGGAGTTGATCCACTGCCCGGCGCGGGTATAGGGGATGTGCTGGGCCGCCCACATCTGGTGCTGCCCGACGCCGGCGACGTAGACCGCCTCGTCGCCCCACACGTCGTAGACCGCGCGGATCGCCGATTGCGGCTTGAGGACACCGGTCTCCGGCTGTTCCACATGGAGCGGGTGCTGGGTCTTGAGCGAGGACAGGTGTGCCCGCCAGGCAGCGATGTCCGGTACCAGCTCGTCGAACTGTCCCTTGCCCTGCTTGTCGTCCAGCACCGCCAGCAGCTGCTCGAGCACGACCTTGACGTCACCCACGATGGGCACGTCGACCTCACGGTTCTTGCCGATCTCCGCGGGGTCGACGTCGACGTGGATCACCTTGGCGTCGGGCGCGAAGGTGTCCAGCTTGCCCGTCACGCGGTCGTCGAACCGGGCACCGAGGGTGACCAGCAGGTCCGACTCCTGCAGCGCTCGGACGCCGGCGTAGTGGCCGTGCATCCCGGGCATGCCGACGAACAGCTCGTGGCTGTCGGGCAGCACGCCGCGAGCCATCAGCGTGGTCACCACCGGCAGACCGAGCAGGCTCGCGAAGCGCTCGAGCTCCTCCGCCGCCCGAGCTCGGACCAGGCCGCCGCCGGCGTAGATCACCGGGCGCTCAGCGTCGGCGATGAGGTCCAACGCCTCTCGGACCATCTTGCCGTGGCCACGGACCGTCGGCTTGTAGCCCGGCAGGTCGACCCGCTCGTTCCAGTTCCACTCGAAGGTCGCGGCCAGGATGTCCTTGGGGATGTCGACCAGCACCGGGCCCGGGCGACCGGACCGGGCCACGTGGAAGGCCTCGTTGATCGCGGCCGGGATCCGCTCCACGCTGCGCACCAGTTCGTTGTGCTTGGTGATCGGCATCGTGATCCCGGTGACGTCGGCCTCCTGGAAGGCATCGGAGCCGATCGCGGTGCTCGCGACCTGTCCCGTGATCGCCAGCACCGGGATCGAGTCCATCATCGCGTCGGTCAACCCCGTGACGAGGTTGGTCGCCGCCGGCCCTGAGGTCACGATGCAGACCCCGACACGGCCGGTGGCGTGGGCGTAGCCCTCGGCCATGTGGATCGCGCCCTGTTCGTGACGGACGAGGATGTGCTCGAACTCCGCCTCGATCATCGGGTCGTACGCCGGGAGGATCGCCCCTCCCGGGTAGCCGAAGACGGTGTGGACGTCGAGCATCTCCAGGCTCTTCATCACAGCCTGCGCGCCGGTGATCTCCATACGTGTGGCCTCCCTGTTCGTGCCCGCCCGCGGGATCCTCCGCGTGACGCCCGCCCCTCCTACGAGAGAACCTCCCGGGACCCGGGAGGTTCGCGCGTGCTCGGAGCGAGCACGCGCTACGGAACGACGACGAGGACACGGCCGCGCGGGCGTGCCGTCACGCCCACCCCGCTCCCCAGTTCCCGTAGCACGTGCGCTGCCTTCGTGTCAGGTTGCACGGCGTCCACGCGGACGCCGTAGGTGATGGTTGCGCGTCCGCGCCCCCAGGTCAAGTCGGGTCGTCGGTGAGCGCCTTGCGTGTCGCGGCGGCGATGCCGGCGCCGTCCAGTCCAAGCTCGGCCAGGATCCGTCCCGGCGCCCCGTGGGGCAGGTAGGCAGACGGGACACCCAGTCGCAGCACGGCAGGCGCGCTCCGCACGCCAGCGCGCTCGACCAGCCGATCGCTCAGCTCGGCGCCAGCACCACCCCCGACCAGCCCGTTCTCCACGGTGACCACCAGTGGGCTGTCCAACGCCGCGGCCAGCATCGTCGGATCGGCCGGGCGGACGCTGCGTACGTCCCACACCGCTGCCTCGAAGCCATCGGCGGCCAACAGCTCCGCAGCCTCCAGGGCCGGCGCCACCCGGTCCCCGACGGCGAGCACGCACACGTCGGCCCCCGCCCGCAGGCTCCGGGCCGACAACCCCGCCACCTCGTCGGAAGAAGGATCGAAGCCGAGCTCCTCGGCCGTCACCACCCCACCCTTGGGGAACCGCACGAACGCCGGCCCCTCGACCTCGACGGCGGCCGCCAGCAGCCGGTCCAGGTCCTCGGCACACGACGGAGCGAGCACCGTCGCCCCGGCGATCCGCAGGCTCAGCCCCAGATCGAGGATGCCATGGTGGCTCGGCCCGTCGTCACCGGTGATCCCGGCGCGATCGAGCACGAACACCACGTGCTCGTGGTGCAGCCCGACATCGAGGTTGGCCTGATCGAAGG
>CAYXJD010000345.1:0-2447 GCA_964465225.1 uncultured Actinomycetota bacterium
ACGGCGCCGGTGATGGCCCGCAGCAGGGTCGACTTGCCGGCGCCGTCGCCGCCGACGACCGCGGTCACCTCGCCGGGGCGGACCGTGAGGGAGACGTGGTCCAGGGCGATGGTCTCGTCGTAGCGGACGGTGATGTCCTCCGCGCCCCAGACGCCGTCGGCGCCGCTGAAGGCCCCGGTCATACCGGTGCTGCCGAGCGCGGGGTCTCCTCGACTCCTTCGGCCCGCTCGCCCGTCACGGGCGACAGGTCACGCCGCACCCGCAGGATGGCCAGGCCGAACACCGCGACGGCCAGCCCGACCAGCGCGCCGAGCGGCAGCAGCAGGTCCCCCCAGCCGGCGGCCCGCAGCATCACGCCGCGCGCCAGCTCGACGAACCAGGTCAGCGGCAGGACGTAGGCGATCCAGCGCACACCGGCGGCCATGGACTCGACGGGGAAGATCGCGCCCGAGAGCAGGACCTGGGGCAGGGTCACCATGAGCGACAGCTGCATGGCCTGGCCCTGGTTCTCCGACACGGTCGACACCAGGAGTCCGGTCCCCAGGGTGACCGCGAGGAAGAGCAACGAGCCGGTGCCGAACAGCCACACCGATCCCGCGAAGGGCACGTCGAAGAGCGTGACCGACACCGCGATGACCATGACGAGGTCGACGACCGAGATGAGGAAGTAGGGCGCGACCTTGCCGGTGAGGACCTCCGACGGGCGGAACGGCATGACGGCGAGCTGTTCGATCGTGCCGTTCTGACGCTCGCGGACGATGCCGAGCGACGTGGCGATCGTGCCCACGAAGGCCAGCACCAGCCCCGCCAGCGCCGGGACGAGGATCGGCGGCGTCTCGAGGTCGGGGTTGAACAGCACCTCCGACTCGACCTCGATCGGTGCCTGCGCCAGCCCCGACACGACCGCTCTGGCCGCGAACAGCTGCGAACCGTCGACGAGCGCCCGAGGCGGCTGCTCGTCGGTGAGGAGGACGACCGTCACGGTGCCGGCGCGGAGCAGGTCCTCCGCCTCGGCGCGGCCGGCCGCGGGGTCGGTCTCGGTCACCTGCAACCGGCCGGGAAGCCGGGGCGCGAGCTGGTCCGCAGCCGGCCCGTAGACGGCGGCATCGACCTCGGACACGTCGAAGCTGGCGGCGTAGCCGAAGATCACGAGCAGGAGCAACGGCTGGAAGATCAGCAGCGCGAGCGTGCGCCGGTCCCGCCCGAGCTGACGGAACTCCTTCGTGGTCATCGCCCGGGTCGCTCGCCACGCCACGGTCCGTCTCCCTCCCTCGGCTAGAACTCAACGCTTGATGAGTTCAACACGCGTTGAGTTCCGTGTCAACCCCGAGGACCCCAGCACGCCGCCGACGGGGCGCCCCAACGCTTCGGCGAGGACCCGTCGGCACCGGCGGCGAGGTGGGTGTCGAAGAACGCGACGAAGCGGCGACGGGGCTCCCGCATCGTCACGTTGAGCCCTCTCAGTCCCCGCTGGTCAGCGTGACCACGACCGTGCCGAGCTTGCGCTTCGACGCCACGTAGCGGTAGGCGTCGACGATGTCCTCGAACGCGAACGTCCGGTCGATGACCGGCCGGAACCCGCCGCTGGCCAGGAGCTCGCGGATGAGGAGCACGTGCCCGCGCAGGTCGGTGGGCAGGGGGATCAGCACCCGGTGGTCCCCCACGATCCGCGTCAGCGGGATCAGCGCGACGTTCTGCCACCCCGGACCGAGGTCGGTGGACAGGTAGGGCGCGCCGGGCGCCAGCAGGTGCCGGCAACGCCGGAAGGTGGTCCCTCCGACCGCGTCGAGCACGAGGTCGAAGCGTCCACGCATCGCCCGGACGTCCTGGAGGGTGCGGTCGATGACCACGTCGGCCCCGAGCGACGCCACCGCCTCGGTGCCGTGGGGATCGCACACCGCGGTCACCGTCGCTCCCTGGTGCTTCGCCAGCTGGACCGCGGCCGTGCCGATCGCGCCGGTGGCCCCGTACACCAGCACCCGGTCCCCCGGCCGGACCTCGGCCGCGTCCAGGCAGCTCAACGCGTAGTGCGAGCCTTCCATGGCGGAGGCGACCTCACGGTGACGCAGGCCCGGCGGGATCGTGGCCAGCGGCCCGTCCTCGCGCAGCACCAGGTACTCGGCGTGCGCACCGAAGCGGTCGGCACTGAGACCGAACACGTCCTCGCCCACCGCCAGCTCGCTCACCCCCGGGCCGACGGCCTCGACACGGCCCGCGAACTCCGACCCCGGGATCGGGTACCGGGGGCGGCGCACGCCCGTGGCCAGGCGCGCGAAGAACGGGTGGCCGCGGAGCGTTTCGAGGTCGGTGCGGTTGACCGAGGTCGCATGGACCCGGATGAGGACCTCTCGCGACCCAGGCTCGGGACGTTCGACCTCGCGGAACGCGAGGACCTCGGGTGGCCCGTACCGCTCGCACACCAGCGCCTGCATGTGCGCACCCTACGC
>CAYXJD010000346.1:0-2431 GCA_964465225.1 uncultured Actinomycetota bacterium
AGATCCACAAGGTGATGATCGCGGAGTCGGTGCTCGGGTACCGGTGAGGCACGCGCGGATCAGGGTCGGTGGTAGCCGCAGGTGAGCGAAGGTGTGGCAATGGAAGAGCAGTCCAACGGTGGAGCTGTCCGCGTCCTGGAGTTGGCCCAGGAGGTGACCGGGCCGTTCGTCGGTCGGATCTTCGCGCTCTCCGGCGCCGACGTCGTCAAGGTCGAGTCGCTGCCCGATGGCGACCCGATGCGTGCCCAGGATCCGGCCGGATCCGGTGCCTCGGCGGTGTACGAGTACCTCAACGCGGGCAAACGCAGCGTCGGGATCGACCTGGCGGCCGCCGACGCGCCGACGCAGCTGGAACGGTTGTGGTCGTGGGCGGATCTCGTGGTGGTCGATGACGCCTTCCTGGCGCAGCCGCCGGTGCGACGACTCGTCGACAGCGAGGGTGGGCCGCCGGTCACGACGGTGACCCCGTTCGGGCTCGAGGGACCGTACGCGGGCAGGCCGGCCACGAGTTCCACGGTGTTCGCGATGGCCGGTGAGACGATCATGCTGCCCGGCGGGCTCGGCTACGAACTGTTCCCCGACGAACCACCGCTGCTCGCCCGTGGGGCGATGGCCGACACCGATGCCGCGTCCATCGCCGCGCTGGTGTCGACCGCGGCCCTTATCCATGGTGGTGAGGGCCACGTCAACGACGTCGCCAGGTGGGAGGCCGAAGCCAGCCTCAACCGCTGGATCGCGAGCCACTTCGACGACTCCGGATGGCGGGAGTCGCGCGCGACCCGTGCCTACTCCTACGGCGGCCTCACCGCCTGTGCCGACGGGTACGTGATGATCCAGATCGCCACCGAGAGCCAGTGGGAAGCGTTCGTGCGCATGATGGGCGAGCCTGACTGGGCGAGGCATCCCGACTACGGCACACAGGCCGGCCGGACGGCCGCTGGCGGTGAGATCGGCGAGCACATCCGCGCGTGGGCCGGGGGACTGGACAAGGCCACGATCTTCGCGCTCGGGATCGAGCACGGTGTCCCGGTCGCGCCGTTCCGCGAGGTCCCCGAGGTGCTGGCCTGCCCGCAGTTCAACGAACGGGGCTTCTTCGTCGACCACCCCTCGGCAGGTCCCGGTCAGCCGCAGCGGTTGCCGACCCTGCCCTACGTGGATGCCGGCACGCCGCTGCCAGCCGCGCCCGGACTCGGCGAGCACACCCACGCACTCCTCGACGGGCGTGGCTCGGCGGCGAGCTAGAGCCCGGTCCGTCGCGGTGGCGATGCGTTCGCCCCATGAGACGACCTCGACGCAGTGACATCCAACGATCAACGAAAGGGCGTTCCATGTCCGAGCAGGCCACCAGGAGTGCGGACGAGGACCTCGAGCAGCGACGGTCCCGCGAGGAGGGCGCGATCACCGAGGAGGCCCTCGCGCTGCTGCGCCGCCGGATCGGTCACCCGGTGCCGCAACGCAAGGCGGCGTTCGAGTGGGCGAGCCTGGATCCCTTGCGCAACTACGCGCGCGGTATCGGCGACGTCAACCCGTTCTACCGCGATCTCGATCATGCGCGGTCGAGCCGTTGGCAGGAGCTGACGGCACATCCGACCTTCATGCTCTACATGGGGATGTCGCGGGAGACGGAACTGTCCGAGGAGCTGTTGGCGACCGGCCGCGGCGACCCACTGAAAGGGGTGCACGCCTTCTACGCAGCTGAGGAGATGCAGTGGTTCTCGCCGATCGTCGCTGGCGATCGCCTCTCCGTGCGCCATGGTCTCGCTGCGGTCGATGAGAAGACGAGCCGCATGGGTCAGCGGGCCATCCACGAGCACAACGAAGGCGTGTTCCGCAACCAGCGGGAGGAACTCGTTGGCCTCCGGCGGATGACCCTGGTCCGGATGGAGCGTTCCAAGGCCCGCGGGGAGAAGAAGCACGCCGCGCTCGACGTCCCGCACCACTACACCGAGGAGGAGATGCGCGAGATCGATCGGTACTACGAGCAGGAGTACATCCGCGGTGCCGAGCCCCGGTACTGGGAGTCGGTCGAGATCGGCGACGAGTCGATCCCGCTGGTCCGGGGGCCCTACACCACCACGGCCTACATCTGCTACGCGGAGGCCACCGGCCCGCGCAACGACTTCCACCGCGCGCACTCCGACGCCTACCGGTACCGCACCGAACACCCGCGCGCGTTCCCGCTCAACGAGTACGGCTTCCCCGACACGATCGCCAGGGTGCACTGGGACAAGGAGATGGCCACCCGAGCCGGACTGCCGGAGACCTACGACTTCGGCGGGGAACGGGTCGCATGGATGTCGAACGTCGTCACCAACTGGATGGGCGACGAAGCCTTCCTGCGACGACTCCGCGTCGAGATGCGGGCGTTCTGCTACGTCGGGGACACGGTGTGGCTGACGGCCAAGGTCGTCGACAAGTCGACCGACGGCAA
>CAYXJD010000347.1:0-2412 GCA_964465225.1 uncultured Actinomycetota bacterium
CACCACCCGGGTCTCCGGCGGTGATCCGGGGTACGGTGAGACCGCGAAGATGCTCGGCGAGGCGGCCCTGTCGCTGGCCAGTGACGAGGGTCCTGATGCCGCAGGGGTGCTGACGCCAGCGGTAGGGCTCGGAGCGCCCTACCTCGACCGCCTCATCGACCAGGGGCTGCGGTTCGAGGTGCTGTCCTCCTGACGGTTGGCACGACCGTCAGCCGCAGCCGAGGAAGGGCGGGGGGTGACCGAGCGACAGCGGTGTGACCTGGTGCTCGGCGGTGGCGGTGTCCGGGGCGTGGCCCACATCGGCGCGATGACCGCGCTGGAGGAAACGGGCTACGACGTCATGCGGGCCGCCGGCGCCTCGGCCGGGGCGATCGCCAGCGCCTTCGCGATCGCCGGGGTCGGTCCCGACACCCTGCGGCAGCTGTTCGAGGAGCTGGACTTCACCCGCTTCGCGCTCGCCGATGTCATCGCACGTCTCCGGGACAACCGGGCGGTCGACCGCCTCCTGCGCCGGTTCACCGAGGAAGCGAACGACCCCACCCTGTGGATCACCGAGGTGCTCGAACGCCAGGGCATCGAGACCTTCGGCGATCTCCGGGTGCCCGACGTGGCCGACGACGCGCCGATCGAGGACCGCTACCGGCTGGTGGTGCGCTGCCTCGACGTCCTGCACCGCCGCATCGTCCGCCTGCCCTGGGACTACGGACGTTACGACCTCGACCCCGACGCCCAGAGCGTGGCACGAGCGGTCCGGGCGTCGATGTCGATCCCGTTCTTCTACGACCCCGTGCGGATCGGCAACCGCGACACCGGCGCACAGGCACTGCTGATCGACGGCGGACTCAACTCGGGCTTCCCCGTGAGCGTGCTCGATCGTGCCAACGGACAGCCGCCGCGCTGGCCGACCTTCGGCATCCGCTTGCTGCCCCGGCCGCCGGCGTCCGAGGAGCTCCCGGGCTCCACCGTCGAGCTGGCGCGGATGGTGATGGACGCGCTGCTCGACACCAGCGATCAGCTCGCCTCCAACGATCCCTGTGACGAGATGCGCACCGTCCGCGTGGACCTGTCCGGGGTCGCGACCCTCGACCTCGATGCCGACCAGGAGTACGACCTGTTCAGCGACGGCTACGAGGCGATGCACGACTACCTCGAGGGCTTCAGCTTCGCGGCCTACCTCGAGCGTTGTCGCAGCTGAGCCGTCACCGGGACCCCGGTGACGAAGGTGGCGCGGCTGCTTCTCCGGGGAGCCGGCGCACCCGGGAACCGTTGCGCAGGCCCGCTGCCCGCACCCGCCGGACCAGCTCGCTGGCACCGACCGGCTCCGCACCCAGGGCGATCGCCCGTTCCCGCACCTCGCTCGGGATGTCGTAGTGGTCGCCCTGGTACCACCGGCGCTGCAGCCCGAGGGCAGCAGCGAAGTCATGCAGTTCCGCCTCGGACCGGTCACTGACGAGGTGCGCGAACCGGCGGCCACGGTGCGGCCAGATGGCCGCATCGACCAGGATCGTCATACCGACCCCGCCGCAGCGACCCGAGGCAAGGCCAGGCGAGGCGCCAACCAGCGGCGCAGCAGGACCAGCGCCACCACCCCGGCCGCCCCCGCGGCACCGAAGGTGATCCCGAACCCGCCCCGGGCGGCGGTGATGCCCAACGTGGCCGGGCCGACCACCGAAGCCAGGTCCAGGAACAGGGTGAAGGTCGCCATGACCTGGGCCCGCTCGCCGTCGGCGACACCCTCGACCGCCGCCAGCACCATCGACGGCGCGAAGACGGCCGTCCCGGCGGCCAACAGCAACGCGCTCACGTACAGCCCTGCGGGCGTGGACCACACGCCCATGGCGACCAGCCCGACGATGACCAGCAGGAGCGCGACGGAGGCGCTGGTGACCGCACCGAACCGGTCCGGCAGCCGGGCACCGACCAGCCGTACGGCCGCGATCGTGCCGGAGCACAGCAGGAACAGCGGGGCCACGACCGACAGTCCGAGGCGGTCGGCGTACAACGGCACGAACGCCAGGAACCCGATGAAGCCCAGCGAGCCGACCCCGAAGATCACCCCCGGCCCGATCGCCGCCGGGTGCAGCAGGCCCCGGACGACCCTGGGGGTCGATCGCGGTTCGGCTGGCATGATCGTGGCGGCACCGGCGACCAGGAGCGAGCCGAGGCCGCTGGCGAGCCACACCGCCGCGAACGAGCCCCGTGACAGCAGCAGCTCCCCACCGAGCGGGCCGAGTCCGAAACCGAGCTGCACCGCCACCATGGTGTAGCTGGACGCCTCGCCGTACCGGCCGGCCGGGGCGAGATCCAGCGCGCGGGTCGTGGTCCCCACGACCACGGCGGCCTGGCCGGCCCCGGCCAGGGCGCGCAGCACCAGCAGCAGGGCGAAGGTGTCGACCGCGAGGTGGGCGAACA
>CAYXJD010000348.1:0-2406 GCA_964465225.1 uncultured Actinomycetota bacterium
TCAGGGTGCGCTCGAACTGGCCCATGTTCTGCTTGTTGATGCGGAAGTACGCCTGCAGCGGGATGTCGACCTTCACACCCTCGGGGATCACGATGAAGGATCCACCCGACCACACCGCGGTGTTCAGCGCCGCGAACTTGTTGTCGTTGGGCGGGATGACCGTGGCGAAGTGCTCGCGGAAGACGTCCTCGTACTCCTGGAGCCCGGCGTCGGTGTCGAGGAAGATGACCCCCTGCTCCTCGAGGTCCTCACGGACCTTGTGGTAGAGCACGGTCGACTCGTACTGCGCCGCCACCCCGGCGATCAGCCGCTCGCGCTCGGCCTGGGGGATGCCGAGCTTCTCGTAGGTCTCGAGGATCTCCGGCGGGAGCTCCTCCCACGAGTTGGCCTGCTTCTCCGAGGCCTCGACGTAGTAGAAGATGTCGTCGAAGTGGATGTCGGAGAGGTCCGCGCCCCAGTTGGGCATGGGCCGGCGCTCGTAGGCCTGGAAGGCCCGTAGCCGCAGGTCACGCATCCAGGTGGGCTCGCCCTTGCGGTCGCTGATGGCGGCAACGCCCTCCGCGGTCAAGCCACGTCCGGAGGTGAACGCGTAGCCGTCGTCACGGTCCGACCACCCGAACTTGTAGTCGGCGAGGTCCTGGGCGACCGCCTGCTGGTTCTTGCGGGCGTCGCTGACCGGAAGCTCGATCTCGGTCTGGCTCACTGGTCGTCTCCTACTTCGGTGGGGCGTCGGTCGGTGCCGATGTCGCTGCGCCGACTGCTTGGGTTCGGAGCCGTCGGGCCGCCGTCCTCGCCGACCGCCTGCGGCGTGACGACATCGTCCTGCTCATTCGGATCCGGCAGCTGGCTGCCGCACGTCCTGACCGTGCAGACGCATGCGGTCGAGCCGCCGGCCAGGGTCTCGCGTCGTGACAGCTGCACGTCGCTGCCAAGCACCTTGGAGAAGGTGGCTGCCTCGTAGCTGCACACCTCCGGGTGGTCCTTGGCGACGTCGTAGATGGCGCAGTGGTCCTGCACCAGGGTGAAGCTCTCGCCGTCCTCCGACACCGAGGCCTCGAACCCGGCTTCCGACAGCGCGGCGGCGAGCTGTTCGAGCCGGGCGTGGAGGTCCTTGGCGGTGACCGCCGCACGCAGGCCCTCGACCTCGCGTTCGACGCGCCAACGTAGGAAGGCCAGCAGGCCATCCCTACCGTGGTGCGCATCGAGGAAGTCGAGGACCTCGGTCGCGAAGCGGTCGTAGCGGTGAGGGAACAGACGCCCTGCCGTCGGCGTCAGACGGTAGCGCGCTGCAGGACGGCCCCGCGAGCCGCCGACCGTCTCGGAGGTGACGAGCTCCTCGGTGGCGAGCACGGCCAGGTGCCGGCGAACGGCCACCTCGGAGACCTCGAGCCGCGCAGCGAGCTCGGCCACCGTGGCGTCGCCGTTGCGCCGCAGGTGCTCCACGATGGTGGCCCGCTGCTCACCGAGCAGGGACACCAGCGACCGGGAGCCGCCAGCGGGAGCGCTGGTCTCCGTCGTCGCGGTGGTTGCCTGCATACGGGATCGGTCCTCAACTCGACTGACGGTCGCCGGGCTAGACTTCGCGGCCGTACCTCCTGGACGTTCCGCGGACCAACCTACGTGCCTCTACTCGCTTTCCTCAACATCGAGGTTGAGAAAAGGGTACGGGGCAGGGCGTGTGGCAGCAAACCCGCGCGCCCATCGCCCGAAGGTCGCTGGGTACGTCACGCACGGCGCACCCACCCGTGACCACCGCCCGGACGACCTCTAGGTTGAGTGGCACACCGATCCCGCAACGGTTCAGCGGCGATGATCCGATCGGCGTCCAGCGTCCCGATGGGGGCGCGACAGCCCAGTACGGAGCACGCTGCAGCACCCGAGCGACGGTGCGGGCACCGGGCGTGGAACGACGCCCGCGGCACCGTGGACCGGTGGCCACCGCGACGGGAGCCGTTCGAAAAGCGCGCCCCGACAGCAGTCGAGGCTGCGACCCCCGCCGCGGTCGAGGACCCCGAGGGACACCAACGCAGGCCCACCGAGACCGGGCCGCAGACGCCGGCCGCAGGCCTGCACGTCCCCCGGGGTCCTCCTCTGGGTCCTCCCTTAGCCCTCCTGGGTCCTCCCCTAGCCCTCCTGGGTCCTCCCCTAGCCCTCCCCTGGGTGCTGATGGGTGCTGCCGCGCCCGTCTGCGCACGTTCCTCGACCGATCGTGCGCGAGCACCGACATCGCCGACGAACGGCCGTGTCAGGACGTACCTCCGACTGGGATAGTGGACTCCGAACGGAGCGCCGACGCCAAGTGCGGTCGGTGTGGCCGGTTCGGAGAGATCGTCGACGACGACAAGGAGTTCGATCGTGAAGATCGTCAGGTTCCGGGCATGGCGGATGGTCGCTGCGGCGACGGCG
>CAYXJD010000349.1:0-2371 GCA_964465225.1 uncultured Actinomycetota bacterium
CCAGGAGCTTCACGACCTCGCCGAACCGCCCCGCTGGTACCAGAACATCGAGATCATTGTAGGAGCGCAGGTCCGGCGGACCGTGCACCCCGGCCAGGGCTGGTCCCTTGAACACCAGCCACGGGATCCCTGCGCTCTCGAGGACTTCAGCCACGAACCGAAGGTCACCGATCGCCCGCAGGTGACGCCTCACTGTCTCGCGACGAAATGCAGCGAGCAGTTCGCGCTCCGTCGGCGGCACCTGGTCGATCTCGCGCACCGCCTGGTACACGTAGCCGGGGATGCCATGGAACCGCGCCGCCTGGGTCAGTCCTTCGAGCTCCCGCGGCGACCGTCGGGACACGACATCCTCGGGAAGATGCCCGTCGCTCGCCACACTGGCGCGGAGCACGGCTCCGATCGAGCGTGTGAACGCCATGACACCCCTTCTCGAACGCGCTCCGGCCAGCTTGGAGTATCGCATCCATGCACCGAAGCACGCACGCCGACATCGAGCGGCTGGTCGTACACTCGCCGTCCCACGATGTCCGAACAGGGTCCGGGAGCGACACCTTGTCATCGGTTGAGCACCCGCAGAACCCGTGGGCTGAGGGCCGCTTCGCTGCGGCTCGAACTCGCTCCGAGCGGCTACGGCAACTCACGCTCCGTGACGTTCTGCGGGGCGCGCAAGCCCTCGTCTACCTCCCACTGGCAGCTGTGCTCCTCGACCGATGGGGGCTGCAGCGGGCACAGCGCCGGCTCTTCACCAGAGCACCCGCCCCTGCCCGCAGCGACGCGGCTGCCCGGTCCCTCGACGAGGTCCGCAGACTGGCTTGGGTGGTCGACGGCACCGCGCGGCGCGGACCGTTCCGGGCCAACTGTCTGCAACGATCACTGGTCCTGTGGTGGTTCCTGCTGCGCCGCGGCAGCGAGAGCGAGATCCGCATCGGGGTGCGACGCCGTCCCGGTGCACCGTCGGGATCGCGCCAGCTCGACTTCCATGCCTGGGTCGAGTCTCAGGGGGTCGTGGTGAACGACCGCCCGGACGTTCGCGAGGTGTTCGCCACGTTCGATCGGGCCATCGCGCCACCCGACGCTGACTGGCGCTGATCGCCCGCCGACCGGTGAGCTCAGAAGAGGAGCAGCCGGTAGCGGGCGTTGCCGCGCAGACGGCCCACACGCCAGCCGAGGGCGAACCACCACCGGCCGAGCCGGGCACGGTCGCGCGCCGCCAGGAGCCGTGGCAACACGAGCAGCCAGCCTGCCAGGTGGCGTAGCCGGCTCGGAAGAGGCATCCCAGCGGCTAGGTACTTGCGGTGCAGTGCTGCGGTCCCGAGACCCCAGCCGTAGCCCTGGCGGTACAGCGCCCGGTAGCTGTGTCTGAGGCGGACGTGGACCACCGCCTGCGGGACGAAGACGAGGTCGTGGCCCCCCAGCTGTGCAGCGAAGCACAGGTCCGTGTCCTCGAGCGCCGGAAGGCTCGCATCGAACCCGCCCAGCGTCTCGAAGACCTGTCGCCGGACACCCAGGTTCCCACCACCGGCGAACGGCAGGAAGCCAGCGTGCTGCAGCCCCTCGGTCTGGTCTAGGTTGCCGGCGGCGACCGCCCATGGCGGGTTGAGACGTGTGAGCTCGAAGGGCCCAGCAACCAGGTCGTGTGCCCGCAGCGCCATGACCATCGAGGCCACCCAGTCGGGCCCCACCACATCGTCGGCGTCGCAGAACAGCACGTCGCCCCCACGCGCTCGCCGGACGCCCTCGTTGCGCACCGCAGCGACGTTGCCCCGATGCGGGACCGCAAGCACGCGCAGCTTCGGCAAGACCTGCCGGTAGCCCGACGCGACGACGACCGAGGCATCGGTGGAGCCATCGTCCACCAGGACTATCTCGAACGCCGGTGCGTCCCGCTGCTCAGCGAGTGCCTGCAGCTGCGCGGGGAGCGTCGAGACCGCGTTGAAACAGGCGATCACGACGCTCACGTCGATGGTCGGCTCACTCACGGCGCTGCCCGAAGCGCACGTGTGATTCCCACGAAGAACCGTTCCACCATCCCCTCGACGGTGTAGCGCTCTGCCGACCTCAGGCAACCTCCGCGCAGTGCTGCCCGACCGATCTCGTCCTGCAGGAGCGCAGCCACCGCCCGGCCGTACTGCTCGGGGTCACCGCCATCCTCCACGATCCAGCCGTTCGTGCCGTGCTCGAGGTAGGCCACCTCCGGACCATGACCGCGCCCAGCGCCGATCACGATCGGGACCCCGGCAGCGAAGCTGTCAAGCACGACCAGTCCAGCAGCCGCCGGTACCAACAGCAGCTGGACGGCGGCCAGGAGCCGCGCCTTGTCGGTACCGCGGGTCGTGCCGACCACGTGGACCCAGGGGCGCGCAGCAGCCAA
>CAYXJD010000350.1:0-2365 GCA_964465225.1 uncultured Actinomycetota bacterium
GGGGTCTGACGGCGGGCTTTGCGCTGATCCTGGTCGTCAGCGGTCCCGCTGCAGCCCGGACAGCGTTCGCTCACATGCGTTCGGCGAGCCGTTCGCGTCGGAGCGAGCCGGCCCCCAACCACAGAGCCACCGCCGCCAGCACCCAGAGCAACAGTCCCATCCCGGCCACCAGCCCCGGTTCGAACAGCAGCACCCCGCCGAGCTGGGCCACGAGCAGCAGCACGACCGGCAGCACGATGAGCGACCCGATCTGGTGGGCCGCCTGGAGCGTGCGCACACGCCCCGACACGATGACCATCACGCCGAGCCCGAGCGCGGACACCGCCGGCGCGACCCACAACGCCAGCAACAACCACGTCGGGGTCGGGAAGAACACCCGGCCCACCGACGGCCACGCCAACAGGTTGGCCAGGATGCTGTAGACGACGAACCCGGCCCACGCCACGGTCACCGCCGGCAGCCAGGCGGCCAGGAACTTCGCCAGCATCAGCTCACGGTCGCGGGTCGGGGTGTGCAGCAGCGCCTCCAGGGTCCCGCGCTCGCGCTCGCCGGCGAAGGAGTCCGCGGCGATGACGGTGGCGACCACCAGCGGTACCAGCAGGTAGAGCGGGGCCAGGAACACCTCCAGCACGAACACCGCCCACCTGCCTGCCGGCGGCACGTCGCTGGTGACCCGTTCCTGCAGCTCCGGATCGGCGACACGGTCCAGCGGGGAAGCGCCGACCGCGTCCAGCGGGATCGTGCCGCTGGAGGCGAGCAGCTCCCCGCCGCCCACCAGGAGCACCGGCAGCAGCACCAGGATGATCGCCGGGGTGACCAGCAGGGGGATCCGCACCCCGCGGTTGCGCACCACGCTGGCCAGGTCCTTGCGCACGATCGCCCAGATCGCGGACCAGGTCACGGCGTCACCTGCTGGTAGCTGGTGTCCTGTTCAGGGGTATCGTCCGGATCGACGTGCAGGGCGACGTAGAGATCCTCGAGGCTCGGCTCCAGCGGCTGCACCGCGTGGACCTCCAGCCCGGCGGACACCAGCACCTCGACGAGCTGGGGGATGCCGACGCCGCCGGTCACCTCGATGTTGTCGCGGTCCAGCTCGTGGACGCGGAGTGCACCCCCGTTCGGGCCGTTGCCGGTCGGGGACGGGGAGCCGTCGGCGGTGGCCACCAGGCTCGCGATGACCGCGCGGGCCTGCGTGGCCATCCCCGCCGAGGTCGCGATCCGTGCACCGCGGATGCCACCGAGCCGGCGGCGCAGCTCGGTCGGGGTGCCCAGCAGCAGCAGGCGGCCGTTGCGGATGATGCCGATCCGGTCGCACAACTCCTCGGCCTCGACCAGGTTGTGGGTCGACAGCAGCACGGTGTGGCCACGGTCGCGCACGGCGGTCAGGATCAGGCGGCGGACGTTGCGGGCGGCGACCGGGTCCATGTTCGTCGTCGGCTCGTCCAGCAGCAGGATGCGCGGGTCGTGCACCAGCGCACGGGCGATCGCGACGCGCTGCTTGAGCCCGGCCGAGAGCTCACGGGCCGGCTCGGCACGCTTCTCCCACAGGCCGAGCTGGTGGAGCAGGTGCTCGATCCGCTCAGCGGCCTTGCGGCGGGGGACGGCGTTGATCGCGGCGTAGACCTCGAGGTTCTCCCGGGTCGTGAGGAACTCGTCCAGCGCCGGGTACTCGGTGAGGACGCCGGTGGTGCGGCGGACCTCGTGCCCGTGGGTGAACGGGTCGAGCCCGGCGACCCGCACCTGCCCGCTCTGCGGGGTGAGCAGGCCGTTGATGACCCTGATCAGGGTGGTCTTGCCCGCACCGTTGTGGCCGAGCAGGCCGACGATCTCCCCCTCGCGCACGCCGAGGCTGAGGGCGTCGACCGCGGTGAGGTCGCCGAAGCGGCGGGTGACCGCCTGCAGTTCGATCGCGGCCACCTGGCTGTCCCCGAGATCCGATGACTGAACGTGATCGACTGAGCGCCTCCCGCGAGGGCCCCCTGGTTGCTGCACGACCCGGAAGGTACAGTCCGCAGGGTGCCGCGTCGCGCGGTGCTCGCAGCTGGGAAGGTCGCTGGGACGTGGCTACGGATCTGCTCCGTGTCGTCGTGGTCTCGCGCGAGCCCGTGCCGGTCACGACCGTGCTGCGCTTCAAGGTGCCGGGTTGTCTGCCGGTGTCGGTCCCCTCGGTGGACGAGGTCGCCGCGAAGCTGCGCCCCGACGCCATCGTGCTGCTGGATCTGGGCAACAGTGGGGTGAGCCTCGACGCGGCTCGCAACCTGCGCGCGGACGGCATCGGGCACGGCATCGTGGTGATCGGGACGGCGGCCACCGGTGAGCCGGCCGGTGTGAGCGTGCTGGAGCCGCCGTTCCAGCTGAGCGATCT
>CAYXJD010000351.1:0-2362 GCA_964465225.1 uncultured Actinomycetota bacterium
TCGCTGACCACGGCGTGGAACCGGTCGAAGGAGCGAGCGCCGGCGTAGGACTCGACGCCGCGCATGATCGCGGCCCACTGCTCCGACGACATCGCGCCCGTTCCGGAGTCGGTGAGCAGGTCGATGAGCACGTCGTCGGCGTGGAGGGCGAACAGGTTGTAGCCGGCGGCTGCCAGCGCCTGCTCGCGTTCCTCGCGCGTCGTGAAGCGCAGCGGCTCCACCGACTTGATGCGGAAGGGTTCGATGATGGTGCGCTCGTGCACGGTGGCCACCTCCACGGAGCTGTCCGGAGCCTAGGTGGTGAGGCCGGTCCTCCGGAGCGCGATGCCGGGACGCCCGAAGCGCGATCGACTCGTCCGACGTCGGATCGTTGCGATCCGTACCTGCCTCACGGGGACGCGCGGGATCGGTGACAACACCCAGCGGCACCGCCCGTCTGGGGGAGGAGGCTCTCAGCTCAGAAGCAGGCCGCAGCCAGGTACGGGTACGGGTTGACCGCTGAGCCACCGCCAGGTTGCCGTTCGAAGTGGATGTGCGGCGCTCCGCCGCGGGCGTTGCCGCTGTTGCCGTTGAACGCGATCTGCTCACCCGCCTGCACCTGGGTCCCGACGGCACCACGGGCCGTGTAGCCCTGCAGGTGGGCGTAGAAGTACGTGCTGCCATCGTCGCCGCGCAGGTACAGGGAGATGCCGCTCAGCCGGCCGTTGGAGTGTCGTGCGATCACCCCATCGGTGAAGGCGTAGACCGGTGTCCCCATCGGGCCCATGATGTCGGTGCCCTTGTGACGGCGGCCGCCCGAGCGTGGGAAGCCCCACGAGTCGATGAAGTGCGTCACGCCCCGACCCAGTGGACACGCGTAGCTGCCCTGCTGTCCGGCCCTGGAGATCGTCCGTTGCCGCGCCGCGGTGGCTTCCAGGGAGATCACGCTTGCCTCGGCCCGCTCGAGCTCGGCCTCCAGCGCGGCCTGCTGACCAGCGAGCTCGGCGGTGAGCACCTCGAGCTCAGCCTGCTGCTGCCCGATCAGTGCCGTCGTCTGGTCCAGGGCCGTGCGCGCCGCCGCTGCTTCCTCGAGGCCAGCGGTCTCGCGCTCCTGCGCGATCCCGGCCAGCGCTGCACGTCCGAGGGCGTCGGTCGGACCGTCCCCACCGAAGAGCAGTTCGAGCTGGGAGTTGGCGCCGTGCATGAAGATGCCACGCGCACGTGCCGCCAGCCGGACCTCGGTGTCGGCCACTCGGCGCTCGAGCGCCGCAGCGCTGTCGCTGAGGCGATCCAGCTCGACCCGGGCCGTCTCGACCTGCGCCCAGGTCCGTTCGTAGGCCGCCGTGGCGGCACCGAGCTCGCCTTGTAGCCCTGAGACCCGCTCCCGGGCGCTGTCCAGACCTTCCACGTTCGCTTCCGCCACGATGGGCTGCAGCGGCCCTTGGCCGGAGCGCCCGACGACGGGCAACGCCAAGCTCGCGAGGAGGAGCAGGGCGAGGGACAGGAGCGAGGCACGGCGCACGGGCGATCTCGGGGGTGATGAGGCGAAGGGAGCGATGACGCAGAGGAGGGCATCGCGGCACGCGTGGGGCCTGGGAGCCAGGACCGGTCGGTGCCGACACGCAGCCTGACGAGCATGCTCTGCGGTCCGCCTCGACCACCGGCCATCCGGTGGCACAGCGGTGGAGCGGACGGTGGAGGGTGCCGTACGGCTCCCGTTCCTGCCAACGGCGTCCGCTCACCGTCCGGCAGCGTCTGGCAGACCACCGCCAGCCCGCCCCCGGTCTCCCGGCTCCTCCTCCCCCAACAGCTGTCCCGGGCCCGCCGGGTGCTCCCCGGACCATCCCCGACCGTCGCCCCCGGACCGTCCCCTGATCCCGAACGCACGGGTCCAGGTCCGCGCCGACGGCGGGGAAGCCCGCTTCAGAAGCAGGCCGCGGCCAGCCAACGGTAGGGGTTGATGGCGGCGCCGCCACCGGGGTGCAGCTCGAAGTGCACGTGTGGCGCGGAGCGCGAGGCGTTCCCGCTGTAGCCGTTGCGACCGACCAACTCCCCCGCGGTGACCCTCGTCCCCACACGGGCAGCCGGATCGATCGAGTCGAGGTGCGCGTAGTAGTAGATGTTGCCGTCATCGCCCCGCAGGTAGAGCCCGATCCCGCCCAGGCCGGAGTTCGAGTGCCGGTGCACCACTCCGGAGGTGATCGCGTACACCGGCGCCCGGTAGGCGGCGAACACGTCGGTGCCCTTGTGCCGACGTCCCCCGCTGCGGGGTGCACCCCAGGTATCCCGGAACCGCGTGGCACCTCGGTCGAAGATGCAGGCGTAGATGCCCTGCTGCGCCCCGCGGTCGACCCGTCGCTGCCGTGCGACCAGCGTGCGGATC
>CAYXJD010000352.1:0-2312 GCA_964465225.1 uncultured Actinomycetota bacterium
ATCAACAACGGCTACCTCGGCATGGTGCGCCAGTGGCAGTCGCTGTTCTACGAGGACCGTCTCTCACAGGTCGCGTTGCCGCAGTCGCTGCCCGATCTCATGAAGCTCGCCGACGCCTACGGCATCCCGGGATTCAGGATCGAGCGGATCGAGGACCTGCAGACCACGCTGGAGAAGGCGCACACGATCACTGACCAGCCGGTGCTGGTCGAGTGCCGCGTCGACCCCGACGAGATGGTCTTCCCGATGGTGCCCTCCGGCGCCAGCAACGACGAGCTGATCGAGTCGGCCGGTGAGTGGTACGCCCGCGTCGCCGCGCTCCAGGCCTGAGAGGACGCGACATGAACCACCGCCACACGCTCTCCGTGCTCGTCGAGAACAAGCCCGGGGTGCTCACCCGCATCGCCGGCATGTTCGCTCGGCGCGGCTACAACATCCACTCCCTGGCCGTCGGTCCGACCGAGGACCAGCAGGTCTCACGTCTGACGTTGGTCGTGGGCACCGAAGCCGTGCAGCTCGAGCAGATCATCAAGCAGCTGAACAAGCTGGTCAACGTGCTCAAGATCGTCGAGCTCGACGAGGGCGCGGCGATCGAGCGTGAGATGCAGCTCGTCAAGGTCAACGCCGACCCCGCGATCCGGTCACAGATCATCGAGATCGCCGAGGTGTTCCGGGCCAAGATCGTGGACGTCGACCACGACTCGGTCACGATCGAGGTGGCCGGCAACCCCAGCAAGCTGCAGGCGATCGTCGAGTTGCTCCAGCCCTACGGCATCCGTGAGCTGGTCCGCAGCGGCACGATCGCCCTGGGACGCGGGACGCGTGCGATCACCGACGGCTCCAAGCTCCGGATGCGCCAGGTCTCCTGACCTCGCACGCCCCCGACCCGGGCCGCTCGTGGACCTCGCCGGGATCCTCCGGGGCCGGGCGCGCGGGTTGGGTGCGGTCTGTCCCGGTTTCCGGGGTGTTGTGCACCCGGTCCGGTGGCCGTGCTCGCCGGGCGCGAGCCAGCGAGCCGGCCCGGGATGGGTGAGCCCCGGGGGGCCGCCGGGACCGCCTGGGTGGAGGGAACGTGATGACCGTAGCCGCAGCCCATGGGAGCGTTCAGCCCCCGCTCACCTCGGAGGCGAGCGCCTGAGCGACGGCGTCCACGAGCGCGTACGGGGTCCTGCGGACCACCTCGGCGCTGAAGCGCAGGACCGTCCATCCGGCGAGGATCAGCCGGTTCTGGCGGGACTCGTCCGCTCGCTTGCGGGCCGGCGTGCTGTGCCACCGGTAACCATCGATCTCCACCGCCAGGCGCCGCATCGGGTACGCGAGATCGACCTCCGCGATGAGGTGACCGTTGCCATCGCGCACGCGGAAGGCGATCTCAGGGCGAGGGAGACCTGCTTCGAGCAACGCGGCGACGGCAGCGATCTCCACCTCGGCGCGAGCTCCCGCGCCGTCGTCGCCGAGCAGTAGCACGGCCGTCCGCAGGCGGGTGCGCCCTCGGGCGCCGGGGTGGAGGGCCAACACCTCGTCGAGTTCGTCGAGCCCACAGTGGCGGAGACGGATCGCGGCCACGGCCAGTTCCGCGAGTCGCTCGGCGCTGGTGCAGGGCGCCAGGTCCAGCAAGGTCCGGGCTGCAGAGGTCGTCCGCAGCCCCGAGACCTCGACCACCTCCTCGGGACGCAGCGTGCGGGAGCGGGTGACGGTGGCGAGCCTCGCGGGAACGACCGGTGGTCTGCGGCAGTGTGGGATCACGAGGTGGTGCGGAGCCTGTCGGGCATCGAGCAGACCCAGCACCTCCGCGGCACTGCGGCGAGCGAGGGCAGCCCCCGCGCCCGCGGCGGCCAGTGCGGCATGGTGGGTAGCGGGCGGACGCCACGGCGTGCCCGCGGTGCGGTAGACGCCCTTCGCCACCGGGAACAGCTGCGCGCTGGCGGTCGCGCGGTCGAGTCCTGACCGGCTCCATCCGGCGCCCAGGAGCGTGGCGCGGGTCACGATCCCGGCCTGGGGGCGTGCCAGGCGGTCGAGTTCCCGTCGGTCGCTGGTCGTCAACGTCGCTCCTCGGCTCCCCGGATGCGTTGCTGGCAGCAGGCTGCCTGCTCGTGAGCACGCCGGTGTGATGGGCACTTCCGCGGGTGTGGACAACCGCGTAGCCAGCCAGGGCTGACTACACCCCGGGACCTGCGATCCACCGCGATGTCTCCACCCAAGATGTGGCCTGCGGCGATACGTGCCTGTGTTGGGGTCACGTGATCACGTTCCGTACTGGGTGCGTTCTGCCCCGGTTTCCGGGGTGTTCTGCACCCGGTCCGGTGGCCGTG
>CAYXJD010000353.1:0-2276 GCA_964465225.1 uncultured Actinomycetota bacterium
GGTCCGGACCTACCGACCGGTGCTCGGGATGCGACCCGTGCCATGATCGAGCTGCTCGGCCGTCACGGGCTCGCGCCGGCCGACGCCTACGCCCTGTGCTCCGTCGCCGGGCATCTGCGTCTGCTCGAGGTGGTGAACGCGCCGAACTGGGTCGTCGGTATGGAGCTCGACCTCGACGTCCTCGACTGAGCCGACGCTGCTGCCTCGGGCCACCTCTCGTGCCGTGGCCCGCAGACCGAGACCCGTCGTGGGATCACCGTGATGGGTGCGACGCCCCGTTCCACCCTGGCGGGGATCCAGCGAACCCGAGCTCGGGTTGGACGACACCTTCCGCCGGTTCGAGGGGCACGAGGTCGGCCGGTCAGGGGTGGCCGATGACCGACCCCGGTCCGGCCGCGACCTCGCCGCGGACGGTGGTGACGGCCTGTCCACCCACCGCCACGCGATCCTCCTCGACCCGTGCCCACAGCCGTCCGCCCCGCGACGAGCGTTGTTCGATCGTGAGCTCCTGTCGTCCGAGCCGAGCTGACCACAACGGCGCCACCGTGCAGGCCGCCGATCCGGTCACCGGGTCCTCGTCGACCCCGAGCGCCGGCGCGAAGTAGCGCATCGCCGCATCGGTCTCGGCGCCCGGCGCGGTGACGATCACGCCACCGGAACCCAGGGTGCCCATCGCCTGGAGGTTCGGGGTGACCGCGTCGAGCGCCGCGGTGTCCGCCACCTCGATGACATCGTTGGCCTGTGCCACGGAGGTGCGACCCAGGAAGCGGCCGGACACGCCGCCCAGCAACGTCTCGACGCCCGTCGACAGCGCTGTGGATCGCTCGGCGACCGGCCAGGCCGGCAGATCGAGCCAGAGTTGACCATCGGCGCCGCGGGTCGCGGTCAAGGTGCCCGACCGGGTGCGGAAGTGCAGGGTGCTGCTCGGGCTGGCACCGGTCGTGATCAGGACGTGGGCGGCCGCCAGCGTCGCGTGCCCGCACAGGTCCACCTCCACGGTCGGGGTCCACCAGCGCAGGCGCCAGGCCCCGGCCTCGGGGTGGACGAAGGCGGTCTCCGAGGCCCCCACCTCGGCGGCGAAGCGGCGGGCGAAGTCGGCATCGACGGGACCATCCGCGAGCACCACCACGCCGGCACGGTTGCCGGTGAACGCGGTGTCGGTGAACGCGTCGACGAGGTGGAAGGTTGCCATCGGGGACCTCGTGGTAGGGGGCCGGTCGGGACAGCATGCCTGCTGCGTCGGGTCCGGACACGCGCGTGCGACGCCGCGGCGCCTGCTCCGATCCGACGGGGCCCGCGGCGCCGCGCCGCGCGGAGCCGGCCCCGCACCTGCCGTCACGCGCGTCGGCGCCTAGGCTGGACACCGCCCGATGGCCGCCACCGACACGGGCGCGGCGCCTGTTTGCTGCTGACCGCACGCTGCCACCGCCCGCCGGCCTCCCCGTACGTGTCGGCGCCACGTCGGCCGCGCCTGGACCGCACCGGAGAGCACCGGAGAGCACCGGACCCGCGGCATCGTCCTCCGACGGCTCGACCTCCAGATGGGAAGGATCCCCGGATGTGCGGCTTCAGCGGTGAGCTCCGGCTCGACGGCACCAGACCCGACGTCGGCGCCGTCAGCCGGATGACCGCGACGATGTCGGACCGCGGCCCTGACGGCGAGGGCGTGTGGGCGGCCGGACCGATCGCACTCGGGCACCGTCGCCTGTCCATCATCGACCTGTCGGCCTGCGGCAACCAGCCGATGCACGATCCCGATCTCGGGCTGACGATCGTCTTCAACGGCTGCATCTACAACTACCAGCAGCTCCGCGAGCAGCTCCAGGTCGAGCGCGGCTACCGGTTCTTCTCGACCTCGGACACCGAGGTGGTCATGAAGGCCTACCACGCCTGGGGTGACCGCTTCGTCGACCGTCTGCAGGGCATGTTCGCGTTCGCCGTCCACGAACGTGACACCGGTCGGACCCTCCTGGCCCGCGACCGCTTCGGTATCAAGCCGCTGTACCTCGCCGAGAGCGCCGGACGCCTGCGGTTCGCCTCCAGCCTGCCGGCGCTGCTGGCCGGCGGTGGGATCGACACCTCCATCGACCCCGTCGCGTTGCACCACTACCTCAGCTTCCACGCGGTGGTCCCCGCGCCACACACGATCCTGCGAGGCGTGCGCAAGCTCCCGCCGGCCACCACACGCGCCATCGAGGCCGACGGGACCAGCACCGACACCGAGTTCTGGCGGCCGGAGTTCACCCGTGACCCCGACAAGGCCGGCTGGAGCGAGG
>CAYXJD010000354.1:0-2246 GCA_964465225.1 uncultured Actinomycetota bacterium
TGGGCTTGGCGCCCTTGTTGGCGGCGGACTGGGCGGCGGCCTCGTCGAGGTCGGGCTCCTCGTCGCTCTTCGAGAAGCGCAGCAGGGCCGCGCCGACGACGAAGGAGACGACGGCCGACAGGGCGATGCCGAGCAGCCCGCCGAAGAAGTTCCCGCGTGGGGTGACGGCCATGTAGGCGAAGATCGAGCCCGGCGAGGGCGTCGCGACGAGTCCGACCCCGGTGACCATGAACGTCAGGATCCCCGTCATGCCGCCGGCGATGGCTGCCAGGATCATCCGTGGCTTCATCAGCACGTAGGGGAAGTAGATCTCGTGGATGCCGCCGAAGAAGTGGATGACGATGGCACCGGGTGCCGACAGGCGGATCGCCTTGTTCGGGCCAGCGACCCAGAAGGCGAGCAGGACCCCGAGCCCCGGGCCGGGGTTGGTCTCGAGCATGAACAGGATCGACTTGCCGGTCTCTGCCGCCTCGACGACCCCAAGGGGACCGAGCACACCGTGGTTGATGGCGTTGTTCAGGAACAGCACCTTTGCGGGCTCGATCAGGAGCGAGGCCAACGGCAGTAGGGAGTTGTCGACCAGGAACTCGACGCCGTTGCCGAGGATGTCGGTCAGCGAGGTGACGATCGGCCCGATGCCGAAGTAGCCGACGGCTGCCAGCATGACGCCGAGGATGCCGAGCGAGAAGTTGTTCACCAGCATCTCGAACCCGACCTTGGTCTTCGGGATGACCCAGGTGTCGAACTTCATCAGCACCCACGCGGCCAGCGGCCCGATGGCCATGGCGCCCAGGAACTGCGGGATGTCGGAGCCGACGATGATGCCCATCGTCGCGACGGCACCGATCACGGCGCCGCGTGTCCCGTGGACCAATCGACCACCGGTGTAGCCGATCAGCAGCGGCAGCAGGGTCATGATCATCGGGCCGACCATCTCGGCCATGGACTCGTTCGGTGTCCATCCCGTGGGGATGAACAGGGCCGTCAGCAGTCCCCAGGCGATGAAGGCGCCGATGTTCGGCATCACCATCGCGGCCATGTTGCCGCCGAACCGCTGCACGTGGGCACGCCATCCGCTCTCTGCCGCAGGCGCGCCCGCAACCATGTCGCTCATGTTCTTCTCTCTCCCTTGGTGGAGGTGTCCTGCCCCGGACGGGGCAGCGGGTGGTGCGGCGTCAGGCGTGTGACACCGCTGGCTGTGGAGCGCCCGACAGCACGCGGGCGCGATCCGGTGGCTCATGCACCACGACGGCGTCGAGGTGCAGGTCGGTGGGTCCGGGCAGCTGGCTGCCCGGGAGTTGGACGGCGGCGGCCCCGAAGGCCACCGCGGCGCGCAGCCCCGCCAGGGGGTGGTCGCTGGCGGTGAGGAAGCCGGCGAGCGTCGAGTCGCCGGCGCCCACGGTGCTCCTCGGGTGCGTCACTGCGAGCTCCGCGTGGGCCTGGGCCTCGTCGTCGAGGTAGAGCGCCCCGTCGGGCCCCAGGCTCGCCAGGACGGCGCCCGCGCCCATGGCGCGGAGCGCCTGGGCCGCGTCGATCACGTCGCCGACCGTTCGCAGCGTGAGGCCCGTGCACTCGGCGAGTTCCTCGGCGTTGGGCTTGACCAGATCCGGCTCGGCGGCCAGCGCCGTCGTCAGCGCCGCCCCGGAGGTGTCGATGGCAGCGCGGGTGCCGGCCGCGTGTCCACGCTCGATCAGCTCGGTCAGCAGGCTGTTGGGGGCGCCGGGCGGCAGCGAGCCGCTGCCCACCAGCCACTCGGCGCCGGCGGCTGCCGTGATGCTGGCATCGACCAGCCGCCGCAACTCGTCGGAGGCCAGCTCGGGACCGGGCTCGTTCAGCTTCGTGACCGTGCCGTCAGGCTCGGCGACCGTGATGTTGGAACGCACCGAACCGGCGATCGGCACCGCGACCACGGCGAGGCCCGTCCCGTCGAGGAGCCGCAGCAGCAGGTCCCCCTCCGAGCCGCCGATCGGCACGACCGCCGTCGTCGCGTGACCGTTGGCGTGCAGGGCGCGGGACACGTTGATGCCCTTGCCGCCCGGGTCGCGCTGGTGCCCTGAGGTCCGGAGGACCTCGCCACGGACGAGTCGATCGACCACCAGGGCACGATCGACGCTGGGGTTGGGGGTGACCGTGACGATCATGCGCACACCACCTTGAGGCCGGTTGCCTCCAGCTCGGCGAGGAGTTCGCTGTCCACCTCGGCGTCCGTGATGGCGTTGCCCTCCACCACGTGCAGCTCCAGGAAG
>CAYXJD010000355.1:0-2231 GCA_964465225.1 uncultured Actinomycetota bacterium
GCCTCGTCCCCGACCACTGCCGAAGCGTCGGTGGCACCGGTGACCATCTCCGGAACGATCGTACGCAGCGCGGCGTGGACCGCCGCCAGCTCGGCCGAGTCCGCGGCGCCACGTAGCTGTTCGAGGTCGGCGGGCACCTCGCGCCAACTCGCACCAGCCGAGGTGCTCACCACGATCGACGGATGGCGTGTGCGGTCGGTGTCCTCGGTGTCGAGCTGGAGCTCCTCGAACAGCTTCTCACCGGGACGCACACCGGTGTAGGCCACCTCGATGTCCACGTCGGGTTCCAGCCCCGACAGCCGGATCAGGTCCCGGGCCAGATCGACGATGCGCACCGGCTCGCCCATGTCGAGGACGAACACCTCGCCGCCGGTGCCGAGCGTCGCTGCCTGGATCACCAGCTGGGAGGCCTCCGGGATCGTCATGAAGTAGCGGGTCATGTCCGGGTGGGTGACGGTCACGGGGCCGCCGTCGGCGATCTGCTCCTCGAAGACGGGGACGACGCTGCCGGTGGAGCCGAGCACGTTGCCGAACCGGACGCTGACGAACGCCCGACCGGTCGTCTCCGCGAGGTGGTGGACGTAGCGCTCGGCGACCCGCTTGGTGGCGCCCATGACCGACGAGGGGTTGACGGCCTTGTCGGTGGAGATCAGCACGAAGCGCTCCACCCCCAGCCGCGCGCAGGCGTCGGCCACGACCTTGGTGCCGAAGACGTTGTTCTTGACCGCCTCGCCGGGGTTGGTCTCCATCATCGGCACGTGCTTGTGGGCCGCGGCGTGGAAGACCACCGTCGGCCGGAACCCGGAGAGCAGCGCCGACACCCGCTCCGCATCACACACGTCGACGACGGCGGGGACCACCTCGAGGTCGGGGTACCGGGGCTCCAGCTCGCGGTGGATGTCCCACAGCGCGTTCTCGCTCTGCTCGGCCAGCACCAGACGGCGGGGCGCGAACCGGGCCAGCTGGCGGCACAGCTCGGCGCCGATCGACCCGCCGGCACCGGTCACCAGCACCGTGCGGTCGTGGACCAGCTCGGCGATCGAGGAGGTGTCGAGCTCGACGGGCTCGCGACGCAGGAGGTCCTCGATGCGGACCGGCCGGAGCCGAGACAGGGACACCTTCCCGCCGATCATCTCGTGGACGCCCGGGATGATGTGGGCCTCCACACCGGCAGCCCGGCAGCCTTCGGTCAGTTCACGCAGGGCGCGACCGTCGATATCGGAGATGGCGATGATCGCCTGGTCGACGCGGTGTTCGGCGACGACCTCGGCCAGATCGTGGCGGGCGCCCAGTACCTCGAGCCCATGCAGGATCTGGCGCTGCTTGGACGGATCGTCGTCGAGGAAACCGATGGCTCGCAGGCCCAGGTCGGGACGGCTCTGGATCTCCCGGGCGACCATGCTGCCGAACCGTCCGGCCCCGATGATCACGGTGGTGCGCCGACGTCGGTCGGCCCCGAGCTCGCGCAGGCGGCGGATCTCCGCCTCCTCGTGTTGGAGCCGGCGCAGGGCCCGGATGCCGGCCAGGCCGATCACCGACAGCGCGAGGTCGGCGGCGATCACTCCGAAGGGGATCACGGTGAGCGAGGGGCCACCGGTGGTCCGCACTACCTCGACGAGCAGCAGGCGGCCGCCGGCCAGGACCAGCGCGGCGGCGAGCATCGCCTCCCCGATCGCGACGACGTCCCACAGCGAGGTGCTCCGCCACGAGTGCTTGTGGGCCTTGAGCAGGTGCAGCAGGAGCAGCTTGCCGACCACCACCACCGGCAGGGTGAGCAGCGCGGTCCGCAGGAACGCCGGGGGGATGCTGAACTCGAAGCGGATGAGGAAGGCGCCGAGGTAGGCCGTTGCCAACACGGCGACCGTGAGCAGAGCACGCAGGATCCGCAGCATCGACGGTGGGATCCTCCCGCCCGTGACCAACTCATCCGTCGTCATGCCGACCGCCCCCCGCCGGGCTCCCTCGGTCCTTCGTGGCTGCCTGCCCATGGTGTCCGCCCGAGACGTTGCATCGATCCCGAGACGGACAGGCACGCGGCCAGAACCTAGCGGCTGTCCGGACATCCGCGGGACAGGCCGCCCGGGCGTCGCTGGTGCGCGGGCTACGTGCGGGGGCCACGTGCGCGTGCCACGTGCGCGGGCTCCGCGGCCCCCTGGTCGGCGGTCCTATGTCCTGCCGCTCCGTAGCGCTATGATCACGGAGCGTCTGAGGCTCGGGACCAGTGGCGCGCG
>CAYXJD010000356.1:0-2222 GCA_964465225.1 uncultured Actinomycetota bacterium
CGCGCAACCCGCGCTCCACCGTCGGCACGATCACGGAGATCTACGACTACCTGCGCCTGCTGTACGCCCGCATCGGCCAGCCGCACTGCCCGAGGTGCGGCCAACCGATCGCGCGACAGACCGCGGAGCAGATCGTCGACCAGGTGCACGAGCTCCCCTTCGGCACACGGTTCCAGGTGTTGGCCCCCGTGGTCCGGGGACGCAAGGGCGAACATGCGGCCCTCTTCCAGCAGCTGAGCACCGAGGGGTTCGCCCGGGTACGTGTCGATGGCCAGGTCCTCCCGATCGACGAGGTGCCGCGGCTGGAGAAGAACGTCAAGCACACGATCGAGGTGGTCGTCGACCGCCTGGTGCAGAAGGAGGACCTCCGCCGTCGCCTCTCCGACTCGATCGAGACCGCCCTGCAGCTGGCGGACGGTGTGGCGATGATCGAGGTCCTGCCCACCGCGGAGGCGATCGAGGCGGCACAGGCCGCTGGTGAGCCCGCACCGCAGGCCGAATCGTTGCTGTTCTCCGAGCACCTGGCCTGCGCCAACTGCCACGTGAGCTACGACCAGCTGGCGCCGCGCAGCTTCTCCTTCAACTCACCCTACGGCGCCTGCGAGACGTGCTCGGGGCTCGGGACACAGCTCATGGTCGACCCCGAGCTGGTGATCGGCGACGAGGACCGCTCGGTGGAGGAGGGGGTGATCCTGCCGTGGAGCACCGGCACCCAGTCCAGCTACTACCGCCAGCTGCTCCGGGCCACGGTCGAACACCTGGGCGCGGACCCGTCGACCCCGTGGGGCGAACTTCCCGAGCGCGTGCGAACGGGAGTGCTGGAGGGCACCGGTGACCGGGTCCAGGTGTCCTACACCAACCGCTACGGCCGCCGCCGTTCCTACCGGGCCCGGGTCGAGGGGGTGCTGGCCTCACTGCGCCGACGCCACCTGGAGACCGACTCCGACCACGTGCGCACGCAGATCGAGCAGTACATGCGTGAGGTGCCGTGCCCGGCCTGCGCCGGTCGGCGCCTGAAGCCGATCGTCCTGGCCGTCACGATCGGTGGCCGCTCGATCGCCGAGCTCACCGCCATGTCGGTGGCCGACGCCGATGCCTTCGTGCAGGGCCTGCGGCTGAGCGAGCGCGATCAGCTGATCGGCTCACGGGTGCTGAAGGAGATCCGTGCCCGGCTGCGGTTCCTGCTCGACGTCGGCCTGGAGTACCTGACCCTCGATCGTGCGGCGGCGACGTTGTCCGGTGGGGAGGCCCAGCGCATCCGGCTGGCGACCCAGATCGGTGCCGGCCTGGTCGGGGTGCTCTACGTGCTCGACGAACCCTCGATCGGGCTGCACCAACGCGACAACGAGCGTTTGATCGAGACGCTGCTGCGGCTCCGCGACCTGGGGAACACGCTGATCGTCGTCGAGCACGACGAGGCCACGATCGACGCCGCCGACCACGTCGTCGACATCGGCCCGGGTGCGGGGGAGCACGGCGGGGAGATCGTCCACTCAGGGTCGGTCGAAGGACTCAAGCGCCTGACCCGCCGGTCGTTGACCGGTGCCTACCTCGCCGGCGAACGCTCGATCCCCCTGCCGGCGGCCAGGCGCGCGGGCAGCGGTGTCGACATCGAGGTGGTGGGAGCCAACGCCAACAACCTGCGCGACGTCGACGTGGCCTTCCCGCTCGGCACCTTCACCTGTGTGACCGGGGTCTCCGGGTCGGGCAAGTCGTCGCTGGTGAACGAGATCCTGTCGAAGGCCCTCATGCGGCAGGTCTACGGCTCACGTGATCGGCCCGGGGGCCACCGCCGGCTCACCGGCCTCGAGGCGGTCGACAAGGCCGTGGTGGTCGACCAGTCACCGATCGGACGCACGCCGCGCTCCAACCCCGCGACCTACACCGGCCTGTTCGACCACGTGCGCAAGCTCTTCGCGGCCACGCCGGAGGCCAAGGTCCGCGGCTACCAGCCCGGGCGCTTCTCCTTCAACGTCAAGGGCGGCCGCTGCGAGGCCTGCAAGGGTGAGGGGACGCTCAGGATCGAGATGCACTTCCTGCCGGACGTGTACGTGCCCTGCGAGGTCTGCAAGGGGCGCCGCTACGACCGGGAGACCCTGGAGGTCCACTACAAGGGGCGCAACATCGCCGATGTGCTCGAGATGCCGGTCGAGGAGGCGCTCGACTACTTCGCGAACCAGCCGACGATCATCTCCCTCCTGCAGACCCTCTACGCCGTCGGG
>CAYXJD010000357.1:0-2222 GCA_964465225.1 uncultured Actinomycetota bacterium
CAAGGGACCAGCCCTGGCCGGGGTGCACGGTCCGCCGGACCTGCGCTCCTACAACGATCTCGATGTTCTGGTGCCGGCGGGGCGGTTCGGCGAGGTCGTGATGCTCCTGGAGGCCGCGGGCTGTCGTGTGCCGCTTCACGACTGGGCGTACCTCCGTCATGGCCTGAAGGGCGAGATCGACGTCTTCCTGCCGAGCGGTACCCACCTCGACCTCCACTGGCATCTCGTGAACGAGATCCCGACCCGTCAGCCCTACCGGATCGATCTCGACGCGGTGTTCGCACGTCGCCGCGACGTCGCGATCGGCAGTGACCGTTTTCCCACCCTCGCGCCGTTGGACGCCGCGGTTCATGTCGCGCTGCACGGATTGCTGTCCCCGACGCAGCGACTGGTCGGGATGAAGGATCTGCAGGTCTTGATCGAGGTTTCCCCGCTGTCGCAGCACGCCCTACTGGGGCATGCTCGCTCCTGGGGCGCGGAACTGCCCGTGCGGACAGCGTTGTTCCAGATGGAGCGCTCGGTCGGGACGACCCCTGCGATAGCACTCGAGCGGCCGCGTGGCGCGGAGCGCCTCTGGGACCTGGTAGGTCGGTCCGCCAACCGTCTGACCCCGCTGGAGCGCCAGGACGGGACGGCCTCGCTGGGGCGTCTCGTTGCTCGCTCCGTGCGTGGGGATGCGTACGGGAGCCTCGCGCTCCTGGCGAGGAACGCCGGGATCGTGCTGACACGAGGTCCGCAGGCCGGCACCCGGACGCCCCAAGCAGCGTCGACAGACCCGAGCCGCGGTCTGGCCGCACCGGAGATCGAACAACACGAACGCGAGGCCTACTTCGCGGCGGTAGCAAGCCAGGCGGGGCGCGGCTAGCACCCCGACGGCGAGGCTCAGGGTGTCTTCACGGCGCGAGTGCGTCGACCACGGCGATGACCTGCTCCACGTCGACGTGCAGGTGGCGGACGATATCGGGCAGCAACGGCGAGCTCACGGTTCGGAAGGCGTTGACCGCCGTGTGGTGGAGGCCGACCCCGCGGGCGGCGTCGCCGTACCACGGATCCGACCAGTCGTTGCCGTGGATCTCGACGACCTGCGTCCCGGGTGGGCAGAAGGCGATGTTCGCCAGGCCGGCGCCGTGGGGTGCCACGACGATGTCAGCCGAGCGGTACAGGTCCATCTTGTCCTGGAAGTCGTAGTCGGAGGCGCTGATGGACATAAAGCCTCGGGCGGTGAGCGCGGACTCCAACTGCTCTTCGTTGAGCACCCGGCGGATCTTCGTGTCACGTCGGTTCACGTAGAGTCTCCGGCCCGTCTCTCGGCCCTCTCGCAGGAAGGCCGAGCGAAGGAACTGCGGGATCCATGGCTCGACCCGGCCGTGGTTGCGGTGTCCCGCCGAAGCGCTGAGCCGTGCGGCTTCGACGAGGGCCGGCCCACCGATCTCGATGCACCTTCCAGGATCGATGCCCAGGCGCTCGAGCGTGACGAGCTTGAACTCTCGATCCAGCGGTGGCACGAGGTAGCTGCTGTTGGCTCGGATGAGTCCAGCTTGCTGGAGCAGATGGAAGCGGGGAAGGACGTCGTACAGCCAGTGGGCGTAGTTCGTCGCTCCACCACCGCCGGTCAGCAGCGAGACCGCATCGTCGACCTGTACCGAAGGGGGATACCGCTGCAAGCGAGAGAAGGAGGGCCATCGGCCATCGCTGCTACGGAAGTCACTCGAGACGTCGGTGATGACGACATCGTCCTCGGTCAAGACCCCGTGGAACAACACGCCGTCGGTGACGAGCCGAGCATGGTCGATCGCGAAACCACGGAGGGGCGGGGCGGGGATGGAGGTCTGGTCACCGGTCGGTACTTCCCGGCTGGGCAGCACCTCGTGGCACTCGACCCCGAGCTCCTCAGCGGCTAGGTCGAGCTCGGCGGTGAAGGTGAGACCTGCGCCGACGGGGTGACGGCTCGGGAGATACAGAGGGAGTGTCGACCACTGGCGTCGAGCCTTGGCGCGGCCTCGATCTCGCACGACCGCGATGTCCGCACCCCAGCCGGACAACCTCGTACGGGCGGTCGTCCCCATGCCCCCACCTAGGGAACCGCGCTGCATCCGTCCCACGAACCGTCCCCCACCATCGTCCTCGATAGCGCGGCACCGTCGTCGCGCCCTGGCAGGCACGAGCCTAATCCTCACCCACGGGGGTGGGTGCGGATCTCGCGGTCTGTGCCCGTGCTCCTG
>CAYXJD010000358.1:0-2217 GCA_964465225.1 uncultured Actinomycetota bacterium
GAACCACCGACACAGCGATTATGAGTCGCTTGCTCTACCCCTGAGCTACGCCGCCTCGTGGCTGTCGGTCGTGCCATGTGGTGCTCTACCGCGCGAAGGCGCCGATACGGCACCTCGAGCCCTGGCGCGGAATCGAACCGCGGACCTCTTCCTTACCATGGAAGCGCTCTGCCGACTGAGCTACCAGGGCGTGCGGTCGCGCAGCGTAGCCAGCACCGGCGGACCGGGCGAACCACGCACGCTGCGTCGCTCGCGCCGATGTCCATCACCGGCGTACTGCGGGACGGTGGAGGGAGCAGGATTCGAACCTGCGAAGGCGAAGCCATCTGGTTTACAGCCAGACCCCTTTGGCCACTCGGGTATCCCTCCGGGCCGAGCACGCGCTCGGAGCCGGTCAGCGTAAGCACTCCGGATCGCCGCGGCAAACCGGCGAGAGCCCGGTGTTCCAGGTCGCGGCCCCGAAGCTGGCACGCGGCGATCGGCGCGGGAAGAGCGGGCCCACGGACCCGGACCGCCCGGCCCCAGCCGGGAAGTAGGCTCACCGTCCGGAGCCGAGCGATGAGGAGGACGACGGTGGCAGAGTCCAGCTTCGACATCGAGGCGGGGGTCGACCGGCAGGAGGTCGACAACGCCATCAACCAGGCGGCGCGAGAGGTCGCCACCCGCTTCGACTTCAGGGACACCGACACCGTGATCGCCTGGTCGGGTGACGACGCGATCCAGGTGGAGTCGTCGAGCGAGGACCGCGCGCGGGCGGCGCTGGAGGTCCTGCGGGACAAGTGTGTCAAGCGCAAGGTGTCGCTCAAGGCGCTGGACATCGCTGAGCCGCGGGACGTCCACGGCGGACGCAGCCGTATCGACGTGCAGCTCGTGACCACGTTGCCACCGGACCTGGGCAAGCAGCTCGTGAAGGACATCAAGGCCACCAAGCTCAAGGTGACCCCGACCAACATGGGTGATCGGATCCGCGTGGCCGGCAAGAAGCGCGACGATCTCCAGGAGATCCAGCGGATGGTGACGAGCAAGGAGCACGATGCTCCGCTGCGGTTCACCAACTACAAGTAGCGAGCCGGTCCGAACCGCCCCCGGCGCCAGTGGGCGCCGCCCCACTGCCTCCCCGGAGTCCGTTCGGTGCCCGAGGGTCACACGATCCACCGCCTCGCACGCGACCACGCCCGCTGGTTCGTGGGATCTGCAGTGCGCGTGACCTCGCCCCAGGGACGCTTCGATGCCGCAGCCTCGTTGCTCGACGGCGCCGTGCTCGAAGCCACCGACGCCCACGGCAAGCACCTGTTCCACCGCTACGAGGACGACCGCTGGGTGCACGTCCACCTGGGCCTGTTCGGCAGGTTCTTCGTCCACGACGGGTCACCGCCCGAGCCACGGCCCACGGTGCGCTACCGCATCGTGGGCGAGGCCCGCACCACCGACCTCGTCGGGGCCACCGCCTGTGAGCTGCTGACGCCCGACGAGGTCGACCAGTTGCGCGCACGGCTCGGCCCCGACCCACTGCGAGCGGACGCGGACCCCGACCAGGCATGGGCCGCGCTCCAGCGTCGATCGGTCGGCATCGGTCGGGCGCTGCTGGACCAGCGCGTGCTCGCCGGCATCGGCAACGTGTACCGCGCCGAGGTGCTGTTCGTCCACGGTGTCCACCCCGACCTCCCGGCACGCCAGCTGGAGCGCGAACGCTTCGACGCGATCTGGGCGACGCTGGTGACCTGGTTGCGACGCGGCGTGCAGGAGCGGCGCATCATCACCACCGACCCGGCCGAGATCGGCCGGCCGCGGTCACGAATGCGACGGTCCGACGCGACCTACGTCTACCGACAGCAACGCTGTCGGCGGTGTGACACCGCCATCCGACGCTACGACCTGGCGGGCCGCTGGGCCTACGTGTGCGAGTCCTGCCAGGTACCTCCCCAGGCGTCGACCAGCGCCTGAGGCAGCATGCCCTCCACGCGCACCTGCCCCGGGTCGGTCCGCGTGCGTGCCCGCACGCGTGATCTCCACCCGGACGTCGAGGAAGCCGAGCAGGGTCTTGCCGTCGCCGGCATCCACCGTCTCCAGCCTGTCCCGCAGCGCGAGCAGGGCGTCGTGCTCGCCGCTGCCCCCGGGCGGCGCTGTTCTCAACCAGCAAGCTGGTTCGTAGTATCGTCGGGGACCGTCCACCGAAGGGCCCCAGCATGAACGTGATCGGCAAACTGGCACAGACCG
>CAYXJD010000359.1:0-2202 GCA_964465225.1 uncultured Actinomycetota bacterium
GGACGACCGTTGAAGAGTTGAAGGCCTTCGTGATGGCGATGGTCCAGGCGGAGATCTTCGGCATCTCCGTGGCGCGGGTCCTGCACGTCCAGGCGGGGGAGCTGCGGATCAAGCGCCGGCAGCGGGCCGAGGAGAGGGCGCAGAAGCTGCCGGTCAAGATCATCTTCCCGTTGATCCTGTGCATCTTCCCCGCGTTGTTCGTCGTGCTCCTGGGACCGGCAGCGATCTCGATCTACGAGAACATCATCCTGGGTCTGTGAGCCCTCGATACACGGGAGGGCCGCGCCCACCGGTCTGGAGCTATCGGAAAGTGGTCGGGCCAAGTACGCTACGTGACCTGTAGGGGAGAGATGCCATGGGAGGCTCCGAACCGCGCGTCCTGGTGGTGACCGGCAACGCCTCACTGGTCATCGGCCTGACGTTCTCGCATCGTGGCTGGGATGTCGCCAGCCAGACCCCGGATGCTGAGACGCCGCTCGATGGTGATGTCGTCGTGCTCGACCTCGGGGGCACGCAGGCCGGCGTGGCCGTTGCGACCGGACTGCCGGCCGGGGGACGTGCGCTGGTCATCGGGGACGAAGAGCTCGATGGCACTGCTCCTGCCGGCGTGCAGGTGCTCGTCCGCCCCTACACCGTCGACGAGTTGACGAGCCGTATCGAGCACCTGCTCTCGCCGGCCGGTGGGCAGGCCGCGACGTGGGTCGACCCGCCCGAGCTCGACGGTGTCGCAACCGCCGCCGTCGCGCCGGGGAGTGCAGACGTCGGCGGGGTCGGGAGCGACGTAGCGCTGGCCCGCGTCGCCGCGACCAACGGCTCAGCGGTCCGGCCAGGGGCCGAGATGGCCAGCGGAGCCGCGGACGATGATGTGGAGGGTCAGCAAGAGGCCACTGAGGAGGCGACGAGCAGCGCGGGCCGCCGGAGCCGACGTGCCGATCGCAGCGAGCCACGTCGGACGCTCACGTCACGCTTGTTCGGGCGTGTTGCTGATCCGGCTCCGGCCACCGGCGCGCCTTCCGATAGCGCCGATGACGTCCACCAGGATGAGCAGCAGGTGTCCGCGGCAGTGCCGGTTCCCGAACCCGTGCCGTCCACCGGGTCGGACGAGGCCGGTACCTCCGTCCGGCTCGACGACGAGGTCGCCGTGGAGATCACGCCGGACGATGGCGTAGCTGCAGCGCCAACGGACCCGACGCTGTCCCGTCCGCTCCCGCCCCCGCCGCCGGCGCCATCGATGCTGGCCGCACCGGCCCCGGCCGCATCGGCAGCGACCGCGCCGGCACCCGCACCAAGCGCACCGGCGGCTACCACCCTGCTCGAACGGCGGGTGATCGAGGTACCCGAAGCCGGCACCGTCACCCCTCCCGCCGTCCGTCCGGCCCGGTGGCGCGCCCGGCGTCAGAAGACCGGCACCACCCCGGAACGCCAGCTGCGCGAGCGGCTGGCGAGGGTGCTGACCGCCACCTCGGAGTTGGAACAGCTCGTGGAGGACGTGCCGCTGCTGGCCGAGCTGCCGGCGCTCGCGGCGGCGATCGTCCGGGAGGTGCAGGTGCAGCTGGAGGCCGACACCGTCGCGTTGTGGCGCCCTGCCGAGGATGGCTGGCGACTGACGGCACACCACGGCCTCACGCCCAACGAGGCGAGGTGGGTCGTGTCCTTCGACCAACCGCTGTTCTGCGAGGTCCACGCCACCGGTGGCGCGCTGTTGCTCGACCCGGTCGATGCCGTCCAGGCCGCGGTGGCGGGGATCGGTGGGGCGCACACGGAGTCGTTCATGGCGGCAGCGGTCGCCGCGGGACCCGGTCGCTACGGCATCCTGGCCGTCGGGCGGGACCGGCAACTGGTCGAGGAGGACCTCGACACGCTCGGCGACCTGGCGCTGGAGATGGCGCCGGGGCTGGCCGTGGCCGAGCAGCTCGCCCGCCTGCGCGGTGGCGGAGCACCGATCGATGCGTCCTCCCCCGAGGGGACCAGCGACCGCCGGCCCTGGCGTCGCGGGGTCTGACGGCGGGCTTCGCGCTGATCCTGGTCGTCAGCTGTCCCGCTGCGGCCCGGACAGCGTGCGCTCACATGCGTTCGGCGAGCCGTTCGCGTCGGAGCGAGCCGGCGCCCAACCACAGGGCCACCGCCGCCAGCACCCAGAGCAGCAGGCCCATCCCGGCCACCAGCCCCGGTTCGAACAGCAGCACCCCGCCGAGCTGGGCC
>CAYXJD010000360.1:0-2189 GCA_964465225.1 uncultured Actinomycetota bacterium
GGGACCGAATGGTCACAGAATGGTCACACGATGCGTGGCCACGACGCGGCGAGCGACGAGTCGGGGGTTCCCGACGCCGGTGCGAGCGCTCGGTCCGCGCGCGTGTCGCGGGTGAGGGATCAGGCCGCCTGCACCTCGACCCAGTCGACGGTGACGACCCGCCCGGCGGCCGGCGCGTGCTCCTCGAGCACCCGGCTCAGCGCGAATCCGGTGTCCTCGTCGAACCAGTACTCGTCGCAGGTGGCGCACGCCTCGGCCGGTACGCCGCGGACCACGAGCAGCCCGGGTTCCGCGTGCTCGTGGTGGAGGACGTACTCGTAGTCGACCGTGCGGCGGCTCAGTGCGCCGTCGTCGTGGGTGTGGCGGCTCACGGCCCTTCCTCCCTGCGATCTCCTTCAAGGATGGCGCGGATCGCCTCCGGCGTCCACCCATGGTCCTGGTCCGGCTCGTACACGGAGATCAGCACGGTCGCATCCGAGATCTCGTCGTCGGCCACGACGGCGATGAGAGGACGTCCGGCGACGACGCCGAGCAGCACGAACCGGGCTCGGTAGTCGATCACCTGGACGATCACGTTGTCGGTCAGGATCGCGTGCACCTCGGCCGCGCTGATGGAGCGTGCCGCCATCTTGGCAGGGGCGTCGCGGCCGAGCCGGAGCGGTCGCCGAGGGACGAAGCGATCACCGATCTGACGACCGCTCCGACGTGGGGTCCTCCTCACCGTCGGCCCTCGTCAGCTGCCGGGTTGCCGTCGTCGCTCCCGGCGAGGGGCCGCCGTAGACGCTGACCGAACCGTCGGGCCGCGTCCCGCTGCATCCCGGGCATGACCTCCTGGTACGCGTCCTGGGTGTAGGCCGCGGTCGAGTGGCCAAGCCGTTCGGTGACGATCTTGGCGGGCTCACCGGACTTCAGCATCAGCGTCGCGAAGGTGTGACGCAGGTCGTGGAGCCTGATGCGTTGCAGCCCGGCACGGTTGGTGAGGACGTGGAACGCCCGTGTGATGTTGGGAGGGTGGAGACGGTCGCCGGTGGGGCTGGTGAAGACCCGTTCAACGTCACGCCACGAGCCGTGGAGTGCGATCTGTTCCTCGAGCTGCGCCTTGCGGTGCTGGCGGAGCACCGCAACGTCCTGCTCCGCGAGCTCGATGGCACGTCGTGACGAGGACGACTTCGTCAGCTCGCGCTCGTCGACCTTCCCCTTGACCTCGACCGCGGCGCGGGTGACCGAGAGGAGGCCGGCGTCCAGATCGACGTTGCGCCACAGCAACGCCGCAACCTCGCTCCGACGCATCCCGGTGGTGACGAACAGATGCCACATCGCGAACAGTCGATCGTTGCTGGCCACGTCGAGGAAGCGGGCGAGCTCGTCCCAGGTGTAGGTGTGGCGGGCACTGCGAGCGAGGCCCTTGACCTCTGACGTCGAGGGAGGGTCGGCGCGGTCGCACGGGTTGCGCTCGAGGAGTCCCCAGCGGATCGCGTCAGCGAACGCCTTGTGCAGCATCGTGTGGATCCGACGGACCGTGGTCGGAGACAGGCCGTGGCCGAACTGAGGATGTGGTGCACGTCGCCTGCCACGGACCGCGAGATCGTCGTACAGGTAGGTCAGGTCGTCCCCGCTGAGCTCCTCGAGCGTGAGGGCCCCGAGGCGTGGCACCACGTAGACGCGCATGTGCATCTCCCGGTCGGCACGGGTCTTTGCGCCGGTGCGCGTCCGGGGGAGCCAGCGATCGAGGAGGTAGTCGCCCACGGTCAGTCGCGACGGAGGTACCCACGTGCCGGCGTGCATCGAAGCCAGGAGCTCCGTTAGCGCTTCCTCGGCTTGGGCCCGTGAGTCGAAGCCCATGCGCTTGATCTGTCGCCGCGCACCGTCGGGCTTGCGTCCTGCGTCGACGATGAAGGCCCACGTGAAGCTGCTGGATGAGCACCCGGTGGTTGCGCAGCTTCTGCCCGGTACGCGGGCACCGCAGACCGTGCAGCGCTTGAAGACGCTGCCACGCATCGCACCACCTCCCCCCTACCCGCTTCGGACGACCATCCTTCGCCACCGCGGCAGCTCCCGCGACTCGGAAGCCGTGATGGTTGTGGATAACTCATCGGGCTCGGCTGATCCCGAGGCTTCGGGTCCTGACCGGGGCGTGGTGGTAGAGCTGTTCCGTGTCGCGTCGGATGTCGTCGTGGAGGGTGGTGGCG
>CAYXJD010000361.1:0-2174 GCA_964465225.1 uncultured Actinomycetota bacterium
ACCGGGATCGCCAACCTCGACTACACCTTCCGATGAAGGCAGCTCCGACCGCTGGCACGTCGATGTTCGAACACGATGGTGAGGTCTGATCCAGCCGGTCAGATCGATCAGGTCCAGGCTCCCGGGCGGTCAGCGACCGCCCGGGACCACCTGAAATCAACGGCGCGCGATAGATCCGGCCGTAGCTGGACGGATGCGCTGCAGCGGTCGGTACGCTCGGCCGGGACGCTAGAGCCCGGCTTCCGGAGCGAGTCCGTCGGAGGTGATGTGCGAGAACTGATCGAGTTGGTACAGCAGACGTTGCACATCGACATGGACCTGAGCGACGACACGCCCTTGCTCTCATCCGGCCTGGTCGACAGTTTCGGTCTGGTGGCGCTCCTCGGTGCGATCGAGGAGCAGTACGACATCACGCTCGATGAGACCGAGCTGGGCGTCGAAACGTTCGACACGCCCACACAGATCCTCGAGCGCATCCAGACGGCGACCGCCGAGCGATGAGTTCCGGGCGCCTGTACGACCACTTCGCTGACGCGGCCGAGCGGTGGCCGGACCGTCCGCTCTTCACGTTCCAGCGGCAGGGGTCGGGGTCCACGACCTACACAGCGGGTGAGCTGCTCTCGGCTGCAGAGTCGGTCGCAGATCGGCTCCGGGACCGCGGCCTCGATTCCCGACACGCACCTCTGGGCCTGTTGCTGGGATCCCAGGAGGAGCAGACGGTCCACTACCTCGCAGCCCTGCGCGCAGGAGCCGTCCCGGCCATCCTGACCCCACCGAACCCGAAACTCAACCGCGAGTACTACGCAGCGACCATGGCTGAGGTGCTACGGCGCTCGGGCTTCAGGGCTCTGGTGACCGACCTGGAGGCCATGGACTTCACGCTTCCCACCTTCGCGCCGCGTGAGCTCATCCCCCGCTCTGGAGCTGGCGAGGCACCCATGGAGGTGCCCGAACACGGACCGGAGTTGGAGGCATCGTTCCTGCAGTACTCCTCGGGCACCACCGGCATCAAGCGAGGTGTCCTGGTCACGGACGAGGCCGTACTGGCCCAGCTTCGTACCTACGCGAGCGCGCTCCGCCTCAACAGCGATGATCGCATCATCTCCTGGTTGCCGCTCTACCACGACATGGGCTTCATCGCGTGTCTCAACCTCCCGCTGCTGTACGGCGTGCCGACGGTCGTTCTCGATCCCGTGGAATGGGTGAGCCGGCCGGCCAGCTTCCTGCAAGCAGCCTCGGAGTCGGCCGCGACGCTGAGTTGGAACCCGAACTTCGCCTACGCGTTCATGGCGCAGAGGGTGCGGGACAGGGACCTGACGGGGCTGGATCTCTCGTCGCTGCGGACGCTGGTGAACTGCTCGGAACCGGTCACCCACTCCAGCCAGCAACGTTTCGTCCAGCGGATGGCGCCTCACGGACTCCGTGAGGACGTGTTCACCGGTTGCTACGCCATGGCGGAGACCACGTTCGCCCTGACCCACGGGGAGCCGGACGATCCGGCAAGCCTCGATCCGATCGGCCCCTCGAACGGTGCGCGATCCAACGATGGCGACCCTTACGTCTCCGTCGGGCGTCCACTCGACGGGGTCGAGATCCGCGTGGTCGATGGCGGGGAGGAATGTCCCGAGCGTCGGATCGGTGAGATCTGGGTGCGGTCACCCTTCAACTTCCGTGGCTACCTCGGCGACGACGAAGCGACGGAGCGTGCCTTCTCGGACGACTGGTACCGCACCGGCGACCTCGGTTACCGCATCGGCGACGCCTACTACATCACCGGACGGTCGAAGGACGTCCTCATCGCCGGAGGGGTGAACGTCTTCCCAGGCGATCTGGAGAACGTCGTCGGCGAGGTGGATGGTGTCCATCCCGGTCGCGCGGTGGCGTTCTCCCGTTTCGATCCGCGCGCGCAGACGGAGCGCATCACCGTGCTCGCGGAGTCGGACCTGGAGGGCCAGGAGGCCACCAAGGCGGTGGTCGAGATCCGACAGCGGCTGCTGGCCGCCTTCCAGATCGCGAACTTCGACGTGGCCCTCGTCCCACCAGGCTGGCTCGTCAAGAGCTCCTCGGGGAAGATGGCGCGGCCGGCCAACCGAGCCAAGTGGGAGGCCGAGCGCCAGTCGAGCTAGTTCCTGCTCGGCCGGAACATGGGCGAAGGACTCGATCGTTCGCCACCC
>CAYXJD010000362.1:0-2166 GCA_964465225.1 uncultured Actinomycetota bacterium
GCGGTGGGACGAGCGGCTCGCAGCGTTGGAGGCGCGGTGGGACGAACGCTTCGCGTCTGCCGAAGACCGATCAGATGAGCGGCTCATCTCCGCGGAGGTGCGGTGGGACGAGCGGTTCACGGCGCTGGAACAACAGCTCCAGATCATGGACCGTGCGTGGCAGGACCGCCTGGCGGCGACGGAAGCCAGGACCGAGGCCTCGGAGCACCGCGTGATCGCTCATCACGAGCGCTCCCTGCAGGAGGCCATGACCCGTCAGACGCGGGTCATCGTGGTCGCGCTGACCACGACGGTGGTGGCGATGAGCGGGCTCTCGCTCACCCTCGTCACCATGCTGACCGGCTGAGCTCGGACCGCCCGCGTCACGTGGCTGGCTGAGGTCAGGTCACAGCGCGTCCCGGCCGGCGCGGTCAGGCCGGCGCGTCCAGACCGGCGCGGTCAGGCTAACGCGCTCAGCTCAGCCGGTCGCGGACCACGGTGACGACACGCTCCTGCTCCGTGGGCGTGAGCGAGGATCCCGACGGCAGGCACACGCCGTGCGCGAAGGCGGCCGCTGCCACCTCGCCGCCCACGGTCGGCAGGTCCGCGAAGACCGGCTGCAGGTGCATCGGCTTCCAGACCGGGCGGGCCTCGATGTCGGCGGCATCCAGCGCTGCGATCAGGCCGTCGCGGTCCGCGCCTGCCACCTCGGCGTCCAGCGTGAAGCAGGTCAGCCACCACGACGGGTCGCTGTCGGCTGCGGCGGTGGGGAAGGTGACGCCGGGGAGGTCCTCAAGCGCCGCTCGGTAGGTGGCGTTGATCTCGCGACGCCGCGCCACCTTGGCATCGAGGGCCTCGAGCTGCCCCCGACCGACCGCGGCGAGCAGGTTGGACAGGCGGTAGTTGAACCCGACCTCGCGGTGCTCGTAGTGCAGCACCGGCTCGCGGGCCTGGGTCGCGAGCTTGCGGGCGTGCGCCGCCAGCTCGGCGTCATCGGTCACGAGCGCCCCGCCACCGCTGGTGGTGATGGTCTTGTTGCCGTTGAACGAGCAGGCCGCCATGACGCCGGACGCGCCGGCGGGTCGGCCGGCCCGGGAGGCGCCGAGCGCCTCGGCGGCATCCGCGATGACGGGGATGCCGTAGGTGGCGGCGATGGCGGACAGCCGCTCGTAGTCGGCGCAGTGGCCGTACAGATCCACCGGGATGATCGCGGCGGGCAGTGGCTTCCCGGTGCGTGCCCGGGCGGCGAGGTGGTCGGCGACCAGCTCCGGAGCAAGCGTCCAGTCGCCCACCTCGACGTCCACGAGCACCGGCCGTGCCCCGACGTAGGTCACGGCGTTGGCGGTGGCGGCGAAGGTGAGCGTCGGCACCAGAACGTCGTCGCCGGGGCCGACGCCGAGGACCACCAGCGCGAGGTGGAGCGCGGCGGTGCCGCTGGCCAGCGCCACCGCGTGGGAGCGCCCGGTGGCGGCGGCGAGCTCCACCTCGAAGGCATCCAGGTCGGGGCCGACCGGGGCGATCCAGCCGGAGTCGAAGGCGGCCAGCAGCCGTTCACGTTCCCGCGGCCCGACGTCCGGGGGCGAGAGGAGGATGCGACGACCCACGGTGACCCTCGATCGGGGGTAGGCGCGACGCTCAGGCGTGGACGCGGCGGTGGGTCCGGCGCCGAGAGGCCATGACCAGCGCCACACCCAACCCCAGCAGGAGCGTGCCGGCCACCACGGTGCTCACGAGCTCAACACCGGTCCGCGGCATGTCGCCCGCAGCGACCTCGCTGGCACCGTCCTCGGTCGTGCCCCCGGCGCCGTCGGCGAGCACCTGCAACGTGGTCGCCGCGGTCCCGGAGCGGGCACCGGCGACGGTGACCGCGATCGCGGTGCCGGCTACCTCGGTGGGGACATCGAGGTCGAAGGTGGCTGCACCGTCCCCGTCAGCGAACAGTGCTCTGTCCAGCAGCGTGAGGTCACCGGAGATGGCACGTATCTCGAGCGACTCTCCGGGGACCGCACCGACGACCGAGCAGGTGATCGACTGACCGGCAGCGGGAGCCTCCGGCAGGCAGGTCACGGCGAACTCCTCGCCTGGCGGGTACTGCGCGACGGCGACCCCCACGGGCATCGCCAGCAGCACGGTGACCGTCGCCGCCAGCAGCGCGAGCATCGGCCGGAACCGGCGGTGATGCTGGCG
>CAYXJD010000363.1:0-2123 GCA_964465225.1 uncultured Actinomycetota bacterium
GGAGCGACGGGGCGCTTCCGCACCGGAAGTCACCTCCCGTTGGCGATCACGATGTCAGCGTCACGGTCATCACGATCCGGTCGCTGTCCATCGGCGGGAAGGCGGACAGCTGGACAGGGCCGTCGGCGGTCGTCGTCGTGGCCCGGACCTGGTCCCCGAACGCAGCGGGCTGGACGTCCCAGCCGGTGTCGATGGCGACCAGACGGATCTCGTCGAGGGCTCGCCTGCGTCCTCAGCCGCCGGCGTCGGGTCAGGCACGAACCCAGGTCAAACCCAAACGTGCCCACCCTGGACCGTCCGGGCATGCGTGGCGTGCTTGTCCATCGGCGAGGAGGGCGTGGGTGGCTCTCGACCGGTTGCCGTCGGGCAGCTTCCGGTCGCGGCTGATGATCGATGTCCAGCGCTACTCGACGACGTTGCCGACCGAGGTCGACGCCCGACTCTGGGAGATCGAAGCCCGTCCTACCGCTGTTGTGCGTCACTCCGCCGCGTCGGTGATCTTCGGCTCCTACGCCACCGGGTGGCCTGCCGGGTGCATCGACGACGCCCCGGACCGGGCACAGTTCGCGGCGGCGCTCACACAGAAGTTCCTCCCGGTCTTCGGAGACCGGCTGTTGCTCAAGGTGCTGCACGCAGACTGGGACGAGCTGGCGCGTCGACTCGTGGGGACGCTGGTGCCGACGAGGACGCAGCGGCACGGGAGTGTCTGCGCCCGATCCTCGAGGATGCCGCAGATGATCTACGCGCAGGGGCGCTCGGTGGCCGTGCACGGCTTGGCGACAGCTGCTCTCGCTGGATTGTCGACATCGCCGTGGCTGGTGTGCAGCACGCCGGAGGCGGTGCCGGCCTTGCAGATGAGCCGAGTTGCGCCCGTCCTGCCGGCGGTGACTAGCGGGTGTGGGGCCCGTCTGCCTCGTGGGGTTGTGGCTACAGTTCCGCGCGGGTCGATCCGCGACCTGTGGACCGGGGCGACCGAGAAGAGATGGAACCCATGTGACGGCGGTCATCGAGGCAGAGGGCCTCAGCAAGCGGTTCGGCTCCGTGGTGGCGCTCGACGGGCTCGACCTGGCCGTGCCGGTCGGCACGGTCCTTGGCCTGCTCGGGCCCAACGGGGCCGGCAAGACCACCGCCGTGCGGGTCCTGACCACCCTGCTGCGTCCGGACGCCGGTCGGGCCACCGTGGCCGGGCTGGACGTCGTGGAGCAGCCCGAGGAGGTGCGCCGTCGCATCGGGCTGTCGGGGCAGTACGCGGCGGTGGACGAGACGCTCACCGGCTACGAGAACCTGGAGATGATCGGCCGGCTGTACCGCCTCGGTCGCCGCAGTGCTCGGGATCGGGCCAGGGAGCTGCTGGAGCGGTTCACGCTGACCGACGCCGCCGACCGCCCGGTGAAGACTTACTCCGGCGGGATGCGCCGGCGGCTCGACCTGGCCGGCTCGCTGGTCGCCGAGCCGTCGGTGCTGTTCCTGGACGAGCCGACCACGGGCCTGGATCCCCGCAGTCGGGTCACGATGTGGGAGGTGATCCGTGAACTGGTCGGTCAGGGGACCACGCTGTTGTTGACCACCCAGTACCTCGAGGAGGCGGACCGGCTGGCCGACGAGATCGTCGTCATCGACCACGGTCGGGCGATCGCACGCGGCGACGCGGACAGCCTCAAGGCCGAGGTCGGTGGTGAGCGGATCGAGCTCATCGTCCGCGACGCCGACCGTGTCGACGATGCCCGCGCGATCCTGGCACGGGCGGCGGTCGGTCAGGCGGTCATCGCCGGGCAGGGCACGCGGCTGACCGCACCGGTGCAAGGGGGACCGGACACGCTCATGCAGGTCCTGCGCGGACTCGATGCCGCGGGTGTCGCCCTGCTGGATGTCGGGTTGCGACGTCCCACCCTCGACGACGTGTTCCTGGCCCTGACCGGGCAGCCGACCGACGTCGCTACCGCCGACGCTGCCGAAGCGTCCGCCGAGGAGGTCGGTCCGTGAGCCGCATCGGCTGGGCGCTGCATGACGGGCACATCGTGGCGCTGCGCAACGTCCGCAAGATCCGCCGGGTCCCCGAGGTCCTGGTGTTCGTGCTGATCTCGCCGATCATGTTCGTGCTGCTGTTCGCCTACGTGTTCGGC
>CAYXJD010000364.1:0-2122 GCA_964465225.1 uncultured Actinomycetota bacterium
ATTCTCCGGAGTGACTGGAGTTCAGACGTGTGCTCTTCCGATCTCGCGGCGATCAGCTCCTGGGTACGAGCGAACAGGTGCCCACGTTCGTCCTGTTCCAGGGTGGTGGCACCGCGCAGCGCACGGACCCGCTCGGTGTCGCTCATCGCCGTCCTCCCGCTCGCCCAGTACCGGTACGTGAGGCGCCGCCCTGCCCGACCGCCCGGTGGAGCTGCGCGATCTCCGGTTGGCGCAGGAAGCGCCACTTGCCCTGGCGCAGATCACCGAGTTCGACGCCGCCGTACGCCACCCGAGCGAGGCGTTCCACGTGCAGGCCGAGGTGGCCGAGCAGGCGTCGAACCTCACGTTTGCGGCCCTCGGTCATCACGATCTCCAGCAAGGCCTTGCTCCGCTGGGTCTCGAGGACCCGTGCCCGCGCGGGCTTGGCCAGCCCGTCTTCGAGCTCCACCCCGGCACGCAGCTCGGCGAGCGTGCGACCGCGCACCGGCCCAGGCACCAGGGCGACGTAGGTGCGTTCCACCCCGTACGAGGGGTGGGTCAGCGCGTTGGTCAACGCACCGTCGTTGGTGAGCAGCAGCAGGCCCTCGGTGTCCTGGTCGAGACGGCCCACGGGGAACAACCGCTGCGGCAGGTTGATCAGGTCCATCACCGTCGGCCGCCCCTCAGGGTCGTCGACGGTGGTCAGCACCCCCTGGGGTTTGTTCAGCATGAGGTAGACGCGCTCCGGGTCGATGTTCACCCGCTCCCCGTCCACGGTCACCACGTCGTGCCCGGGGTCGACCTTGCGACCGAGTTCGGCCACCTCGCCGTTCACCTCGACGCGCCCCTCGACGATGAGCTCCTCGCTGGCCCGCCGTGAGGCGATCCCGGCCGCCCCCAGCACCTTCTGCAGGCGTTGCTGTTCAGCCACGGGGGTCCTCGCCTTCCTCGTCCGGGGTGGCCGCCTCGGCAGCAGCCATGTCGTCGATCGCCGCCTCAGGGACCGTGCGGTCAGGACCCGTGTGGTCACGGCCCGCCGCGTCGTCGGGCGGCTGCGGCTGGTCGTCGCCTTCAGCCCTGCGATCGCCAGCCGCGACGGCGGCACGCAGGCGCCCGACGGCGTTGCGGGCGGCCGCCTCCAGCTGGTCGGTGAGTTCGTCGATCCCCGGCCCGGCGGAGTGGTCCGGGGTGGCGGGCGTCGGCGGTGGCAGGACGTCATCGTCGTCGGAACGGCCGGTACCGCCGCCGGTGTTGGTCTGGGTCGCCGTGCGGCCACCGAGGCTCGGGAGATCCTCCCCCGCCGCCAGCCGCCGGCGGACGTCCTTGAGGCGATCGAGATCCGGCTCGTCGGGAGCGGGCGCCTCCGGCAGGTACTCGGTCAGCGGCGGCAACTCGTCCAGGGAGTCGAGCCCCAGCCGCTCCAGCAGCAAGCTGGTGGTGCCGTACAGGACCGCCTGGCCAGGCCCCGGGTCGCGACCGACCTCGGCGACGAAGCCCCGCGCGGCCAGGCTCCGCACGGCGCCGTCGGCGTTGACCCCCCGGATGTCCGAGATGGCCTGCCGGGTGATCGGCTGCTTGTAGGCGATCACCGCCAGCGTCTCCAGAGCGGCCTGGGTCAGGCGTCCGGTGCGACCCAGCAGGGCGAAGCGGCGCACGACCGGCGCAGCGGATGGCGCGGTGTACAACCGCCAACCGCCGGCCGCCCGACGCACCTCGATGCCGCTGCCCGCGGCGACGTGGGCACGGGCGAGGTCCTCGAGCTCCTGTTCCACCTCCTCGGGCGTGGCGTCGACGAGCTCGGCGAGCAGGGATACCTCGACCGGCTCGTCAGCCAGGAACAGCACCGCCTCCAGGCCGGGTCGGCGAGCGGTCGGCGGGACCGGCTCGTCGACCGTCGGGGCGTCGGCGCTCGGTGGGAGGAGCTCGGTCGGTGGTGGCTCGTCGGTCATGGTCCTGCCTGCCCCGCGGCGGCACCCACCGTCGCTGCCGGCGCGTCGCCATCCGGCGTGGTGGCATCGCCATCGGGCGTGGGTCCGGACCCCTCGCCCTCGGGCGTATCGACCTCGTCGACGATCGAGTCGAGGTCCACTCCCCCGGCGCGACGCTCGACCAGCAACGGTGATCGGTGATCGGGCTGCTCGAG
>CAYXJD010000365.1:0-2120 GCA_964465225.1 uncultured Actinomycetota bacterium
CCCGCGGCGAGGTCAGCTGTCGAGGCCCGTGCCGCCGTGGACGGCAAGTTCGGTGCGCTCACCCATCCCGGCGATGATCGGGCGGGCCCTACCGATGATCGACTGGACCTCCTCGAGCTCCAGCGACGCGGCATGCGCGTCGGCGTCTTCCCAGACCTCGTAGACGTGGACGACGTCGGGGCTGCCGTCAACCCTACCGACCACGTACAGCCGGCACGCCGGCAGCGCCGAGACGGCGGTGGCCGACTCGCGCAGCAGCCCCGCGAGCTGGTCACCGTTGCCTGCGGTGGCCTCGATCGTTCCTGCCAGGCCGTACATGGGCAGACTCCTTGGTCGTAGTCGAGCGAAGGCGCAGGCCTACGGGTCGTGGCGATTCACGCACGCTGGCCAGGGCTCCGCCGTGACCCTAGATCTGGTCGAGCGCGAGTGCCGCGTTCGCGGCGGGTTGTAGCTCAACTCACGTCCCACCCGACGAGGCCCGGCTGCTGAATCCATGACGATGTCCCGACCGCCCAGAACCGTGGTTGTGTGCGCGCCGCCGTTCGGACTCATCCGCCCACAACTCAGGTGCTCGACTCGGAAGGAACGTCGCCTACCGCCGCCGGGTTGGTGTGAGCAACTCGTCACCCTGTGCCGGATTTCGAACGAGGGCGCTGTCGACATCGGGACTGGGGATGGTGGTAGACGTGCGATGCGCGGCTGGTCGAGGGTCACGTCCGTCAAGGTGGTGTATGGGTGGGCGCCATCCTGGGCCGCTGACGTGGGGTCAGGCGGCGTCGGGTAGGGCTGGCTGGTCCTCCTTGTCGTCGGGTTGAGGGGTGTCGTTGTCGCGGTTGCGGGCGGCGGTGAGGGAGTCGGCGGACATGTAGCGGCGGGCGACCTGCCACTCGTCGTGCTGTTCGGCGAGCACGGCGCCGACGAGGCGGACGATGGCGGCACGGTTGGGGAAGATCCCGACCACGTCGGTTCGTCTGCGGACTTCCTTGTTCAACCGCTCCAACGGGTTATTGCTTCGCAGCTGACGCCAGTGGGCCTTGGGGAAGCAGGTGAACGCGAGGATCTCGTGGCCGGCCTCGGCGAGCAGGTCTGCGGCGTCGTCGAACCGGCCGGTGAGCTGTTCCACGATCCGGCCGTGCTGCGCCCAGGCGGAGTCGTGGTCGGGCTGGTCGAAGATGGAGCGGACCAGCGGCGCCACGAGGCCGTGGGCGGACTTGGGGACCCGGGAGAGGAGGTTTCTCATGAAGTGGGTTCTGCAGCGCTGCCACACAGCACCTGGCAGCACCGCCGCCACGGCGTCCTTCAGACCTGCGTGAGCGTCGGAGATGACCAGCTGCACCCCGGTGAGCCCGCGGGCCACCAGGGAGCGCAGGAACGCGGTCCAGCCGGCCCCGTCTTCGGTGGTGATCACGTCCATCCCGAGCGTTTCACGCCGCCCCTCGGCGTTCACCCCGACCGCATGCACCACGGCGACGTTGACGATGCGGCCGCCCTCACGGACCTTCTGGGTCACCGCATCCACCCAGACGTAGGCGTAGGGGCCGGCATCAAGAGGGCGTGACCGCCACCCTTCGACGACCTCGTCCAGGCTCTTGGCGAGCTCGGAGACCTGGGACTTGGAGATCCCGTCCAGCCCGAGCTGCTTGACCAGTTTGTCGACCCGCCTGGTGGACACCCCAGCCAGGTAGCAGTCCGCGATGACCTGCACCAGGGCCCGTTCCGCCCGGCGGCGCGGCTCGAGCAACCAGTCCGGGAAGTAGGAGCCCTTCCGAAGCTTCGGGATCGCGAGCTCGATCGTGCCGACCCGGGTGTCCCAGTCCCGCATCCGGTAGCCGTTGCGGCTGTTCACACGCGCCTCCGACACCGAGCCGTAGTCGGCGCCGCACACCCGGTCCACGTCCGCGGACAACAACGCCTGCGCGGTCGTGCGCACCATCTCGCGGAGCTGATCCTCGCTCGCCTGCTCCAGCTGCTGGCGAAGCCAGCCGGCAAGGTCCATGCTTGTAGGGGTGACCACCGTGATCCTCCTCACGTCGTGCTGTGGTAGGTGCTCGTGAGGATGGCGCGGTGGTCACCCGTTTCCGAGTAACCCCGCCCCGTACACCACATGCCCGGACACTAAC
>CAYXJD010000366.1:0-2100 GCA_964465225.1 uncultured Actinomycetota bacterium
CGGTCACGGTCCAAGTGGCGGGCGATCGCTGAGATCGTCCAGCCCTGCTTACGGACCCGACTTTGACACCAGACGGTGTTCGGGGAGGGTCGTGAGGCCGGATTCGGCCGTTTCGGGGCGATCTGCGGGGTTGTAGTCTGCGACGAGTCCCGGATTGTAGGGACAACACCGTGGTGTCCGGTTGTTGCGTGAGGGCTGCTGGCGTGGGATGCTGCCGGCATGTTCCTGAAGACGAAGCGGGTGCGCAGGGCCAACCGGACGTATGAGTATCTGTCGTTGGTTGAGTCGGTCCGTGTTGATGGCAAGAACACCCACCGGACCTTGTTCCGGCTCGGGGAAGCCTCGGCGCTGCGCGAGACAGGCGAGCTTGATCGGATCATCGCCGCCCTGCAGGCTCACGCCGAACGCCGCTATGTCGACATCGATGAGCTCGAGGTCGATGCCGCGCCGATGATCGGGACGATGGCTGCGGTCCGCCACCTGTGGGACGAGCTTGGGCTGCAGGGGCTGTTCGAGAGACTTGCCGTGGAGGCAGGGGTGTCGTGGTCGCTTGCGGATGCGGTGTTCGCGATGCTCGCGGGCCGGCTGGTCGATCCGGCGTCCAAGCGGCGCACCCACCGCTGGATCGTCGACGATGTGGTCGCCCCGGACGCCTTCTCCTTCCCGACCCTCGAGCAGTACTACCGGGCGCTGGATGTGGTGTGCGAGCACAAGGATGTCATCGAACGGCATGTCTACGCACGGGTGTGCGACCTGACGAACCTGCAACTCACGCTCGCGTGCTACGACCTGACCTCGTCCTACCTGGAGGGCGACCCGGCGTCCCACGGCAGGTTCCCGTCGAAGGCGTTCGGCTACTCCCGCGACCGCCGTAGCGACCGTCCGCAAGTGGTGATCGGGCTGTTGACCTCCGCTGATGGGATCCCGATCGCCCATCACGTGTTCGCGGGCGGCACTCAGGACGCCACCACCCTGAAGGGCGTGCTGGAGGATCTGACGGCACGGTTCGCGGTGGGGCGGATCTGTGTGGTCGCGGACCGGGGGCTGATCACCGACGACAACATCGCCGAGGTCGAAGGCGCGCAGTGTGACTGGCTGTTCGCGACCAAGCTCCGGCGTCGCAAGGATGTCGCTGCCGTCCTCGCCGAAGCTGCTGATGCTGACGAGGACCGGTGGCAGGAGGTGACAAGGTTCGGCTCTGCTGTGCTCGAGACCACCTATGAGGGCCGCCGCTACGTCGTGGTGTTCTCCTCAGCCCGACAGCGGCGTGACACCGCCCGCCGACTCCAGCTCATCGCCAAGATCGAGGCCCAGCTCCTCGCCCTGGAGGCGCGTGTGGCCCGTGGCGGTCTCGTGGCCGCCACCGACATCGCCGCGGCGGCCGCCACCATCCTGGCCCGCTCCCCGGTCAAGCGGCTGTTCGACGTCTCCGATGTCGCCGATGGCAGGTTCGTCTACGACTACCACCACGAGCAACTCGCCTACGACGAGCAGCTTGCCGGCCACTACGTCCTCGCCACCTCCCTCGACTCCCGTGTCGCCGATGCGGCCGAGGTGCTGGCCTGCTACCGGGCCCTGCAATCGGTCGAGCAACGCTTCCGGGTGCTGAAGTCCTCGCTCGGCCTGCGACCCATCCGGCACTTCACCGAGAACCGGGTCCGTGGCCACATCGCGATCTGTGTCCTCGCGGCCGTCATCGAGTCCCTGATCGGCAAACGGCTCATCGAAGCCGACCTGCGCGATCCCGACCTACCCGACCAGCACCTCACCACCGAACGGGCCTTCGAACAGCTCGACCGGATCCGCCAAGTCACCTTCACCGCCGGTGAGCAGACCATCACCGCCATCACCCGTCGCACCGGCTTGCAACAGCAGATCCTGGCAGCGCTCGGCGTCGACACCAGCGCCTGGACCCGGCCCCGCATAACGAGCTGACCGCGGCCCCTCCCACCCCCACACCCACTACATCTTGCGGGTGTAGGGACAAACGCGTTTCCGGAAACCCCGCTGAACAGGCAAAACGCGGTCACCGTGTCAAACTCGGGACCGACATCGCCGCGGCGGCCGCCACCATCCTGGCCCGCTCCCCGGTCAAGCGGC
>CAYXJD010000367.1:0-2089 GCA_964465225.1 uncultured Actinomycetota bacterium
AGGTGGCTGCTGGGGGCGCGGTCGGCGAGGTGGTCGGTCGCGGCGGCGCGAGGCCCGTCACCGGGGCACCACCGGAGGCCCCTGCCTGCAGCGCGCGACCGAGGAACCCGAAGGCGACCGCTGTTCCCGCGACCGTCGTGCCGAGTTGGAGGAACGCACGGCGCGACGCCGGCGGGTTGCGGGGGTCAGCCGTCACCGCCTCGCCCTGGGCCTCGCCCTCGGGCAGGGTGCGCAGGAGCAGCAGGAGCGCGCCGATGCCGGCAGCCGCACCGACGCCCGGGGCGACGACCGCCGTGACCGGTGACAGCAACGGATCGGTGAGTCCGGCCACGGCCCCGAGCACGGCGAAGGTCGCGATCCCGCCGATGCCGGCCGTGCGCCGGTGCGCCGCGGCGATCCCGATCAGCACCGCAGCGACCGCCATCACCACCACCATGGAGGTGAGGAGAACGAGCCGGTTGTTGCTGCCGAAGGTGGAGATCGCGAACCGTACGACCGGCCCGGGCGTCAGTTCGATGACGGCATCCCCGACGGCGATGAACGGCGAGTTGCCGCCGAGCAGTGCAGCGACCAGTTCCGTGGTCGTCAGCGCGAGGCCGGCAGCGAGCAGCCCGGACAGGCCCGATCGGAGACGGTTCATCCCTCGGTCTCGTCCATCTCTTCGTCCATCTCTTCGTTCATCTCTTCGTCCGTGTCCTCGTCCACGTCGTCAGTGTCGCCCATCTCGTCCGACGTGTCGTCCACGTCGCTGCCCTCATCCATCTCGTCCGACATGTCCTCTTCCATGTCATCGGTGTCCTCGGCCTCGACGCCGCTTTCCGAGCCGTCCTGATCGCAGGCAGTGACCCCGACCAGGAGCAGCGCTGCGGCGGCATGCGGGAGCAGTCGGTTGGGGATGCGCACGGTGGACTCCTCGTCTCGTGATCGCGGAGCCGAGGTGGCTCCAGACGACGAGTGAGCCAGACCCGCCTCACCGGAGGAGCAAGCGCCGCGAAAATCCCGCGAACGTCGGGCGTGGTCATGGCGGCCGTGGCCGACGCTGTCGCCGCCCGCCTCCCCGACCACGTCCCGCTCCCCAGCCTCGGCGGGAGGGGAAGGTTCGCCGCGCGAGCACCCGGCTCGTCCTTAGGCTGCTCGTCTACAGCCTGGAGGCGGGAACACCATGACTGCCGAGTCCACGTCCACCGCCGCGACGCTGATGGGTCGGGCGTTCGATGCGATAGCTGCCCGCGACCTCGATCGGCTCGCGGAGTTCTGGGATGAGCACTCCACAGACGTGTTCATAGCCCTGGGCCTCACGGTGACCGGCGAACGCGATCTGCGGCTGTTCTTCGGGGAGCTGTTCGTTGCGCTCCCGGACCTTCAGTTCATGACAGAGGACGTCCACGCCGTGTCCGACGAGGTCGCCGTCGGCCAGTGGCGGATGTCGGGCACGTTCTCGGGCGGGTCGTTCCAGGGCATCGCACCGACCGGCAAGCACCTCGAGCTGCGCGGCATCGACGTCATGCGGTTCGATGGTCAGACGTTGCGCCATAACGACGTCTACTACGACGGCCTCGCGTTCGCGCGTCAGATCGGGATGTTGCCGGCAGCCGATTCCGCCGGGGACCGCGCGATGATGGGCGCCTTCAACGCCGCTACCAAAGCCCGCCAGGTGGTGAGGAGCCGTATCGGACGTCGACCGCAGGGGGACGTGGCCTGAGCGGCGCCTGTCCAGGACGACGACCTGCGGCAGCCAGCACGTCGGCGGGACGAGGGCTTCCCGGTCCACTGGGTTCTGACATCGAGACGGTCAGGTCAGAGGACGTCGACGGTCGCCGGGCCGCACACATCTGCTGCGAGGTGCCGGCTGTCCCTGCCGATCAGGAGGAGCTGGCGACGATCGAGCGTTCGAGGATGGCGACGAGTTCGCCGTGATCCGCCGGGGTGATGAGCTCGTCGAGGTGCACCGGTCGACCGTCGACGCGCAAGTGCAGCAGCCCGACCCGGGTCGCCTCCTCCGCGGCCGCGATGAGGAGCTCCGCGTCGAGCGGGCGCGGCTGCTGCATCCGGAACCCGTCGCTGTGGCGGACCCCGTCCGCGGGCTGGA
>CAYXJD010000368.1:0-2083 GCA_964465225.1 uncultured Actinomycetota bacterium
ACCTACCCGCTGCCCGAGGCGCAGCTCGATCGCTTCCTGTTCAAGCTCCAGGTCGCCTACCCCTCCCGTGACCAGGAGCTCGAGATCGTCGACCGGCATGCCATCGGCACCGATGCCGGCGACCTGCACACCGGTGCCGTCCGACCGGTGGCCGGCACGGCCGAGTTGGACGCGGCTCGTGCCGCCGTCCGCGACGTGGGGGTCAGCGACGAGGTGCGCGCCTACCTCGTCGACCTGGTGCGCGCGACCCGGCAGGCTCCTGCAGTGGAGCTCGGGGTCTCCCCACGCGGGGCGACGATGCTGCTCCACGCCGCCAAGGCCTGGGCATGGTTGGCGGGACGGGCCTACGTCACGCCCGATGAGGTCAAGGCGGTCACCAAGCCGACCCTGCGCCACCGGCTCGTGCTCCGGCCCGAACTGGAGCTGGAGGGGGCCGATGCCGACGGTGTCCTCGACAGCCTGCTGGCGAGCGTGCCGGTCCCACGGTGACCGAGGCCGTGCCCGCCGGCCCACCCCAGCCGCGTCCCGCGACGCCACCGCCGCGGTGGTCGCGGCCGTGGTGGGCCGGCATGCTCCCCGTGCCCACCGGTCGGCTGGCGGCGTTGACCGTGGTCGCCGCCATCGCCGCTGCGCTGCTCCCGCCGGTCGGGGCCTGGCTCGTGGCGGCCCTGGTGCTGGTGGTGCTGGTCGCTGACGGTCTCGCGGCACCTGCGCCGTGGCAGGTCGGCGTCGCGCGGAGCCTGCCGCCGGTGGTGCCGCTCGATGCCACCGCGACGGTGGCCTGGCAGCTGGAGAACCCCACCGGGCGGTCGCTGACGGTCGGCCTCACCGACGAGTTCCCGCCCTCGCTCGGGGTGGAGGCGCGACGGGTGCGGGCGAGGCTCCCCGCCCACGGGCGTCGCCGTGCGACGACCCGGTGCCAGCCGTCACGTCGCGGCACCTTCACCCCCGACGGTTGCACCGTGCGCGTGGTGGGTCCGCTCGGTCTGGCCACGCGGCAGGCCCGTCGGTCCCTGCCCGGTCGCATCGAGGTCCATCCGAGCTTCCGCTCGCGCGACGCAGCGGAGCTGAGGATCCGTCGCGCCCGCATCCTGGAGGAGGGTGCGCGCTCGGTCCGGGGGCGCGGTGGAGGTACCGAGTTCGAGGCGTTGCGCGAGTACGTCGAAGGTGACGAGTTCCGCCACCTCGACTGGGCTGCCACCGCCCGGCGCGGCCACCCGATCGTGCGCACCTTCCGCGCCGAGCGCAACCAGACCGTCCTGGTGCTGCTGGACACCGGGCGGACGATGGCGGGGTTGGTCGAGGAGGTGCCCCGGCTCGATCACGCGATGGACGCGACCCTTGCGCTGGCCACCGTGGCCACCCATCTCGGGGACCGCACCGGGCTGGTGGCCTTCTCCGCCGACGTGCGCGCGCTCGTCGCCCCGCGTCGCGACAGCGGCCAACTCCGGCGGCTCTCCGGTGCGATGCACGCCCTGGAACCGGAGCTGGCCGAGGCCGGGTACCACGCGGCCTTCCGCACGACTCTGTCCCGTTTCCGTCGCCGGGCGCTGCTGGTCATCCTCACGGAGCTGGCGGCTGGCGCGGTGGAGGAGACGCTGCTGCCGGCGCTGCCGCTGCTGACCCGCGAGCACGCCGTGGTCATCGCCGCCGCCCGCGATCCTGCCCTGGTGGAACTGCGCGACCGATCACCCGACGGTGTCGAGGACGTCTACGCGGCGGCGGCTGCCACACAGGTCCTGGCCGAGCGCCGCCGGGTGGCGGCACGGCTGCAGGCCGCCGGCGCCCGGGTGGTGGACGCACCACCGCACGAGCTGGCTGCCCGGCTGTGCGACACCTACCTCGACGTCAAGACCCGCGGCGGGTGGTAGGAGCTGCCGGCACGCGCTCGCCGAGCGCGCCGGTCAGCCCATCGGCGGCCGCTCGTCGGCCGGCGACCACGATCCAGCCGACGACGCCGGCCCACACCACCGCGCCGGTGGTGACCCGGGCCCAGGTCGGCCACGGCGCCGCGGTGACGTAGCCCTCGAGCAGGCCGGCGACCAGGAACACCAGCACCAGGCCGAGCACGATCACGACCGCC
>CAYXJD010000369.1:0-2071 GCA_964465225.1 uncultured Actinomycetota bacterium
GACGGTGGGACGATCCGGATGGAGACCCGCCACTGGGACGAGGGTCGGGGGGTCACCGAGACGCTGCGGGTCAAGGAGTCGGTGACCGACTACCGCTACTTCCCCGACCCCGACCTGGTGGCCGTCACCTCGCCGGCCGCGCACGTGGAGACGGTCCGGGCCCGGTTGCCAGAGCTGCCCACCGCTACCCGGCAGCGGCTGCTGGAGGCCGGGGTGCCCCGCGTGCAGGCCATCGCGCTGGTCGGCACCGATGCGCTGGCGGTGTACGACGACGCCGTGGCGCGCGGGGCCGATGCGGCCGCGGCGGCCAACTGGCTCGTCGGCGACGTCGCCGGACAGCTCACGGCCGAGGGCATCGAGCTCTCGGAGAGCGGGTTCACGGGCGCGTACCTCGTCGAACTGCTGGCGCTGATCGAGGACGGCACGCTGTCGACCAAGCTCGCCAAGCAGGTGCTGGCCGGCGTGCTGGTGGCCCGGGGCGCCAAGAGCCCCTCCGAGGTCGCCGAGGCCGAGGGGCTCCAGCAGGTCTCCGACGAGGGGGAACTCCGGGCCATCGTCGAGCAGGTCGTGGCGGACAACGACGCGACCGTGGCCGACATCCGCGGCGGCAACACCAAGGCGATCGGGGCGTTGGTCGGTCAGGTCATGCGGGAGACCCGGGGGCAGGCCGACCCGCGCAAGACCAACGAGCTGCTGCGCGAGGTCATCGGCTGACCCAGGCCGGGTCGGGCAGCCAGCTCGACCGGGTTCCAGCCTGACGGCCCGGGCGGCTCCGAACCTGACTCGCGTACCCTGTCCGGGGTAGCTGGCGGGAAGTGAGGGACGACGTGGTGTTGGAGCGGATCGACGAGCCGGCCGACCTGCGCGCGCTGCCGACGACCGAGCTGCCACTCCTGGCCGACGAGCTCCGCGAGGCGATCGTGGCGGCGGTCTCGAAGGTGGGTGGCCACCTCGGGTCGAACCTCGGCGTGGTCGAACTGACCATCGCCCTGCATCGGGTGTTCGAGTCCCCCCGGGATCTCATCGTGTGGGACACCGGACACCAGGCCTACGTCCACAAGATGCTCACCGGCCGGCGGGATGCCTTCGACACGCTGCGGCAGGCCGGTGGTCTGTCCGGCTACCCCTCCCGCGCCGAGTCACCCCACGATCTGGTCGAGAACAGCCACGCCTCCACGGCGCTGTCGTGGGTCTCCGGGCTCGCCAGGGGCCAGTCGGACCTGCCTGTGGCCGACCGCCGTCGCCTGGTGGCGGTCGTCGGTGACGGTGCGCTCACCGGGGGGATGGCCTACGAGGCGCTGAACAACCTCGGTCACCACCAGCTGCCGGCGATCATCGTGCTCAACGACAACGGCCGGTCCTACGCGGAGACCGTGAGCCGGTTGTCCGAGCGGGTCGCCGACCTGCGCAGCGACCCCCGCTACCGGACGGTCAAGGACCGGATCGATGCGGCACTCAGTCGTCTGCCCTTCGTCGAGCGGCTCACCGGGGCCGGGCTGGAGGCGATCAAGTCCGCGGTGTCGGAGGCGCCGGCGCTCCAGTCCTTCGTCGAGGCGCTCGGGATCCGCTACCTCGGTCCCTACGACGGCCACGACATCGCCAAGCTCGAGCATGCGCTGGTGCACGCGGCTCGGCTGCAGACGCCGGTGCTGGTGCACGTACTGACCCAGAAGGGCAAGGGGTACGCACCGGCGGAGACCGATCCCGAGAAGAAGCTCCACGACACCTCGGCCTTCGACGTCGAGACCGGGCGGGCCAACGGCGGCGGGTCCAGGAAGTCGTGGACGTCCGTCTTCAGCGCATCGCTGCTCGAGATCGCCGAGGACCGACCGGACCTGGTGGCGATCACCGCGGCGATGCCCGGTTCGACCGGTCTGCTGCCGTTGGCCTCCCGCCATCCCGGCCAGGTGCTGGACGTCGGCATCGCCGAGCAGCACGCCGTCACCTCGGCGGCTGGCCTGGCCCATGCCGGCAAGCTGCCGGTCGTCGCGCTGTACTCGACCTTCTTCTCCCGTGCCTTCGATCAGGCCAACCTCGATGTCGGGCTGCACCACGAGCACGTGGTGTTCGT
>CAYXJD010000370.1:0-2064 GCA_964465225.1 uncultured Actinomycetota bacterium
CTCGACCCGGATGCGGTGCTCGACCGGATCGGGCTGCGTCGAGGAGGGAGCAGAGCCCGGAGGTGCTGCAGGGTCCGCAGGCGCCACCGACTCGTCCGGGGGCGGTGGCGGGCCGGTGCCGCCACCAGCAGCCTGCTCCGCGCCCAGGAGGACGACCTCGTCGCCGATCCCGGGTTCCTCGTCCGCACACCAGACCATGAGCTGGTCCATGGTGATGGTGCCGACGACGGGACGGCGCCGTCCCCCCAACAACACCTGGGCACGGTTGGTGAGCCGACGGGGGACCCCATCGGCGTAGCCGATGGGCACCGTGGCGACCCAGCCGTCCTCGGGCGCCCGCCAGCGATGACCGTAGGACAACGGCGTGTTGGCGGCGACGTACTTGGTGTAGGAGACCTCGGAGACCAGCCGCAGCGCCGGCTGCAGACCGTGCTCGGCAGCATCCACCTCGCTGGAGGGCGAGAGCCCGTAGACGCCGATACCGGGCCGGACGAGGTCGCGACGGGCCCCGGGGTGCAGGAGCGCACCGGCGGTGTTGGCCGCGTGGAGCAGGCGGGGACGGATCCCGACCCGGGCGGCCTGTGCGACCGCACGGTCGAAGACGGCGAGTTGCTGGCCGGTGGTGTCCACCTGTGGTTCATCGGCTCGGGCGAGGTGGGTGGAGAGACCCTCGACCTCGATCCCGGAGGCCGTGGCCAGCTGCAGCAGGACGTCCTGCCAGTGACCGGGCGGGGCGCCGACCCGGCCCATGCCGCTGTCCACCTTGAAGTGGACCGGGATCGGCTCGTCCCGGAGCTGTCCGTGGGCGTCGAGCACCGCGATGAACGGCTCGCGGTAGACCGTCGGTGTCAGCTCGGCGGCGATCAGATCACCGATCGCGGCGATCGGAGGCTCCGACAGGAGCAGGATGCGAGCTTCGACCCCGGCCTCGCGCAGCTCGATGCCCTCCTCCACGAGCGCGACGGCGAGCCAGGTGGCACCCGCGCCGACGGCTGCACGCGCCACCGGGACCGCACCGTGTCCGTAGCCGTCAGCCTTGACCACGGCGCAGATCTCCGCCTCGGGGGCGGCCGACGCCAACCGGGCCACGTTGTGCGCGATCGCCTCGAGATCGACCTCGACCCGGGTCGGTCTGAGACCGGTGACCGGGAGGTGGTCCGGGTGCACCGGCGCCCCACGGCGGCTCACGCGACGACCGCCGGTGTCGCACGCGCCGTGGCCAACCACGGCTCCCACGGCAGGGCTCCCCAGCGCGCTGTCCGCCGTGATGCCGCGAGTCCGGTGCCCGTCACCTCCGCCAGGCCACCGGACCTGGCGCGTTCGAGGTCGCCGAACACGCCGGGTAACGCAGCGAGCAGGTCGGTGGCCGTCGCGCGTGCAGCGCGCTCCCGACCAGCCCGTGATCCGGCGGCGGCATGCCACCACACCGCGCGCGCGACCGCCAGCGGCACGTCGTCGCCGGTCGCGATGGCGGTGGCGATGATCCCGCTGAGCGCGTCACCGGTGCCACCCGATCCCAGCGCCGGACCACCGATCGGCGTCACCCACACCCGGCCGTCCGGGGCGGCCACCAGGGTCCCCGGCCCCTTGGCCACGACCGTCGCCTGCCAGCGCGCCGCCAGCTCCGGCACCCGGTGCGCCCGTTGCGCGAAGGCCGCTCCCCCGTCGCTCCCCCCGCCGATACGCGCCAGCTCGCGTTCGTGTGGCGTGAGCACCAGGGCGCCGACGTGCTCGGCCAACAGCCCGGGGTCGTCGCGGTGCACGTTGATGGCGTCGGCATCCAGTACCAGCCGGCCCGCCCGGTCCCGGAGGGCGCCGACCACCGTGAGGACGCCTGAGCCGACACCGAGACCGGGGCCGGCCACCACCGCGCCAGCTCCGCTCGGCAGCGGTGGCAGCGCGTGGACCGCTGCAGCATCCACCCCGCCCTCGGGTGTGCTCGGCAGCCCCTGCACCATCACGCCGGCATCCAGCCGTGCCGCCACCTCGGACCGGACGTCCTCGGGCGTCGCCACGGTGACCAGCCCGGCCCCGGTGCGCAGCGCACCCGCAGCCGTCAGCGCC
>CAYXJD010000371.1:0-2061 GCA_964465225.1 uncultured Actinomycetota bacterium
GCCTTTCGTAGGTCGTGGGTGTGGTTGCGGTGGGTCCGCATCCGGTAGCTGTCACCGTCAATGGGGACGATGATCGAGCGGTGCATGAGTCGGTCAAGCATCGCTGCCGCGACCACGGGATCGTCGAAGATCTCGCCCCATTGGCTGATGCCCCGGTTGGTGGTGAGCACGATCGACTGGCCGGCCGCGTAGCGGCGGTTGACGACTTGGAACAGCGCGGAGGCGGCCTCGCCGGTCAGCGGTAGGTAGCCGAGCTCGTCGATGATCAGCAGCTGTGGCGCGGCGAAGAACCGCATGGTGTTGGCCCAGCGGCCCTCGATCGCGGCTTTGTGGCAGCGGGCGACCAGGTCGGCGGCGGTGGTGTAGTAGACGCGGTGACCGCCGTCGATGGCGGCATGTCCGAGGCCGATGGCGAGCATGGTCTTGCCCACGCCGGGCGGGCCGATGAACAACACGTTGCCGCCGTCATCGACCCATCTCAACGTGGCGAGGTCACGCAGCAGCTCGGGTGCGACGGATGGTTGGGCGTCGGTGTCGAAGTCGTCCAGCCGATGCTCGGCAGGCAGCCCTGCCAGCCGCCGACGTGACTCCCGCCGCCGGGTCGCGGTCGCCTCGGCTTCGATGCCGAGGAGGGTCTCGAGGACCTCGACGTGGGAGGCGTCGTCCGCGCCGTCGAGCACGCCAGCCAGCGCGTCGGCAGCAGCGTCGAGCTTCAAGTACGCCAGGTGGGCCCGTAGCTGCTGGTAGGTCCGGTTGGGTGAGGGGGCGGTCATCGGCCCGCCTCCGGCGCCAGCGCGGCCCACGACGCCAGGTCGATCACCACGGCATCACCCGGCGCGCCGTCGTCGCCGCGGATTGCTGCGGCGAGCTCCTTCGCACGGGGTGAAGGTGGGCGGTTGGCCTTGCGGGTGCAGGGCTTGTCGGTGGTGAACGCCGCGAGCACTGCGGCCTGAAGCGCCATCGCGTGGGCGCCGTCGCGCACGATCGCGCCCTGGCCGGGGGTGACCAGCCGGTGACGGGCCAGCAGCCCGGTGGCGAGGTCGACGATGTCGATCTGGCCGGTGCCAGGGGTGGCACGGACCAGCACCTGGACGCCGACCAGGGCCGGGTCGACCGAGTAGTGGTTGCCCCGATACGAGACGGTGGCGTTGGCTGCGACCTTGCGGGTCACCTCCAACGTCGCCGGGAACCGCGTTGCCGGCAGGGGGCGGAGCCGTTCGTGGTCGGCCAACGCGCCGACCGTGGACGGACGGCCGTCGAGGTCGTGGCGGGGGCGGGCGTCACCGATGGTCTCGCAGAAGATGTCGAAAGACCGCTGGGCGTCCTCGGCCGTGGCGACGTCCGCGGTGCGCCACCACCGGCGGGTGAGGAAGTCGATGTTCTTCTCCACCACGCCCTTGCGCTTCGGGCGCCGTGGCGGACACACATCGACCATCACGCCATAGTGCTTGGCGAACGCCGCGAACGAGGACAGCACCCGATCCGAGTTCCCGATCGTGGCCACGGTGCCCATCCGGTCGAACCGCCACCGGCGAGTCAGACCACCCAGCCTGGCCACGGTCCGATCGATCCCATCGAAGGTGTGGGGCTGATCGTCCTCGTCGCAGAACACCCCACGGGTCTTGGACGAGTACGCCAGCGAGCCGACCAGCAGCAGTGCGGTGCCGCCGTCCAGCCACGGAGCTTCGGGCAGCTCGACCCAGTCCCACTGGGTCTCCTCCCCGGGATCGTGCTCGATCTCGGTCGTCGGCACCCGACCTGATCCGGCGTCGCAGGCCGGGCAGACCGGCCGCAGCCGCCGGTCGCGGATCTGGCGGGTGAACGTCGGATAGGTCCGCGGATAGCCCAGCGCCTGGGCCTCGTCGAACAGCGCGGTGGCCAGCACGTGGGGATCATCGGTCAGCCGCTGGCCGATGTAGTCGGCGATGTCGTCGAACGGATCCGGTCCTGCCGGGCGGCGCGCACCGGGCTGACGCTCGCCGGCCAGGTAGGCACGGACGGTCTTGCGGTCACGGTCCAAGTGGCGGGCGATCGCTGAGATCGTCCAGCCCTGCTTACGGA
>CAYXJD010000372.1:0-2032 GCA_964465225.1 uncultured Actinomycetota bacterium
CCTGCCCAACGATACACGAGACCACGCAGAGTGGCAAAGTGCCACTCTACGTAACCTCCTTGATACATATCGTCAACGTGGCGCAGCCTCCCAACGAAGCGTTCTCGTCCCCTGACCCCAGCGGTCCCCCGCGGGCGGCTGTACCCCGACCCGATCCGTTCGTCGGTCTTCCATTCAAGGTAGCGTCGCCCTCCGGTCTGTCGACCTGATCCTCAGGGAGATCGCTATGCGGCAAGAGGACACGTCACCGACGGCCGAGCCGTCGACCGCCGACGTGTCCACAACCGTGGTGTCACGGCGACGTAGGCCGCGCCCGGTCCACCTCGTCGCGGTCATCGCGGTGGGCCTCCTGGTGTGGGCCATCGCAGCGCTCGTCCTGTTGGCGACGGGGCGCGGAGACCTCGTAAGGGCGGAACAGACGCTGAGCAGCTCGCGCGGCGCTGTCGAGGACCTCGATCTGGACGCGCTGTCCACGGCGGTCTCGTCCGCCAAGACCGATCTGGACGGCGCCACACGCGCGCTGAGCAACCCGCTCCTCGCGCCCCTGCTGGCCGTGCCCATCGTCGGCGAGGACCTGCGTGCGGTCCGCGCGCTCGCGACAAACGGCGCCGCACTCACCGGCACCGGCGGCGACGCGGTCGAACTCCTCGCTGGCCTGCCCGACGGCCTCGGTGGCCTGGCGCCTGATGGCGGGCGCTTCCCGGTCGAACGCTACGAGGAGTTCGCCCCCATCGTTGCGCGCTTGGCTACCACCGCGACCGCGGCGATGGAGGAGATCACAGCGAGCCCACCCTCCGGCCGCTTCCAGCAGGTGGTCGACGCGAGGGAACGTGTCCTGGAGCTCCTGGAGCCGATCGTCGAAGAGGCAGACACGGCTGCGCTCCTGGCGGGCGAGCTGCCGCGTTTCCTGGGATCGGACGGGCCGCGGACCTACCTGTTCGGCGCCGCCACGCCCGCCGAGCTCCGCGGTACCGGGGGCTTCATCGGCTCCGTGGCCCTCCTACGGGTGGACCAGGGCGCGCTCGAGTTCGGGACGTTCGAGCCCAGCAGCGAACTGCCCAAGCTCCCTCCCGATGAACTCCCCCCGCCGGTCCCCGACGATGCCGACCGCTGGCGCCGCTACGGCGGCACCGGGCTGTTCGTCAACCTCAACCGCACCGCGGATTTCCCCACGTCCGCCCAGGCGATGCTCACGCACTGGGAAGCCACCCGCGGAACGACGCTCGACGGGATGGTGGTCGTCGATCCGTTCGCCTTCGAAGCCCTCCTCGAGCTGTCCGGACCGACCGAGGTCCCTGCGTACGGCGTGACACTCGAGGCCGGATCGGTGGTCGCGTTCGTCGCCAACGGGGCGTACGAAACGTTCGATGACCCGACCGAGCGCAAGGAGGTGCTCGGCGAGGTGGCCGCGGCGACCTTCGGTCGTTTCCTGGCCGGTGCCGTGGAGGTGGCGCCGCAGGAGGCGGTGTCCCGGTTCACCGAACTGGTCGAGGACGGACACCTCGTCGCCTACACCACCGACGCGATGACCCAGTCCGCACTGGTCCAAGCCGGGGTCGCCGGGACGCTGGGCGATCCTCGCGGCGAGCTCCCAGGCGATCTGGTGAACGTGGCGCTCAACAGCGGCACGGCCAGCAAGGTGGACTTCTTCGCCGAGCGGGAGGTGGGGATCGAGACGACGCTGCTGGAGGACGGCAGCGCCCGTTCGCAGCTGTCGCTCGGGCTCACCAACGGCGCTCCCACATCGGGCCAGCCGGGCTACGTGATCGGCCCGAGCAACCCGGGGCTGGAGGCTGGCGACAACCTCCTCGACGTCAGCGTGTACCTCTCCCCCGAGGCACGGTTCACACAGGTGCCACCCCCGGCCGACCGGCCGAGCTTCACCGAGACCGCGCTCGGACATCCGGTCCACGACAGCTGGGTCCAGATCCCCAGCGGCGGGTCGGTCCAACGCGAGTACGCCTGGCGCACGACCGACGCCTGGTCGGTCACCGACAAGAACCTGATCGCCTACGACCTGCTGTTCCAGGGC
>CAYXJD010000373.1:0-2022 GCA_964465225.1 uncultured Actinomycetota bacterium
CGGCCATCCAGCGCGAGTTCGTGTGGGATCAGGACCGGATCGCGCGTCTGTTCGACTCGCTGATGCGGGGCTACCCGATCGGGTCGTTCCTGTTCTGGAAGATCGAGCCGCGACAGGCCTCTGACTACGCCTACTACGACTTCATCCGCGACTTCCACCGTCGCGACAGGACCCACTGCGAGCGGCTGCACGTCGGCGCCGACCGGCAGGTCACCGCCATCCTCGACGGGCAGCAGCGGCTCACCTCGCTCAACATCGGCCTCGCCGGTTCGTTCGCCGAGAAGCTGCCGCGGCTGTGGTGGAACAACCCCAACGCCTACCCGAAGTCGCACCTGTACCTCGACCTGGCACACCAGCCAGACGCTGACGACGACCTTAAGTACCGCTTCGCGTTCCTGACCGACAAGCAGCGGGCCGACCGGCCAGGCACCTGGTTCAAGGTCGGGGACATCCTCGGCATGGCGGGTATGACCGGGATGATGTCGTGGCTGGCTCAACACGAGGTCGGCAGCAACGAGCGTGCCGCGAGCCGGCTCGGGCGGCTTCACGAGATCGTGCATACCGACCTGACCGTCAACTACTTCGAGGAAGAAGACCAGGACATCGACCGGGTTCTGGACATCTTCATACGCGTCAACAGCGCCGGAATGGTGCTCTCCCAGTCCGACCTGCTGCTGTCGATCGCGACGGCACAGTGGAGCGAACGCGACGCCAGGCAGGAGATCCATGAGCTCGTCGACGAGCTCAACGGCGTCCACCACGGGTTCGACTTCAGCAAGGACCTCGTGCTGAAGACCGGACTCGTGCTCACCAACGCCGGCGACATCCGCTTCCGCGTACAGAACTTCCACAGTGCCAACATGGAGCGGCTCGAGGCCGAGTGGCCCCCGATCGCCCAGGCGTTGATGACCGCGACCCAGCTGCTAGCCAGGTTCGGGTTCTCGTCACGGACCCTTCCCTCCGACAGCATCCTCATCCCGCTGGCCGACTGGCTCCACCACAACGGCCACGACCACCGGTTCGTCAACGGCGTTGCTCACCGCCAGGAGCGCGACCGCATCCGCAACTGGGTGCTGCGCTCTCTGCTCAAGGCCGGCGTCTTCGGATCCGGGCTCGACACCCTGCTCGCCCGGTGGCGGCGCGTGATTCGCGAGAACCCCGGACCGACGTTCCCCGTCGAGGCGCTCGAGAAGGAGATGGCCACCCTCGGCAAGTCACCGACCTTCGATATCGAGGAGCTCGAGGACCTTGTCGAGCTGCCCTTCGGCAACCGCCGTGTTTTCGTGCTGCTCGCCCTGCTCTACCCGGGTATCGACGTCAATGGCGACTACCACGTGGACCACATCTATCCACGGAAGGTGTTCTCGAAGCGCACCCTGCGGGACGCTGGTCTCGACGCCGTGCAGGTCGACGACTACCGCACCAAGGTCAACCTCCTGCCGAACCTGCAGCTGCTCGAAGGTCCCGAGAACCAGTCGAAGCAGGCCGTGCTGCCCCATGAGTGGGTCGCCGACGCGGTCTCCGACGATCAGCACCGCAAGGAGTACCTCGACCGTCACGACCTGCACGAGCTCGGGTCGTCCATCACCGACTTCGCCGCTTTCTACGACGCCCGGCGAACGCGACTGATGGCGCGCCTGAAGGATCTGTTGCGGCAACCGGAGACCGTCCGCGGCTGATGCTCGACGACGTCCATGGGAGACGGAGCTAGTGGGAGGCTTCGTGCGCGTCTCGATCCGCCATGAACGCCGCGATGGCACGCTCGGCACTCAGGTCACGAGCAACGTCCCGAGCAGATGAGCGCAACCTGGCCAGCCACGTCTCCGCATGCACGCCTGCGACCAGGCCGACGCCATCCAGCCACTTCGGCTCTTCCGCCATGTCCCTCGTGTGGGGTCCCCACACGACGACCAGCGGGGTCACCTCGCGGTCCAGGCCATGGCTCGCAAGCAAGGATCGCAGCTTCCGAGCTCCCCGTTCAGCGCAGGCCTGGGCGCCCTGGAGGAACTTCGGGTTGCCATG
>CAYXJD010000374.1:0-1987 GCA_964465225.1 uncultured Actinomycetota bacterium
CCGACCAGGATGCCGAGCTTGCCCGTGTGCTCGTTGCGGTGCATCTTCAACGCCGCGTCACCGATCTGCTCGAGCGGGAAGGCCTCGGTCAGGATCGGCTGGATCATGCCGAGTTGGACCAGACGTGTGGCTTCCCAGGCCTCGGCGTAGTTCGCGAAGTGTGAGCCGATGATGCGCTTCAGTCGCATCCACAGCACACGGTTGTCGTAGACGTGCCGGTAGCCGGTGGTGGAGGCGCAGGTGACCACGGCACCACCGCGCTTGCACACGTACACCGACGCCGGGAAGGTCGTGCGCCCGGGGTGCTCGAAGACGATGTCGGGGTCCTGGCCGACCAGCTCACGGATGCGCTTGCCGAAACGCCTGAGCTCGGACTCGTCGATGTTGTCCTCGTCGTCGATGAACCGGTAGCCCTCGGCCTTGCGGTCGATGATGTGCTCCACCCCGATCGCCCGGAGCTGCTCGGCCTTGGCCTCGGAGGACACGACGGCCACCGGCACGCCGCCCCCGTTGAGCACCAGCTGGCAGGCGAAACCGCCCAACCCGCCGGTCCCACCCCAGACCAGCACGACGTCGCCCTGCTTCATCTGGGCACCGTTGGGGCTGACCAGCATGCGGTAGGCGGTCGCCAGGACCAGTCCCAACGAGGCGGACTCCTCCCAGTCGAGTTGATCGGGCATGGGCAGCAGCTGGTTCGCCTTCACCATCGAGATGTCGGCGAGCGCGCCGAAGTTGGTCTCGAAGCCCCAGATGCGCTGGTCCGGGTCCAGCATCGAGTCCATGTGCCCGGCCGGATCCTCCAGGTCGACGTAGTTGCAGTGCACGGTCACCCGGTCACCGGGCTTCCAGTGGTGCACGCCCGGCCCGGTCCGCAGCACCACGCCAGAGGCGTCGGAACCGAGGATGTGGTGGTCCAGATCGTGCCGCGCCCCGAGATCCGAGGAGCGACCGAAGCGCTCGAGGAACCGGAACGTGGACACCGGCGCGAACCGCGCCGACCAGACCGTGTTGTAGTTGAGCGCCGAGGCCATCGGGGCGATCAGCGCCTCACCGGGCCCGAGCGGCGGGATCGGCACCTCGTCGAGGTGGAGGGTCTGCGAGGGATCCTGGTCCTCCTCGGGGACACCGTCGAAGACGTGCTCGTCCTCCTTGCGGATCACGCAGGCGCGCATGGTCTCGGGCAGCGGCAGCGCCGCGAGCTCCTCCGCCGAGGCGTCCTCGTGGATGGCGTCATGGATCGCCTGCATGGCCGATGTCTCTGCCACGGTCTGTGTCCTCCCCCGGCAGCCGCGTGGCGCCGTCGACGTCCGGCCGGAGCTCTCCGGGCCGCGCCGCGCGGCCTCCGACCTCACCGCGCACGATAGTGAGCACCACGGCACGGGCAAGAACCGGCGGCAGCAACCTGCCCCGCCGTCGGTCAGACCCGGCCCTGCCCGTCGTCGCCGGGACCGGGATCCTCGTCGTCGAACTCGTCGTCCGCCGGAGGGTCACCGCCCTCAGCTGCGTCGAGTCGCCGCTGCTCACGCTGGATCTCCACCACCTCGACGTCGAGGACGACCTCATCACCGTCGCGCGTGCGCACCCTGGGGCCGGGGCCGCGACGGCCACCGCCCTGGGCAGGACCACGGCGCGCGCCGGGTGCTCGCCGGGCCGTGCCCGAGGCCCGCGACGGGCCCGTGCTGGTCGCCTCGCCCACCCGTGCACGCAGCCGACGTGCCACCATGCGACGGGTCGGACCGAGCAGGAACAGGAACCCCAGCACGTCGGTCAGGAACCCGGGGGTGAGCAGCAACGTACCGCCGACGATGACCAGGGCGCCCTGGGCGACCTCGTCGCCCGGCCAGCGCCCCTGCTCGAGCGCCGCACGGAACTCCGACCACGCACGCCGACCCTCGACACGCAGCAGGTAGGCGCCGAGCAGGCTGTCGGCGATGAGCAGGCCAGCGGTCCACCAGCCACCGATGACCCCGCCGATCTGGAGGATGAC
>CAYXJD010000375.1:0-1964 GCA_964465225.1 uncultured Actinomycetota bacterium
GCAGGTCCCGGAGGTTGGCGGGGTCGAGGGGGTTGGCCGGATGGTTGGGGAAGGAACCGTCGAGCTCGAAGTACAGCTCCTCAGTCACGATCGGGGTGCCGGCGATGACGGCCGGCCACACGTGACCGGCCATCCCGTTGCCGGCGTCGACCACCACGGACACCTCGGTGAGCGCGGTGACATCGACGAACCCGCGCACGTGCGCCGCGAAGCGCTCCAACAGATCGAGCTCGGTCCGGGTGCCGCGGCCCTGCTGCCGACCCGTCCGGTTCCCGGTGGCGTCTGCCGTCGCCCGACCGTGCAGCACGTCGGCCGCCGCGTCGCGCAGTTCCGCGAGTCCGCTGGTTATCGACACGGGGACGGCACCGGCGCGGGACAGCTTGATGCCGTTGTAGGTCGAGGGGTTATGGCTGGCGGTGAACATCGCGGAGGGCAGCCCCAACTCTCCGGAGGCGTAGGTCACCAGGTCGGTGGAGGCGAGCCCGACGTCGACCACGTCGACGCCCTGCGAGGTCACGCCGTCCACGAAGGCGTCGACCAGTACCGGTGAGGAGGGGCGCATGTCGCGCCCGACCACCAGCGCCTGGTCGTCCTCGACGAGCACCGACGCCGCAGCGACCCCGAGCGCGTGGGCGACGCTGGCATCGAGCTCCCCATCGACGAGCCCACGGATGTCGTAGGCCTTGACGATCCGGTCGAGCACGTCGGGGTTGGGTGAGGGCATGGCGACTCCTGCGTGGCTCGGACAGGAGCAGACCTTAGCTACCGTCCTCCGCCTACCCTCCCCGGCCCCTGCTCGTGCGCGCAGCTGGTCCGCGGTCACGGGAGCCGGGGGAGCCGTGGTCGTCGGAGAGGAGCCGAGTTGCAGGCGGTCCGAGAGGCGATGATCGTGGCCGGCGGCGCGGGGACGCGCCTGCGGCCGCTGACGGACACCACGCCGAAACCGCTCCTGCCGTTCTGCGGCGAGCCGTTCCTGGCGGGGGTGCTGGTGCGACTGGCCGATGCGGGGGTCCGGCGTGTCTGGCTCGTGGTGGGAGCCGACCCTTCGCCCTTCATGGTCCTCAGACCGCTGGCACGGGCCCACGGGATCGAACTGGAGGCGGTGCCGGAACCGGAGCCGCTGGATACCGCCGGTGGCGTCCGCTCGGCCATCGATCGGTGTGACGGCAGCGTGTTCGTCCTCAACGGTGACGTCCTGACCGATGTGGACCTCGGCTCGGTCGGACGCCGTCACCTCGAGGCTGACGCCGATGCCACCCTCGTGCTGACCCGCGTGGAGGACACGTCCACGTTCGGCGTGTGCGTCCTGGAGGGGGATCGGATCACGGGGTTCATCGAGAAGCCACCACCCGGGACCCTGCCCGATCAGGATGCGATCAACGCCGGCACCTACGTGCTGCGACCCGATGCGCTGAGCCGGTTCCCGCAGGGGCGGTTGTCCTTCGAGCGGGAGGTGTTCCCAGGCCTGGTCACGGACGGCGCGCTCGTGCAGGGCGTGGTCAGCGATGCGGTCTGGGCCGACCTCGGCACGCCCGAGCGCTACCTCGAAGGTCACCGTCTGGCGCTGTCCGGCTCCCTGCAGTGGCCGGCGCTGACGGCGGTGCCACCGGACGGCGACCGGGTACACCGTCACGACGACGTCGAGGTGGCCGCCGGTGCCCGCGTCCGGGGACCCGCACTGCTCGGTACCGGGGCGAGCATCGCGGCCGGGGCCCGGGTGGGCCCCGACGTCGTACTCGGCCTGGGATGCCGCATCGGGACCGATGCCACCATCGCCGACAGCGTGCTGGGCGCAGGGACCGTGATCGAGCCGGGGGCGACCGTCCAGGGTCTGCTCAGCGGCACGGGGGCCGTGGTCGGTGCCGGGGCGGTACTACACGGTCCCGTGACGATCGGTGACGGCGTGGTCGTGCCGGCCGGCTCCGAGCTCGGTCCGGACACGCGCATCCCGGCACCATGAGGCG
>CAYXJD010000376.1:0-1948 GCA_964465225.1 uncultured Actinomycetota bacterium
GTGCTGCTGCGGACGTCCTCGACCCTAACCGGGGGCCGCAGCGTGCTGCTACCGACCACGGTCGGGAGCCGTTGGTCCGAGCGCTAGCCTCGCCGGCACCCGTGTCCCGTGACCCGCAGGAGGCCCCGTGGCCCTGTCAGAAGACGAGGTCCGTCACGTTGCCAGGCTCGCCCGCCTGGCACTGACCGATGACGAGGTGGTGGCGCTCGCGCCGCAGCTCTCCGACATCCTGGGCTACGCCGAGCAGGTCGGCGAGGTGGCGGCCGACGAGGTCGTGGCGACCACCCACCCCTTCGCGCTGGCGGACGTGACCCGTCCGGACGAGCGCGCTCCGTCCCTGTCGCGCGACGAGGTCCTGGCCGGCGCGCCGGCGGTCGAGCAGGACCGGTTCGCGGTGCCGCGCATCGTCGCGGAGGAGGGCTGAGATGACGGATCCGACCCAGGCGACCGCCGTCGAGCTCGCCACCGCACTCAGCGCCGGTGAGGTGTCCGCCCGGGAGGTCGTCGACGCTCACCTCGAGCGCATCGCGGCCGTGGACGGGATCGTCGCCCACGGCGACGTCTGGAACGCGAAGCCGGCCGAGGAGCTCACCCCGGACCAGCCGCACGCCTTCCTCGCCGTCACCGCGGCTGCGGCCCGCGCCCACGCCGATGACGTCGATGCCCGCCGGGCCGCCGGCGAGCCACTGGGTCCGCTCGCCGGGGTACCGCTCGCGCTCAAGGACGTGCTCACGATGCGCGGGGCCCCGACGACCTGCGGGTCACGGATGCTCGAGGGCTGGGAGCCCCCCTACGACGCCACCGTCACCGAACGGCTGCGGGCCGCCGATGTCGTGGTGCTCGGCAAGACCAACATGGACGAGTTCGCCATGGGCTCCTCCACCGAGAACTCGGCCTTCGGTGGGACCCGGAACCCGTGGGATCTGGACCGGGTGCCGGGGGGTTCTTCCGGTGGATCCGCGAGCGCGGTCGCCGGCTTGCTGGCGCCCTTGGCGATCGGGACGGACACCGGTGGCTCGATCCGCCAGCCGGCGGCGCTGACCGGGCTCGTCGGCGTGAAGCCCACCTACGGGACGATGTCGCGCTACGGGCTGGTGGCTTTCGCCTCCTCGTTGGATCAGGCCGGGCCCTTCGCCCGGACCGTGGAGGACGCGGCCCGGCTCCAGTCGGTGACCTGGGGGCACGACCCCCGCGACGCCACCTCGGTGCCGGGAGAGGTGCCGGACCTGCTCGCCGGGTTACAGGACGGCGTGGCCGGTCTCAAGGTCGGGGTGGTACGGGAGCTGCAGGGGGAGGGGTACGAGCCCGGCGTGGAGCTGGTGTTCGCCGCGGCGCTGGAGCGTCTGGCGGGCCTCGGGGCGGAGATCGTCGAGGTGTCCCTGCCCCACGCGTCCTACGGGCTGCCCGCCTACTACCTGATCGCCCCCTCGGAGGCCTCGTCGAACCTCGCCCGCTTCGACGGGGTCCGCTACGGGCTGCGGGTCGACGCGCCCACGGCCGAGGAGATGAACGCGGCGACCCGCGCCGCCGGGTTCGGTCCGGAGGTCAAGCGCCGGATCATGATCGGGACCCACGCCCTGTCGAGCGGCTACTACGACGCCTACTACCTGCAGGCCTCCAAGGTGCGCACCCTGATCGCCGAGGACTTCCGGAGCGCGTTCGAGCAGGTCGACGTGCTCGTCAGTCCGACCTCGCCGTCGGTGGCCTTCCGGTTCGGCGACAAGACCGCCGACCCGTTGGCGATGTACCGCAACGACGTCGCCACCGTGCCGGCGTCGCTGGCCGGCATCCCGGCGCTGTCACTGCCGGCCGGGTTGGCCGCTGCCCCCGACGATCCCACCACCTCGCTGCCCGTGGGCCTGCAGCTCATGGCCCCGCTCAAGCGGGACGACCTGATGTACCGGGCGGCCTGGGCCTTCGAGCAGGCGACCGGGTTCGCGGCGCTGCC
>CAYXJD010000377.1:0-1946 GCA_964465225.1 uncultured Actinomycetota bacterium
ACCGACCTCTCGGAGAGTGGACGCGCGAGCGCTCACTGGCGCCGTGGCAGCGCTCTGTAGCGCACTGTCAGCTCTGTGTCGCTGTCTCCAGGCTACGCAGGCGTGGTGACCACACCCTGACCGAAGGGACGCAGGCATACGGCGGTGATCGGCCATCACCCGCCCGTGCGGACACCGTCGGTGACCCCCGGGGCACCGTTACGGTCGGGTTGTGGTCGGCTCGGGTCCGCGGGTCCGTGGGAGCCGATCGGTCACATCCCCCGATCCCATGCCGCAAGGAGGTCGCCATGGTCATCCGGATGCTCGCGCTCGGGATCGCGGCCGTCGCCCTGGTTGCCTGCACTGGCGACGGTGACGACGACCAGGCTGCCACCAGCGCCCCGGCCGGGCTGACCGCCGCCGATGCCCAGACGGCGGAGGGTGCGCCGCTCACGGACACGGTCACCGTCGTCGGGCAGGGAGAGGCCAGCGGCGAGCCAGATGTCGTCCGTGCGACGGTGGGGGTCGAGGTGACGGCCGACTCGGCCGATCGCGCCCTCGAGACCGCCAGCGCCCGTGCCGCTGACGTGATCGCCGCCCTCCAGGACGCGGGCGTCGCCGAGGAGGACATCCAGACCCGGGAGATCTCGCTCCGGGAGGAGCGCGATCGGCCACCGCCGGAGCCCGGCGCGCAGGAACCGGTCGCGGCGCCCCAGATCGTCGCCGTGAACGTCCTGGAGGTCCGGATCCGGGCGGTCGATGAAGCCGGGGCGGTCCTCGCGGCGGTCGGCGACGCGGCCGGTGACGTGGCCCGCATCCGCGGCGTTCGTTTCGAGCTGTCCGAGCCGGAGCCGCTGCTCGAGACCGCCCGGGAGCAGGCGTTCGCCGACGCACGCAGCAAGGCCGAGCAGTACGCCTCGCTGGCCGACCGCGAGCTCGGCGCGCTGGTGTCGATCCGCGAGCACGGGGCCGTGGCCGGACCGTCGGCCCCGACACGGATCGAGGAGGCCGATGCGGCGTCCGTGCCGGTGCAGCCCGGGACCCAGGACGTGACCGTGCAGCTCACCGCCGTGTGGTCCCTCGACTGACCCGCCGGTGCCGGACGGCAGCAGCGTCGACCAGCGGCCCGGTACGTCTGGGAACGTGACCCCGTGGCGGCGGTGGCCTGAGAAGTGGGGCGCCAGTATCGTCGACGGTAACGGACCGAGTATCGGAGGAACCATGGACCGCTGGCACGAAGCGACGACCGTGGGCAGCTACCTCGACTCGAAGGAAGCCGAGACGGCTGCCGACCATCTCCGTCGCGAGGGCTTCGAGGACGCCGAGGTCGTACACCCCTCCGACGCGGTGTGGCTGGTACAGCTGCCGTTGAAGGACGCCCACACCGCCATCGACGTGCTGCTGCGCGACGAGAAGCACGCTGTCGAACGCTTGTGAGCATGCGCCGGTGGCGGGAGCCCGCCTCCGGCGCGTGCATCACCAGGACGACCGGTCGGGTGCCCCGTCGACGTCGGCGCCGTGGACGAACATCCCCGTAGCCGTGTCCCGTCGCTCGGCCGGCGGGCTGCGCCGCGGACGGTGCCGCTGCCATCTGCCGGCATCCCCGCGCGGTGCGCCATGAGCCGAGACCGTAGGCCGCCGAGCATCCACCAGGCGGCAACGCCCCCTCTGCGCATATCGGTCAGGCAGGGCTGAGCGCACTCGCCGTGAACCGCCGGACCATGCGTGCGCCGGAACGAGATCCTTCCTCGCGTCGGCCTCCCGGTCACGTGACCGGGAGGCCGAGCGCCGAGGCATTGGTCTGCCGTCCTGGGGCTCACCTCGCTGTCTGATGACTGATGGTGGCCTGCACGAGCCGATCGTGGCGGTCAGTAGCCGATCGTGCCGCTCCAGGTCCAGGTCGCAGGCCAGGGGGTCGGTCCGAAGCCCTTGAAGAGGACCGTGACCGTCATGGTGCCCCCGCCGGT
>CAYXJD010000378.1:0-1934 GCA_964465225.1 uncultured Actinomycetota bacterium
TACCGGCCGAAGCGCGGCGGATGCAGGACGGAGAGCGTGGCGCGCGGTCCATCCAGTCCGGGGCCGCGATCCTTCCCGGCGCGGCCGACGCCCGGCCAGTCCAGCGGGACGTGCTGCCAGGCATCCCTGACCGGCACCAGGTAGACCGGCGTCCCGTCCGGCAGCGACAGCGCTGCCTTGAGGCCCCCGGCGAGCAACTGCTCGTGGACGTGTGCCAGCAGCGGGCCGGCCACCTCCGCCTGGGCGCGGGTGCAGCCGTACAGCTCCAGGTCGGGAACGTCGAACCGGGCCGCTCCGTGGGTGCGGACCCACCGCGTGCCCTCACCGTCGACCACCGTCACGATGCCGTCCTCGTGCTCGACCGCGCCGATCGCCACGCGGTGGATCCAGGCCGTGTCCCGTTCGATCCGGGCGCTGAGATCGCGCACACCCTCCACGCGGTCGGGCAGCTGTCGGGCGAGTGCCTGCAGCAGCTTGGCCTGGCGCTGCATGCCCCCCTCGAGGCCGTCCTCACCGAGGTAGGCCTCGGTACGCAGATGCGGTCGGTCGGCGTCCCGGACGGCCCGCACGACCGCCTTCTGCATGCGCCCGCCCCACTGCACCTCCTGCGCGACGGCCCCGTCGCCGCCGGCGGGCGCGGCCCGATCGATGTCGCCGAGGTGCCCCGCCGCGCGCACCACCACCTCGACGTCGTCCACGGGGGCGTCGAGCACCAGAGCGAGCTGCGAGGTATAGCGGTCGGCCACGGTCATCTCCGTGTGGCGGGGGCAGGACGAGCCTTGAGCTGCTCAGGGTGCCGCATCCGGACGGGGTTCGCGGACGCCACGCGAACCGGACCGGTCGGGTCACAGACCCAGATCGCGACCGATCAGCATCCGCTGCACCTCGCTGGTGCCCTCGCCGATCTCGAGGATCTTGGCGTCCTGGTAGAAGCGGCCAACACGGGTCTCGGTGGTGAAGCCCATCCCGCCGAAGACCTGGGTCGCCTCGCGCGCCGCGGTGACCGCGGCCTCCGAGCTGTACAGCTTGGCGATCGAGGCTTCGCGCTTGTACGGCAGACCGGCCTGCTTGCGTCGGCAGGCGTAGCGGTACATCTGCCGGGCGGTCTGCGCCGCCACCTCCATGTCGGCGATCTTGAACGCGATCGCCTGGTTGGCGGCGATCGGACGTCCGAAGGCCTCACGCTCCTGCGCGTAGCGCACGCACTCGTCGACGCAGCCCTGGATCAGGCCGACGGCCAGGGCGCTGATCGCGATGCGCCCGTCGTCGAGGGTCTTGAGGAACTGCCGGAGCCCCTGGCCCTCCTCGCCGAGGGTGTTGGCGACGGGGACGCGGACGCCGGCGAAGGTGAGCTCGCGGGTATCGGAGGCGTGCCAACCGACCTTGCGGTAGGGCGGCGACACGGCGAACCCGGGGGTGTCGGTGGGCACGATGATCGCCGTCAGTTCGCCGCCGCCGGTCAGCGCGGTGACGGTGACCAACTCGGTCAGCTCCGTGCCCGAGTTCGTGATGAACTGCTTCGTGCCGTCGATCACCCAGTCATCACCGTCGCGGACCGCCCGGGTCCGGGTCGCGCCCATCACGTCCGAGCCGCCACCGGCCTCCGTCAGACCGAAGCCGGCCAAGGCTTCGCCCCGGCACAGCCGAGGTAGGTAGCGCCGGCGCTGCTCCTCGGTCCCGAACTCCGCGATCGGCGCCGCACCGAGCCCGACCCCGGCCTCCAGGGTGATGCCGAGCGATTGATCGACACGACCGATCTCCTCGATGGCCAGACAGAAGCTCAGGTAATCGCCGCCGAGGCCACCGACCTCCTCGGGGAAGGGCAGGCCGAACAGCCCGAGCTGGCCCATGCGCCGCACCAGCTCCACCGGGAAGCGGCCCTCGGCGAAGATCGGAAGAGCGTCGTGTAGGGAAAGAGTGTTCAGAGCCGTGTA
>CAYXJD010000379.1:0-1924 GCA_964465225.1 uncultured Actinomycetota bacterium
GGGGTCGTGGGCAACATCGATGGCATCGTCCACCTCCGTCCCACATGTTGTACCAGTCGTGCCGTTGGGTGGCCACCGGCAACGTCGGATCGGCCCCGCCCAGGCGGTGGTTGTGTGCGGCTTCAACTGCGACGGGCACCGCTCGTGCCCACCCAGAACGGGGACTTCGGCCGGGCCGTCCGAGCGCGGGATGAGCGATCAGCCGAGTGACGGCGACCCGAGCAACTCGGAAGAGTGGGAGCGCTGTTCCGAGTTGGAGGCATCAGTCCAGAAGACAGGCACGGTCGTTCCGAGATGGCCTGAGCGGAGACGCACCTCGCCCATCGATCGGCCCCGCGCTGAACGCTGTCGGATGCTCCGCGAGGTCATCGTCGCCCTGCCGCCGCACATCGCCGATGAAGCCACGTCGTCGCGAGCATGGAGGAAGCGAGCTCGTGATAGCCATGCTGCGTGGCGACCGTCCCGGTGCCGGGCGCGTTCAGGCCTCTTCCGTCAGACTGAACACCTCCTCGACAGCGACACCGAAGTGCTTCGCGATCTTCAACGCGATCACGGTCGACGGTACGAAGCGGCCGACCTCGACCGTGCTGATCGTCTTGCGCGACACGTTGATGGCCGCTGCAAGATCGGCCTGACTCATGGCGTGTTCGGCGCGAAGGACGCGGATGCGGTTCGTCAGCGGCGCGCTCACGCTCCTCCTGCCTCCTCACCGAGGCGGCTGAACCGGTTGATGACGAAGAACGCGAGCGAGAAACTCGCAAGACCGAACGCCAACATCAGATCGATCGACCGCTCCGCGGAGAAGCGCGTCAGGAACGACTCACCGAACACGCTCAGCAACACCAGAAACGCGATGGTGAGTGAGAAGGCCGTCAACCCCGCCTGACGGAACAGCGCGCTGAGATAACCCGGGCTGGTTCCGCGACCGGCGGGCTGGCCGCCGCGCAGCTTGAGAACGATCAGGAGGGGAAGGTAGGCGGCCCCGATCAGGACCGCGCCACCGATCTGGACGTACCCGAAGACGTCAGCGGCCCCCTCGGAAACGAAAACAGAGGCGACGTTGAGGGCGTAGATCAAGGCGGCGACCGCCGTTGCGCAGGCCGTGAGCGTCGCGAGTCCATCGGTGGCCTCGGCCGGGTTTCGCGGGTTGACAAGAGACATAATTGCTCCAGAAGGGCCGCCGAGATGACACCCAAACGGTACATAATGATACCTTTAGGTGTCAATATGGAACGTATGCAACGCAAGCCGTGCTCAGACGGCACAGCAAGAGGATGCTGTGGGAGGGCAACGACTCGACGCTAGCGGGCGAGGCTGAGGGCCCGTCTCGCCAGCACGGCTGCACCGCCGACTGACACAGGTCTGCGCGCGTCACCGTGCGCAGGAGGCTGGCGCGCTCTTCAGAGGCTGCTCCCACTCCGGTCCGCTCCCAGCCGAAGGCGACCCAGTCACCGACTGCGAGTCCATCATGAACCGACCTCTGGCCCTACACCTTCGCCGACGCACCGCCGGCCAACCCGGACGAGGTGGGTCTGTTGCTGCCGACGATGTTTGCAGCCGTGCCCAGCAGGGAGCGTGCCGGCCTCCCCTCGTTGACGTGCAGGCGGTTGCGTGGAGCCGGCGTCAGGTGACGGTGACCCGGATGGTGTGGCGGCCGGTGGCGCCGTCGGGTGCCGGTGGCGTCTCGATGGCGGTCTGGGGCTGGCCGTCGGCATCGAAGGCGCGCACCTGCAGCCGGTGGTCGCCCTCGGTCGCGTCCCAGGCGAACCGCCACTGTCGCCAGCTCGTGGACGCCAGTTCGTCGGCCACCTCGGCGTCCTGCCAGGGTCCGTCGTCGACGGAAACCTCGACCGCGCTGACACCGTCCTCATCTGACCAGGCGACACCGGCCACCGCGACCGTGCCAGCGGCGAAGGAGGCGCCT
>CAYXJD010000380.1:0-1909 GCA_964465225.1 uncultured Actinomycetota bacterium
CCACACCGCCGTCGCGATCGACGCCGACCGGCGCAGGCTCGGCGAGCTCGAGGTGTGCGCCTCGACGCAGATGACCGTCACGCTGCTGGACTGGGCCTCGGCCTGGCCAGGAGCCAGAAGGTGGGCGATCGAGGGCAGTGACGGCCTTGGACGGCTGCTGGCCGGGAGCTGGTCGCGGCGGGCGAGACCGTCATCGAGGTGCCCGCCACCCTGGCGGCCAGGGCCCGACTGCTGCGCACCGGACACGGCCGCAAGACCGACGGCATCGACGCGCTCAGCGTCGCTGAGATCGCTGCTGCCCGTGACGATCTGCGCCAGGTCGTGGCCGACGATCACACCGCGGTGCTGCGCCTGCTGGCCGATCGACGCGATGAACTGGCCCAACAGCGCCGTCAGGCGATCAATCGGCTGCACCGCCACCTGCGCGATCTCGTGGCCGGTGGTGCGCCGACGTCGCTGTCCGCGCAGGCGGCCAGCAAGGTCCTGTCCCGGGTGCGGCCACGCAGTCCCATAGAGACCGAACGCAAGCACGTCGCCCGCCAGCTCATCGTCCAGATCCGCCGCATCGACAAGGACCTGGTCGACAACCGGGAGCGCACCCGCGTCGCGGTCGATGGACTTCCCCCCGCGTGCCGGACACCGGCTTATGCGGCCACCGTTGACGGTAGCGGTTGGGTCTGACGGTGCTGCTGTTCGTAGACGGCGGGTGGGATCATCCCGATCGTGGAGTGGCGCCGCCGGTGGTTGTAGGTGTGCACCCAGACGAAGATCGCCTGGCGGGCAACCGCGCGGGTGGGTAGCTCGATGCGGTGGAGCAGCTCGACCTTCAAGGTCGCGAAGAAGCTCTCGGCGACGGCGTTGTCGAGGCACGAGCCGGTCCGCCCCGACGACTGGGTGATGCCGAGATCTTTGCTGGCGGTGCGGAACGCGTCGGAGGTGTACTCCGAGCCGCGGTCGTGATGGAAGATCGTGCCGTCCATCTTGCGGCGGCCACGGGTAGCGACCGCCATCTTGAGTGCGTCGACGACCAACGTGGCGTCGTGGCGCGTGCCCATCGACCAGCCGATCAGGCGGCGTGACGCGAGATCGATCACGGTCGCCAAGTACAGCCATCCTTCGCCGGTGCGGATGTAGGTCATGTCGCCACACCAGATGGTGTCGAGCAGTTCCGGGTTGAACTGGCGGCCCACCAGGTCCGGGATCGGCGGCGCGCCCTCGTCCGCTTTGGTCAGTGACCGCCGCCGCCGCGGACGATGCCCTCGGAGGCGTTCTTGGCGCATCAGCCGCGCGGTGCGCTTGCGGTTGAGCACCCACCCCTTGTCGGCCAGCTCAGCGGTCATCCGCGGCTCACCGTAGGTGCCGTTCGACGCGAGGTGCAGCTCACGGATCTGATCGATCAGCAGCGCCTCGTCCCACTCGGCCGCGGTCGGACCCTCGCCCGCGGCTTGCCAGGCGTAGAACGCAGAACGTGACACATCGGCCGCGGCACACGCGTCGACGACGTTGAACCCCTCGGCCTTCCGGGCGGCCACACAGCGATAACGGATCACTGTGGCGACTCCTTCACCCAGAAGGCCACGGTTCGTTTGAGCAGATCACGCTCCACCCGAAGCTTGGCGTTCTCCGCCTCAAGCTCTTTCAGGCGCGCCCGCTCGTCCGGGCTGACGGCACTGCCCGCCTGCTGCTGCTCTTGGTGCTGGCGAACCCAGTTCCCGAGCGTGGAGTCGTACACCCCGAGCTCGGCGGCGACCTCCGCGATCGGCCGTCCGGTGGTCAGCACCAGGTCGACCGCGTCACGTTTGAACTCGTCCGAGAACTTCCGGCGCGGCCTTGGTTGTCGTCTCTCATCGTTGTGTCCCATGCGGACATCCTGTCATCCAGGGTGTCCGGCTGCAGGGGGGAGGTCCAG
>CAYXJD010000381.1:0-1902 GCA_964465225.1 uncultured Actinomycetota bacterium
TCCGTCGAGCTGAACCGCCTGATCGCGCTCGAGATGGAAGGCGCCATCGGATGACCACCCTGACCGCACTCACCGAGGAGGCGCTCACCGGCGCCAGCGACGCGGCCGGCGAGCCGTCGTGGCTGCGTGACCGGCGGCTCGCCGCCTACAAGCGCACGCTCGACCAGGCGTGGCCCGACAGCCGCGCCGACGAGTTCTGGCGCTCCACCCCCTTCGCGCAGCGCATCGACGTCGAGCGGGAGATCGTGACCGGTGGTGGTCTCGACGCCCCCGCATCCTTCACCGCCGACCTCGAGGTGGAGGTGGCCGTCGCGCGGATCGTCGACGGCGCACTCGTCGAGGTCACCGTCCCGAGCTCGCTGGCGGAGCTCGGGGTGGTCGTCACCGACCTGTCCACCGCCGCAGCAGAACATGCGGACCTGGTCGAGCCGGCGCTCGGCTCGTTGACCAGCTCGAACCGCGAGGGAACGGGCGGTGACGCCGATCGGACCATCACCGTCAGCGATGCGGCATGGACCGCGGGGGTGTTCGTCTCCGTGCCGGCCGAGGTCGAGCTCGACACCCCCATCGTGATCCAGGTGCACGCGACGGCGGGCGGGGCGCACCTGCCCCGGGTCCTGGCCGTGCTCGGTCACCACGCCCGAGCGAGCTTGTACCTGGAGCACACCTCGGAGGTCGACACCGACGCGTTGGTGGACGAGGTCGTCGAGGTCGTCGCTCACGATGCGGCGCAGCTCGACGTCGTCTCCTTCCAGCGCTGGGGCGACCACGTCGACCACCTGGCGCTCCAGAAGGTCCAGGCCCACCGCGACAGCCGCATCCGGCACCTGTCGGTGACGGTGGGCGGGCGCACCGTGCGCTTCCTTCCCGAGACCGACCTCGTCGGTCCGGGCGCGGAGACCCGGCCGCTGGGGGTGTACTTCGCCGACGAGGGGCAGTGGTTCGACCTCCAGCCCTACGTCCGTCATCTCAGTCCCCACGCGACCTCGGACGTGCTGTTCAAGGGGGCGCTCCAGGGGCACAGCCGCACGGTGTTCCGCGGCAACATCTTCGTCCACAAGGACGCGGTCGGCACCGACACCGATGAGAACAACAAGTCGCTGATCCTCACCGAGGGGGCGCGCGCCGACGCGACGCCGTTCCTGGAGATCGAGTGCGCAGACATCGTCGCCGGGCACGGGTCGGCCACGGGGCAGATCGATGCCCTGCAGTTGTACTACCTCACCTCGCGCGGCATCCCCCGCGAGGAGGCCCTGCGCCTGATCGTCACCGGGTTCTTCCGCGAGGCCTTCGCCGAGGTCACCCTGCCCGGGGTCGAGGAGGCCGCGCTCACCGAGATCGACGAGCGCATCGCCGCCGCCGACCTGTCGCGGTTCCAGGTGAACGACGCCGGCCTCAAGGATCACCACGATGAGTGAGCCGCACGCTCGCTTCTCCGCGCTCGAGGAGGGCCAGCCGGTCCGTCTCGACGTCGATGGGGTGCCGGTGTGTCTGGTGCGCCTCGGACAGCAGGTCAAGGCGATCCACGACACCTGCTCCCACCAGCAGTGGTCGCTGGCCGATGGCGGCACCGTCTGGGGCAACGGCGTGGAGTGCTCCCTGCACGGCTCCACGTTCGACCTCGATGACGGACGACCCTCATCGCTGCCGGCCATGCGCCCCGTCCCGACCTTCGAGGTCCGCCGCGATGGCGACGAGGTCGTCGTCGATACCAGCGTCGCCAGCAACGGAGCGCCCTTCCCCTCCCACTGAGCCTCACCCCGTGAGCCACCACCGGCGCTGCGGCGTCCGGCCCGATCCACCCACCACCTGCAGACCTCCCACACGAAAGCGCACATCCCATGGCTGACCTCGAGATCCGCGACCTGAAGGTCGAGGCGGACGGCACGGAGATCCTCCGCG
>CAYXJD010000382.1:0-1891 GCA_964465225.1 uncultured Actinomycetota bacterium
CAGGCCTGGGTGCTCGGCGAGGTCGGTCCGCCGCGGTGGGGCGAGCAGCCCGGGCTCCACGATCCACCCGCCGCGGTGCCCGCCGAGACGCCACTGCCGATCGATCCGGGCGCCGCGGGTTGGCTCGGCAGCTGGTCCAGCCTGGGCACTCGGGTGCTGGGCGAGCTGGTCGACGATCCCGTCTCTACCGATGCCGGCGTCCCGACGTTGTGGCCCGAGCACTTCGACATCGGGATCGAGTTGTTGGGTGGGGACCGCCGGGCCTCCTACGGCCTCTCACCCGGCGACGACACGATCGCCACGCCCTACGCCTACGTCGTGCCGTGGGTGCCGAGCCGGATGGTTGCCGGCGATCCGCGGTGGAACGCTCCCGTCCTGCCAGGCGCGAGCATCACCGCCGGCGCGCTCGCCGTCGAACCCGACCCGCAGGCCGTGCTGCTCGACTGGTTCCGTCAGCGACGGGATGCGCTGCTCCACCCGCCGGCCTGAGGAGGCCGCGGCCGCGATCAGCTCTCGAGGTGCTGGCGCAGACCCTCGAGCCCGGCACCGAGCACCGCGTCCATCTGCACCGCGGCCTCGGCGGGTTCCACGTCGGTCGAGTAGAGGACGAGCGCGCTGTCACCGTGGGGTAGGACGTCGATGGTGGTGTGGTGGCGGACGCTGGTCATGGATCCTCCGGTGTCGATGTCTTGGTAACGGGCCGACCCGCGCCACCTGCCGCTGCTTCCCCGCTCCCGCGTGGGACGCGTCGAGATCCGCGCGGAATGGACTGGGGGTCCGGCTGGTTCGGCACAGCGGAGGTCGAGCTGGAGGGCGACGGCGGTGGAGCGCGCGGAGCGGGATCGGCGGCGGGCGCTGCTGCAGCTGGCCGTGGCCGTGCTCCTGGCCATGAGCACCTGGTTCTCCGCTGCAGCGGTCGTCCCCCAGCTGCGCGAGGTCTGGGACCTGGGACCGAGCGCGGCGGCGTGGGTCACGATCGCCGTGCAGGTCGGGTTCGTGGTCGGCGCGCTGGCGAGCGCCACGCTGTCGCTGACCGACACCTTCGCTCCCCGGGTCGTGATGGCGGTCGGCGCACTGGTGGCCGCGGGTGCGAACCTGGCGCTGTTGACGGTGGATTCCGCCACCGGCGCGATCGGTTGGCGCCTGGTGACCGGGATCGCGCTCGCGGGGGTCTATCCCCCGGCGATGAAGGCGATGTCGACCTGGTACCGGGCGGAGCGCGGCTTCGCGCTGGGCACGATCACGGGCGCACTCACGGTCGGCTCAGCGCTGCCGCACCTGATCCGTGCCGGCGGCGGGGTGGACTGGCGCATGGTCGTGGTAGCGACCTCGGTGACCACCGTGCTCGGGGGCGGTCTCGCGCTGCGGGTCCCCGATGGCCCCTTCCGCTTCCCCGTGGCCCGGTTCGATCCCCGGGCGGCCCTGCGCGTCCTCGGCGACCGTCGCGTTCGTCTGGCCTCCTTCGGCTACTTCGGGCACATGTGGGAGCTGTACGCCATGTGGGCCTGGATCGGGAGCTTCCTGCTGGCTTCCTTCGAACGCAGCGGGGTCGTGGGCGCCGAGCGCTGGGCGGCGTTGGCGGCCTTCGCCGTGATCGCCATCGGTGCGCTCGGGGCGGTCCTCGGGGGCGCGCGCGCCGACCGCGCCGGCCGGCCACGCACGGCGGCGGGCGCCCTGGGTTGGTCGGGGGCGTCCGCGGTCGCGATCGGGCTGACCTTCGGCCGCTCACCGTGGCTGGTGCTGGCCGTCGGGCTGATCTGGGGGGTCAGCGTGATCGCGGACTCCGCGCTGTTCTCCACGATCGTCACCGATGTCGCGGATCAGCGTTACGTGGGCACGGCGGTCACGCTGCAGCTCGCGCTCGGTTTCGTGCTCACCGTCGCAACGATCT
>CAYXJD010000383.1:0-1880 GCA_964465225.1 uncultured Actinomycetota bacterium
CGGTTCCGGTTCGGGCTCGGGTTCGGGCTGCGGTTCCGGCTCCGGTTCGCACGCCAGCGTCGGGACCTCGTCGCGTGCCCCAGCGCTGCTGAGCGTGGCCAGGCTCTCGCCGACCAGGCCGACCGCTGCCTGGGCACTGGCCAGTTCGACCGATCCCCGTTCCTGCTGGTTGAACGGGATCGCCCCCGGGCTGTCGGTGTCGCACCCGTCCTGCTGGGAGACGATCCACTGCCCGGCCGCGGCTGCGGCGTCCGTCGCACCGCCGACGGACAGGGCGACGGCGGCCAGGCCTGTGGAGTTGGTGTTGGTGCCGTCCGGCGAGGCGAAGCTGCCATCGGCCGCCTGGACGCTCCCCAGCCAGGCGACCGCCGCCGACGCGGCGGCGTCCTCACCGACGGCGTCCAGGGCCTGGACGACGAAACCGGTCGTGTCGACCGACGAGGTACAGGTGTCGGGAGCGAACTGTGAGGGGAACCCGCCGTCATCGCAGGCCTGGTCGACCAACGCCGCGATCGACGCAGGGGAGGGCGCGGCACCGGGTACTCGGGACAGCGCCAGCAGCGCGAGCGACTGGGTCAGCGGCGTGGAGAAGTCTCCGAAGTCGCTGCGGTCGCCGAAGCGGCCGACGATGCCCTCGGCGGGGTCGGTCACCTCGAGCGAGAGCAGCTGGTCGATCAGGTCGATCCCGCCGACGGCACGCGGATCGCGGTCGATGACCAGCATGCCGAGCGCCAGCTTCGCACTGGCACCGGCGTAGGCGGCGTCGTCCGCGTCGAAGCCGGCGCCCTGGGTGTAGCCGGGGGCCTGGGTGACCAGCCAGTCGGCGATGTCCTCGATCGTGCCCGCAGCGACCCCGGTGGCGGCCAGCGCGAACAGCACGTCGATGGTCGGCCCGGCACTCGGACCGAAGTCGCTGCCGACGGCCGGGTCGTCGGTCAACGCGGTGACCAGCCACCCCGCTGCGGCCTCGCCGGGGTCATCGGTCGGCGTCGTCTGGGCGGACGCCGGACCGGGACCGGCCACCACGATGAGCAGCGTCAGGATGAGGAGGACCGCCAGGCTGCTGGCGGCGGATCGGGCGGTGGTACGAACCACGTGGGTGCCTCTCGGGAGCGGTCCGAGACGGTGCCGGCCGTACAGCCACCCGGAGACGACGACGTCCCCCCGGACACGCGCGCTGCGTGTACTCGGGAGGACGGACGCTCGGGCGGGCTTCGCCCGGGCTCCGCCCCGCAGACCTCGACGGTGGATGGAGCCGCTCGCCACGTGCAGGTATCCCGACTCGTCGCCTGGCACGTCCCCCGGGTCCCTGGCGGGACGGCGGGTGCGTGGGCGACCTACGGTTGCGGGTCAGCGCCGGAATCCGACCGGACTTCCCCTGCTCATGGTGTTCGGTGTTCGGTTGTCTGCGGCCACCGTTGCCGGTGACCACGAGGCCACTCAACCAGACCTGCCGCGGGTGAGCAAAGGGGCGTCCGGCTCTACGAGCTCGGGGCAGCTTCCGCTCGGCGACACGCGCCCGCACTCCCTCGCCGTGGATGGTCGGTCCCCTGCCCCGCGCAGCGAGGTCCGGCCCGCCCCCTGATGGAGGGGATCGTTGCTGAGACGGGTTGTCGGGCGGGTGATGGCCGTCCGTGACAGGATGGCGCCGGCGAACCGACCAACGGAGCTCCCGTGGCTGAGACCCCCGTCCCCCCCGAACCCTCCCAGGAGAGCCCGGCTGCACCGGAGGACGCCGCCACCTGGCACAAGGTGCTGGAGCTCGACCAACTCCCTGATGGCCGGGTGAGCACGATCACCGTCGACCACCGCAGCTACGCGGCCACCCACGTCGGCGGGGTGTACGGCTTGCTCGACAACCGCTGCCCCCACCAGGGCGG
>CAYXJD010000384.1:0-1874 GCA_964465225.1 uncultured Actinomycetota bacterium
CGAGGTGGGCGAACAGGGCCAGCGCGGTGAGCACACCGCCACCGCCGATCAGCACGCGGCGGCCGAGGGCGTCGCCGACACGTCCGATGACCGGACGGACCAACACCGCGGCCAGGGCGTGGACGCCGAAGACGACGCCGACCCCGCCCGGACCCCGCCCGAGCTCGTCCACGACGTAACGCGGCAACACCGGCAGCGTCGCGCCGAACGCCAGGAAGGAGGCCAGCGTCGTGGCCACGACCAGGCGGAAGGGTCGCGTCAACAGGGGCGTCCGGATGCTCACAGCGCGCACGCTAGCGAGCGTTCCCAGCGCGTCGAGGTGCGGCGCGGGGCGCGCGCAGCGGCGGTAGCGTGGCGTCCGGGCGGAACAGGAGAGGTTCGACGTGGCGACGGACCACTCGACGCACGGCGGCCCGACGCGAGCCCGGACACCGGTCGGGACACCGGCTCGGACGGGGACTCGGGCCGGGGCGCCCCCGCGGCCGCGGAGCGCGATCCGTGCTGAGCTGACCGATCTGCGGCGGCACCTGGTGGAGACACCACCGCACCACGGCGCCGGGGGGCGGGACGCGCTCATGGCGCGTATCGCGCTCCTCGAGCGCGAACTCGCCACCCTCGACGAGTGACCACGGCCGCGTGCCCGTGGCGGAACCAGGAGGACACGTGAGCTTCGAACCCCGCGGCAAGGTCGCGGTCGTCACCGGTGCGTCCAGCGGCATCGGCGCCGCGACCGCCGCGCGACTCGCCGGGCTCGGCATGACCGTCGTCGCGGTCGCCCGCCGGGAGGACCGGCTCGAGGCCCTGGCACGGGCGCACCCGGGGATCCGGCCCTACGTCGCCGACGTGACACAGCAGGACGCGGTCGATGCTCTGGCGGCGTGGGTGGCGCACGAGTACGGGGCCTGTCACGTGCTGGTCAACAACGCCGGGGTCCCCGGCGGCAGCTTCCGCACCCGCGACGACCTCGACGACACCCTGCACACGATCGAGGTGAACCTGGCCGGTCCGATCCGTTGCATGGCCGCCTTCGTCGAACTGCTGGGATCCTCGGCGCCCTCACGCGTGGTCAACGTGGCATCGGTGGCAGGCAAGCTCGGGATCGGGCCCGCCGGCTACGCCGCCAGCAAGTTCGGGCTGGTCGGCCTGAGCGAGGCCACCGGGCTGTCGTGGGCGCGCCGCGGCATCACGGTGTGTGAACTGAACCCGGGGTTCATCCACACGGAGGGCTTCCCGAAGGCCAGCCTGCGTGCCGGGCGCTTGCGCGGCCTGGTGGGGACGCCGGAGGACGTCGCCCGCGCCGTGCACGACGTCATCCTGTCGGGTGTCGCCGAACGGACGGTGCCACGGTGGTACCGCGCAGCGGTGGTCGCCCGTCACGCCGCCACCCCGCTCTACCGTGCCCTGATCTCCCGGATGGGGCGCGCGTCCGGCACCCGCGACCGTGACCGGTGAGCTCGGCTGCGTACCCTCATCGCGGGGGCTCCAGGCCTGCCACGCGCAGGGCGCTGGCGACGTGGCTCGCCGCGGCGCCGTCGCCGGTCGGCGGGAAGTCACAGGCGGCCAGGCCCTCGGCCAGGACCCTGGCCACCCGCTGCGGATCATCGACGCCGCTCGGGTAGGTGACCAAGGCCAGGGCGTGGGCGGGCTCCAACGGGTCCCGCAGCTCGAAGCGGCGGCCCGCCGCATCCCACACCACCACGGGATCACGCTCGGTGTCGAACCAGATGTCGGCCGTCTCACGCAACCCGGGTGCCGGCACCTGGCGGGCGGTGGAAGCGGCCAACGGATCAGTCCTCATCGACGACCGCGTCCAGGTCGATCAGGCCGCCCGCGGCCGCCAGGGCACCAGCCGTGGCCACTGCCCGCTCGTAGAC
>CAYXJD010000385.1:0-1867 GCA_964465225.1 uncultured Actinomycetota bacterium
GGCGGACCCTGATCGATCCGAGGTGTCGGCTTCGGCAGTGGCCGCTGGCCGGTCCGGTGCCGCCACGGATCCGTCTCGTGCCGTCCCCGTCGGGCCCGGCGTCGCCTGGGACGGCACGGGTCTTGTCTGGGACGGCTCCGTCGCCGGCCGAGACGGGTCGGATGTTGTCTGGGACGGGTCCGGCGTCGCCTGGGAAGGCTCCGGTGTTGCCTGGGACGGACCCGGCGCCGGCCGAGACGGGCCGCGATGTGAGCGGACCACCTCGATGTTGCCGGGCACGAGCGCGGCCAAGCCCACCGCCAGCACCGCGACCACCAGGAAGGGCACCTGCCAGCCGACCGTCGCACCGAGCAGCGGCAGGGTGATCCCCGCGAGCATCGACGCCGACGGAACGGCCGACTCCTTCACGCCGAAGGCGATCCCGTGCCGACGCCAGCCGACCGATCCCGTGATCGTTCTTGCGATGGACGGATCGACGAACGCAAGGCTCATGCCCGCGAAGGCGAAAGCGACCACGAGGTGCCAGCCTGCGGCGGCCAGCAGTCCGACCGCCCCGGCGGCGATGCCCACTCCGGTCAGCCCTGTCCGGTAGCCGAAGACGGCCCCGTGGCGATCGACCAGTCGGCCGGCCGGTACCGAGGTGAGAGCCGCAGCCAGGAAGAAGGTGGAGACCGCGGCGCCGATGGCCGCAGCCCCGACGTCGAGGTCGTCGCTGATCGGCACGGACAGCGCTCCCACCAGGAACGTGGGCAGCAGGCCGATCGCCAGTGACGCGACCACGACACGCATGGCGCGCAGTGGCATGGCGTTCGCTGGCGGTCGGGTGGCGGTCGGTGTCGGCAGGCTCATCGTCGACCGACCGTACCGGTGGGCTCCGGCACCTCGGATCTCCCGACCACAACCATCCGGGCGGTGCCGCACCAGAGCAACGGGTTCGTCAGCACCGCTGGAGCGACGGGCAGGTGCGCCCTGGTCTCGACCTCTGTCCGCGACCACGATGACGAGGCTGCAGCGGACCGTGGGCCGGCTGGCTCGCGGTCATCCCGGGTCCACGCGGCGGTGAGGTTCAGGGGTACTCGAGGATCAGCACGGCCTGCGTGTCCGCGACCAGGGCCCGGTAGGTATGGGCTCGGTCGCCGGAGAACGAGGCCAGATCACCAGGCTCCAGGCGTACGGCGGCGGTCGGCGGCCCGACCTCGAGTCCACCACGGGTGACGAGGACGTGCTCGGTCGTGCCGTCGGTGTGCGGCTGGGCGTCGTGGCTCGAACCAGGTTGCAGGATGAGACCGTAGATCTCGACGCGGGCGCGATGGCCGGTGGTCGCCAGCAGGTGCGCCTGCATCGTCGCGGACTCGCTGATGACCTTGGGTCCCTCGCCCGCACGGACCACGCGCACGGCGGGAGCAGGCGGCTCCAGCAGATCGCCGAAGGGCACGCCGAGCGCGTTCGCCAGGGACCACAGCGTCTCGATACCCGGGTTGGCATCACCTGTCTCGATCGCGTGCAGCGTCGACTTGGCGATCCCCGCGGCCGACGCCAGATCCGCCAGTGACCGTCCGGAGCTGGCCCGCAGGTCACGGACCGTCGTCGCGACCCGTTGGCGGAGTACCCCCGGCGCCAACCCCTCCCCTGCGCTGCGGTCATCGAGCATGCGGGCTCCGGACTGGACGACTCCCCGGCCGAGGTGGTACAGCTTACCGTACGATGTGTCCGCTCAACCGAACGTTCCAGGTGTCGACCGTGCTCGGTCCAAGGTCGGCCCATGGCGGAGTGCTGGGTGTGACACGAACCGCGTGGAGTTCCTGAGATGGCCAAGGGCCGGCCAACTGCACGCCGCCGCCGTCGATGGCACCGCCGATCGCGCCGT
>CAYXJD010000386.1:0-1848 GCA_964465225.1 uncultured Actinomycetota bacterium
TTGGGGCCGCGGGCGGCGTCGTGGTCGTCGGTGTCGACGGGCGTGTGTGGGCGCGGCGGGTGCGGCCGCCGCGTGGCGCCGGGTGGTGGTCGACGGGCGCCGGCTGGTGCCGTCGCGCTGTTCGGGCCCGCGCGGTGGGGGGAGGTTGGTGTCTGGGCAGGCCCCGAAGGCTCCATGTGCGGTGAGGCGGAGGCATGCACGTCGCGCCGTGCCGAGGGGGTGGCGTCGGCGCGTGCTGCCGAGGGGGTCACGTCGCGCGGTGGCGAGGGCTCTGCGTCGGCGCCTGTTCCGGGCGCGGGACCGATGCCGCTGTGGCGTGGGCCGCCGGGCCGGTGGGGCTGGGTGGTGACGTGGCGGCCGGTGGGCGAGGTGAACTCGGCGTGGCCGGTGGTGGTGTCGAGGGAGACGGTCCAGCCGCCTTCGTGGACCTGGTGGTGGTGGAAGGAGCACAGCAGCAGGCCGTTATCGACGGCGGTGGGGCCGTTGTCGGACCAGGGCACGAGGTGGTGGGCGTGGGTCCAGGCTACGGGCCGGTCACAGCCGGGTCCGCGGCAGCCGCCGTCGCGGACCCGGAGCGCTTGGCGCTGCGCCACCGACCACTGTCGTCGGGTGCGGCCGACGTCGAGGACCTCGCTGTCCCCGCGGGTGATCAGCCGTCGCAGATTCGCGTCGCACAGCAGCCGTTCGATGGCGCCTGCCGACAGCACGCCACCGTGGGCCAGCTCGCCGACCGCCGTGCCGTCGGGATCGAGCGCTTCGAGCGGCACGACGACGTTGAGCTGGGGCAGCACCCCGCCGGAGGTGGGCGTGGTACCGCTGCGTGTGGCGGTGGTCACGAGGCCGGCGATCGCGTCGGCGGTGCGTTGCTCAGGGGAGCGCTGCTGGGGGATGGGGGTGCCGGGCGGGTCGAAGGTGCGCAGGGCATCCAGTGCCGTCGCGAGGGCTTCGCCGTTCTCGTCGGTGAGTAGAGCTCGCAGGTCCCACATACCGTCGCGGCGGCGGGCCAGGCTGGCGCGCCGCCGCCGGTGGTTGCGTCGTTCGGCCGATTCCAGGCTGGTGCGGTCGGCTTCCTGTTCGAGCCGTCGGATCCGTTGCGAGAGGTCCTCCGCCCCGCGGTCGCGGGCCAGTGGCAGCAGCTGCGACTCTGTGAGGTCAGCATCGCCCAACACGCCGCGCCGGGCGCTGCGTCCGATGGCCTGGGCCTGCTCAGGGCCGATCTCTCCGGCCGTCAGTGCCTGCTGGGTGCGGGGCAGTCCGCGCAGGTCACGAGCGAGCTTGTCCTGCCGGGCGGCTTCCCGGCCCGAGACCCCCAGCGCTTCTTTCAGGTAGTGGGTGGGTGCTGCGTGGCCGCCGCCCTGGTGGGCCTGAGAGTTCTGCACGCATCCGATCAGGCGGGTCCTCAGGCCCGCGACGGCGCCCTCCAGACGCCGGAACGACGCCAACCAGGCGTCCACCTGCGTGGGGTCGGCCCACTCGGGCACCACGCCCGCCAGCCCGGACACCTGCTCCCGCAGTGTGTCGAGGGCGGTGGCCAACTCGTGCCCCCCATCAGTTCCTCCCTTCGCGCCGGCCAGCTCGTGTCCCCCATGCGTTCCTCCGTTCGCGCCGGCCAGCTCGTAGTCCGCCGAGTCGGAGGCGGCCAGCACGACACGGGACCGGGCCGCGACCCGCCGCGGATACGCGGCACGCGGCCCGCGGACCGGTCGACGGTCCGAGCAGGCCAGCGGCGTCAGCGAAGGGAACATGTGTTCGACTGTAGCCGGGGCGTGCGACACGGCCGACGGCCATCCACAGGCCGCCCGCGTCCGCGCGCCTTGGGCCGCCCGCGTCCGCGCGCCTTGGGCCGCC
>CAYXJD010000387.1:0-1825 GCA_964465225.1 uncultured Actinomycetota bacterium
GGATGGCGGTGTCCCGAGCGGGGCGGTGTGCCAGGAGCTTGGCGACCATCGAGTCGTACTCGGCGGCGATCCGGTCCCCCTCCGCGACCCCGGTGTCCACCCGGATGCCCGGCCCGGCCGGGAGGGTGAGCAGTTCGATACGGCCCGCGGCGGGGGCGAACCCGCGCTCCGGATCCTCTGCGTTGAGGCGGACCTCGATCGCGTGCCCGGAGGAGGCCGGCGGAGGTGCTGCCGGGAGTCGTTCACCGGCCGCGATCCGTAGCTGCCACTCGACCAGGTCCAGGCCCGTGGTCAGTTCCGTGACCGGGTGCTCGACCTGGAGTCGGGTGTTGACCTCGAGGAAGGTCGTGAGTCCGGTGGCGGGCTGGTGCAGGAACTCGACGGTGCCGGCACCGCGGTAGTCGGCCGCACGCGCCAGGGAGATGGCGGCAGTTCGCAGGTCGGCGTCCTGTTCGGACGTCAGGGCCGTGGAGGCCGACTCCTCCAGCACCTTCTGGTTGCGGCGCTGCAGCGAACAGTCGCGGGTCCCCGCGGCCCACACGCCGCCCTGGCCATCCGCAAGGATCTGGACCTCGACGTGCCGTGCTCCGGTCAGCATGCGCTCGAGGAACACCGTCTCGTCGCCGAAGGCGGCACCAGCCTCTGCTCGCGCCCGGCTGAAGGCGGTAGCGAGCAGGTCGAGGTCCCGACACACACGGATACCACGACCGCCGCCCCCGGCGGTGGCTTTGACCACCAGGGGGACACCGATGCGTCCGGCGTGCTCGCGGGCCGTCTCGAGGTCATCGACGGGGCCGTTGCTCCACGGTGCGACGGGGACCCCGGAGCGCTCGGCGAGCTGCTTGGCCCCGATCTTGTCCCCGAGCGCCCGCATCGTGTCCCCGGTCGGGCCCACGAAGGCGATCCCGAGCTGCTCGCACCGATCGGCGAAGTCCGCGTGCTCGGCGACGAAACCCCAGCCGACCCAGGCGGCGTCGGCCTGTGCGGCCTGTAGCGCCCGCGCCAACTCGTCGTGATCGAGGTAGGGCGAGCGGGGCCAGACTGGCTCGCCGGGACCGGGACCGATGCGCACCGCATCGTCGGCCTCCCGGACGAACATGGCGTCCCGCTCCGCCGCGGTGTGCAGGGCCACCGTCCGGGGTCCGGTGCCGTCGGCCTCACGCAGCGCACGGACGGTGTGGATCAGGCGCATCGCCGGCTCGCCACGGTTGACGATCGCGATGCGTTCGAACACGACGGACTCCTCGGTCGGCACGGGGGTGCGTCCCGTGACCCAGTAGCGGAGGATGCGGCCCCGCCGGCCGCCATCCTAGACCTGACATCGACGTCAGCTTCAGACGACGGGCGAGCGCCTCGCGCGAGCCTGCGCGGGCGCTACGGACCTCTCGCTGCCGCCGTGGCCGGCGCCGTCCCGGCGTACCCCGCCCCCGGTGGGCCCAGGACGCCGCGGCGGCTCCGTCGAGTTCAGCCCTGGGTGTCGCTGGGCTCCTGACGGCCGTCGGCCTCTGTGGGCGCCTCGGGCACCTCGGACGTGGGGAGCGTCTCGGCCGTCAGTTCGGCCTCGGTGAGCAGGATGCCGTCATCGCTGGCCAGGAACCCGGCCACCTCGGTCGTACCGTCGGCGGCCTGCGCCATGCGACCTCCGGCGACGCCGGTGTCGTTCGCCGCGAAGGTGAAGGCAACGTTGCCACCGGCATCCAGCTGCTCGGCGATGTCGGCCTTCAACTCCTCGCGGACCACGGCGGCCCCGAGCCCGGCGACCATCGCCTCGATCATCTCGACCCAGCGGTGTTCGACCACCGCGACCAGCAGAGAGGAGTCCGGG
>CAYXJD010000388.1:0-1823 GCA_964465225.1 uncultured Actinomycetota bacterium
GGATCGCGAAGACCTGCTCGACCAGGATCGCTCCGGTGATGACACGGCTCATCTGGAGACCGATGACGGTCACGATCGGCAGCAACGCGTTCCTTGCCGCGTGCTTGATGACGATCACCGGCTCCGAGAGGTGCTTGGCGCGGGCGGTGCGGACGTAGCCCGAGTCCATCTCCTTGATCATCGACGACCGCAGGGTCCGAACCTGCTGTGCCAGCAACCCGACGCCGAGCGTGATGGCTGGAAGGAACATGAACCTGGCCCACTCCAGGGGTCCGGCGCTGAACGGGCGGTACCCGGTCGCGGGCAACCATCCCAGCCACACCGCGAAGATCGCGACGAGCACCATCCCCAGGACGAAGTTCGGAACGGCGATCCCCAGGACGGCGCCGGTGGTCAGGAACCGGTCGAACCGACCTTCCGGGCGCAGACCCGCCACGACACCGACCGCCGTGGCCACGACCGTGGCAAAGACCAGCGCCGTGAGGCTCAGTGAGATGGTGATCGGCAGGTTCTCGCCGATCATGTCGATGACCGGTCGCTGCAGGGTGTAGGAGACCCCCAGGTCGCCGGTCAGCGCGCCGCGCAACCAATCGAGGTACTGCTCCGTCAGGGGCAGGTCGAAACCGAACTCCTGTCGGACCCGCTCGATGTCCTCGAGCGTGGCCTGGGGGCCCGCGACCGCGCTGGCCGGATCGCCCACGAGGTACAGCAGCGCGTAGCTGGCGAAGGAGATGAGCAGCAACGTGGCTGCTGAGGACAGGAGCCAGGTCCCGATGGCCCGGGCACGGGGCAGGAGCGAGGCGACGCTGAGCCGACGTGAGGTACTCGGCGTCTCAGGTGGCTGCGTTGACGCGGACAACGTCGCCCTCCTCTCCGTCAGCGTTCGCTCGCAGGTCTATCACGAGGACCCGGGGTCCTGATGATCGCTCTGGGACGCCGCCGGGGCAGCGCCTCGCGCACACCGACCGATGTGGCCGTGCATCGTGCACACGAGGCGCGCCCGGGCGGTCGTCCTCACTCGACGGTCACGCCACGCAGGTTGACGAGCCCGATGATGCCGGGAGCCTCGAAGCCCTGCACGCGCGGCTGCACTGCCCAGATCAGGTTCTCGCTCAGTGCGGGAACGAAGGTCACGTCCTCCATCACCAGCGATGACATGTCCTGGAAGATCTCCGACCGGGCCTGCTCCTCGAGTTCGTTCCCGGCTGCTGCCAGCAGCTCCTCGAGCCCCTCGTGCTCGTAGCCACCCGGGTTGGCTGGCGACGCTGCCCGGAACGCGAAGTTCATCCCGTACGTCGGATCCAGGAACGGGCCCGTCGGCAGCGTTGCCACGTGCGCGTTGCCGGACAGGAACGTCTGGAAGAACTCGAGACCGGTCAGGGCCTGGACCTCGGCATCGAGCCCGACGTCCTGGAGCATCTGCTGCGCGATCTCCGCCATGAGACCCCAACGGGCGTCCTCGACGAAGGTCACGATGGTGACCGAGGCGCCCTCTGCGCCGGCCTCACTCACCAGTGCCCGTGCCGCCTCGGGGTCGTAGGTCGCGAGTTCGTCGGGGTTGTCCGCATCGAAGAAGACGGAGTCGCTGGGGTAGGGCTGGGTGGCCGGCTCGCAGGCACCGCCGAAGGCGGCCTCGCAGATGGCCTCACGGTCGATGGCCAGCGACATCGCCTGACGGACACGGACATCATCCATCGGCGCCAGGGACGTGTTGATCGGGAACCCGTAGACGTTGTTCTGGTTCCTGACCTCGGTCAGCTCGTAGTCACCGCCGACGTCCTGTGCGAGTTCACCCGGGACGTTCGCGATGTCCAGCGTGCCGG
>CAYXJD010000389.1:0-1811 GCA_964465225.1 uncultured Actinomycetota bacterium
CCGATCATGAGCGGTTCCATCATCGCCGTCAGCGACTCGGTCGTGGACTCGATCTCCACGTCGTAGAAGTCGGCGACCTTGCCGAGCATCCCGTCGACGTCACCGGTCTCCTCGCCGACGGCGATCATCTGCACCACCATCGGCGGGAACACCTCGTGGGTGCCCAGCGGGGCATTGATCGACTCGCCCTCGCGCACCGACTCCTGCACGTCGCGCACCGCGTGGCCGATCGGCCCGTTGTTCACCGTCTCCGCGGTGATCTCCAGCGCCTGGAGGATCGGCACACCGGCCGCCATCAGGGTCGAGAGGTTCCGGGCGAAGCGGCTCAGTGCGATCTTGTGGAACAGTGGGCCGAACACCGGAGCCTTCAGCTTGATCCGGTCCAGGGTGAAGCGACCCTTCTCGTTGGCCCGGATCTGCTTGTACGCGAACCACCCACCGATCGGCAGCCCCAGCAGGATCACGGCACCGATCGGCGAGGACACGAACTCCGACAGCGTCACCAGCTGGCGGGTCAACCAGGGGAGTTCGCCTCCCAGATCGGCGAACATCCCCTCGAAGACAGGCACGATGAAGATCAGCATCACCGCGGACAAGCCGATGGCCATCACCAGCACGATAACGGGGTAGGTCATGGCCGACTTGATCTTGCTGCGCAGCTTGACGTCCGCCTCGTACATGTTCGCGACGCGGATCAGGACCGTGTCGAGCATCCCGGCGGCCTCACCGGCACGCACCATGGCGATGTAGAGCTTCGGGAAGATCTTGTCGTGGACCGCCATGGCTGACGACAGGCTCTGCCCCGCCTCCACCTCGGAGCGGACCTCACCGATCACCTCGGCGAGCTTCTTGTTGTCGGTCTGCTCGGTGAGGATCGACAGCGCCCGGATCAGCGACAGCCCGGAGTTGATCATCGTCGCGAACTGGCGCGAGAAGATCGCGAGGTCCTTGAGCCCCACGCGGTCCGACAGGCCCGGGATCTTGATCTCCATCTGGAGACCGGTGTCCTTGACCGCGTCGATGCTGACCGGCGAGTAGCCCATGGAGGTGAGCTTCGAGGCGACGGCAGCCTGCGAGTCCGCCTCGAGCTGGCCCGTGACCATCTTCCCCTGCCGGTCACGGACCTGGTAGTCGAACTTGGTGAGTGTCGCGGTGGCCATCCTCAGGCTCCTTCAGGTGCGGTCTGCGGTCGGTCGGGCGCCGCAGGAATCGAGGGTCCGAACTCAGCCGCGGCCGGCCAGACGGTTGAACTCGTTGACGTTGTTGCACTTCTCGAGCGCGGCGTCGTAGGAGATCTTCCCGGCCTTGACCAGGTGTGCCAGGGACTGGTCCATGGCGATCATCCCGTCCTTGGCGCCGGCCTGGATCGCCGAGTAGATCTGGTGGGTCTTGCCCTCCCGGATCAGGTTCTTGATCCCGGAGTTGGTGACCATCACCTCGCAGGCCGCGGTCCGACCCTGGCCATCGGAGGTCTTGATCAGCGTCTGGCACACCACGCCCTTGAGCGCACCGGCCAACATCACCCGGATCTGCTCCTGCTGGTGGGGTGGGAACACGTCGATGATGCGGTCGATGGACTGGGGCGCGTCCTGGGTGTGCAGGGTCCCGAAGACCAGGTGGCCCGTCTCCGCGGCGGTGAGCGCGATCTGGATCGTCTCCAGGTCCCGCATCTCCCCGACGAGGATCACGTCGGGGTCCTGCCGCAGCACGTGCTTGAGCGCCGTCGCGAAGCCGTGGGTGTCGGTGCCGACCTCGCGCTGGTTGACCACGGAACGCTTGTGGTGGTGCAGGAACTCGATCGGGTCCTCGAC
>CAYXJD010000390.1:0-1801 GCA_964465225.1 uncultured Actinomycetota bacterium
GGTGCCGGTCGCCCTGCCACGAACGGTGCAGATGGCAGCCGGGGAGGACCCGGAACTGCTCCGCGCCCAGTCAAGGCTGGCGTTCGCCGGCTTGACCGGTGCCGACGTGTCGTCGCCAGCCTGACGCTCAGACCGGCTCGCTGCATCCTGCGACGGGGAGATCAGCTCCCTTCGGTGGCATCGCCGAGTCGCTGGCTGACCTTCCACCACTCAAGACTGCCGGTGCGGTGGTAGACGTCCTCGCGGTGGATCAACCCGTCTGGGTCCGGCTCACACCGGTCCTCCTCCCAGGTGCACAGTTGCAGGGTGGTGACCGCCTCCTGGGTCTCGCTGACGCCCTCCACGCTGGCCTCGTAGTGGATCGCGATCCCGATGAGCTGCCCGAGCTCCGGGGCCCCCTCGCTGGGTCGCAGGTAGGTGTGGGTCCAGGCGTACCGATCGAGCACCTCGATGGTGGCCTCGCCGGCGGGACCGAACCGCTGGTCGGCGAGACCGGCGATGGTCGCGTCACCCGAAGCGGTCAGGCCGAGGACGCTGTCGGTGAACTCCGCATCCTCGTGGTAGAGGGGCTCGATGCCGGCGCCATCGCGGGCCGACCAGGCTGCGAGGTAGTCGTCGATGGTCGCCTGCATCGCCGGGCAGCCGTCCTCTGCGAAGCAGCCGATGGCGTTGCCGTGCAGGAGGTCCGCGGTGTACCAGAGCCTGTCGGTGGTGACCTCGTCCTCCTCGAAGCGGCGGACCTCGAGGCCGGACGGGACCTCCGGCGGCGGCACCTCGGTGAGCGACGGCTCCGCCCCCGGCGGCGGCTGACTCAGGCCGGGCCAGTCGCTCTCGAAGGCGGCCCCATCGGCGGAGAAGAACCTCCCGGTGACCTCGACCTCGTAATCGGTGGCTCCAGCCCACGCCTCCCACATGCGCACGATGCGATCACGGCCGGTGCGGTAGTCAGCGGACGTGGGATCGGCGAAGGTGACGTCATCGGCGAAGTCGGCGGTGAAGAGCTCAACGTTGGGCCAGGCCGCCAGCTGCCACATCCCCATATCGATGACCCGGCCCTCGAGCGCCTCCACCTCCTCGACCGACAGCACCGGCGTCGGCAGGGCGGGTGCCGCGCTGTCGTCCGGCGTGTCCTCCCCGCAGGCCGTCACCGCGAGGAGCGCCGCCAGCACCACCACGGCCCAGGTGACCGGCGGTCGGCGTCTGCCATCAGTGGCTCGGCGTGCCCCTTCCGTCGCGTGCGATCGCAGGAACTGCATGCACCGCTCACCCCCATCGTGTTGCGCTTGACGCGGCCGTGTGGTCCTGCTCGGACCCCGTCGCGCGGTCACGCGGTCCTGCTCGGACCTGTCGATCCCACCGTGCAGAACGGCAGGCGCGCGCACCAGAGGCGGACGTCAGGACCCGCCGCGCTCTCAGGAGGCCTGCTCCACGGCGCGGAGCATCGTCCAGTCGACGGCGCAACTGGACACCTGCCGCCGCCTCCGGCCAGACTCGGTGCCGTGACGTCCCTCTCACTGCTTCCCATCAGCGCCGACGACCTGTCCTTCGTCGGAGAGATGCTGCGTGTCGCCGCCTTCTGGCGTGACGCCGACGAGGCGCCGTCGGTCGCGGACCTCCTCCGGCAGCCAGACCTCGCCGTCTACCTCGACGGGTGGGGGCGCCCCGGTGACGCCGGCCTGGTGGCCCACGTCGACGGTGAGCCGATCGGTGCGGTCTGGGTCCGGCGCTTCCGTGACGATGCCCACGGGGCCCACGCCGGCCGGCGTCAGTGCCCTCGCCCATGCAGGGTTCGCCCCAGCAA
>CAYXJD010000391.1:0-1781 GCA_964465225.1 uncultured Actinomycetota bacterium
GGTCCCTTCGAGGTTCTGAGCACGGCCGTGGCCGTCGGCTTCGCGCTGCTCGCCCTCTACACGCTCTTCCGTGTGGTGAGCCGTCTGTTCTGGGACGGCGGGTTCACCCTGGCACCGATCCGTGAGGCCCTGGCCCTCGAGGGGCTGGGGACCGTGCTCTCCCACACCTTCCTCGCCGTCGGTGCCAGCGCCATCTGCGCCTTGATCCTCGCCTCGTTCCTCGCGTGGCTGAACGAGCGCACCGACGCCCGCATCGGAGCCTTCACCGGCGTGTTGCCGGTCGTGCCACTGTTGCTGCCCTCGATCGCGATGGGCATTGGCTGGATCCTGCTGCTGTCGTCGCGGTCGGGCTACCTCAACTGGGCCATCAGGGAGGCGGCCGGGCTGATCGGGATCGGGATCGAGGAGGGGCCCTTCGAGATCCACTCCTGGTACGGCCTGATCATGGTCTACACCTTCCAGATGGTGCCGCTCGCCTTCCTGGCGATCTCGGCTGGCTTGCGCAACCTGGACTCCTCGCTGGAGGAGCAGGCCCGCGTCTGCGGCTCGTCTCCGCGGAAGGTGGTGACCACCGTGACGCTGCGCGCCGTGCTGCCCAGCGTCGGGGCCGCGGTGTTCCTGGTCGCCTGGGTCGGGTTCGCCAGCTTCTCGATCCCGGTGATCATCGCCGGGCCCGCCGATATCCAGATCCTGTCGGTGCAGATCGCCCGGCTGGTGAACTTCGAGTTCCCGCCACGCCTCGACCTCGCGGTCGGCCTCGGTGGGATCATGATCCCGGTGCTCGGGGTGATCTGGTACCTGCAGCGGCGGATGTCGGGTCGCGGACGCCACAGCGCGATGGGCGGCAAGAACGCCAAGGCCAAGCAGCTCGAGCTCGGCGCCTGGCGGCCGGTGGCCCGGGCCGTCTTCCTGGTCTACGGCATCGTCACCATCGTGCTGCCGATCGGTGCGCTGCTGCTGGTGACGTTGAACGGCTTCTGGAGCACCTCGATCGACTGGAGTGAGCTGAGCCTGGATGGGTTCCGGTCGATGTTGGCGGACGGGGCCACCGTGGACGCGATGCGCAACAGCGTGGTCCTGGCCTCCTCGGTCGCGTTCAGCGGGGTGATCGTGGCGGCGGTCGTCTCGCTCTGGGCTGCGCGCAACCGCAGCCCGCTGGCCGGTGCGGTGGATGTCGGTATCAAGTTCCCGGCGGCGTTCTCCGGGTTGATCCTGGCGTTGGGCGCCCTATTCGCGTTCGGTGGTGAGCCGTTCAACCTCGGGTCGACGATCTGGATAATGTTCCTGGCCTACCTGGTGATCGTGATGCCCCTGGCGACCGTGGTCATCGATGCTTCGGTGAGCCAGATCGGCCACGAGCTCACTGAAGCCTCCGCGGTCGCGGGCGCCCGTGGCGGACGCACGTTCGCCCGCATCCACCTCCCGCTGCTGATCCCGGGGCTGCTGGCAGCTTGGGCCCTGCTCTTCGTCCGGGTCGTCGGTGACGTGGAGGCGGCCTCGATCCTGGCTGGCACCCGCAACAACGTCGTCGGGTTCCGGATCCTGGAGGTCTTCACCTACGGCTCGTACAGCGTGATGGCCGGGCTCGGCATCTTCATCACGGGGGTCACGATCCTCGTCCTCGCGGTCGTCCTTCTGATCATGAAGCTCCTGACGAAGCGATCGAACGTGCCGAACGCGCGCCTGACCGGCCAGGGGGTGGCAGGTGGCTAGCCCCCGACATGAGCCGACAGCCGACAGCACGCAGGAAGGCGAACGCGACATGAGCTCTACCCAGGCCG
>CAYXJD010000392.1:0-1776 GCA_964465225.1 uncultured Actinomycetota bacterium
GAGCGCAGCAAGGTACTCGCGGACTGCACGGCCCTGCTCGCGTCCCTTCGCCAGAGCTGCCTTGTGCTCGTCCGACATCTTCTTGGTGGCCTTCTTCTTTGCCATTGCGACTTCTCCGTCGCTTCTCCGGAGCGCAACTGTCGAACTTGGACGTTACCGCACACCAAAGTGTTGCGATTGCTCCGTCAGCGAGAATAGGCGCGATCGATTCAGCGATGCTGCGTTGGCCACCTACACCGTTGAGGCGACGCCGAGGAGGCCGAAGCAGGGGTCGAAACTCGCCGGTCGCCTCGATCATCACAGGCCTGTCGCCCACCAAAAACGGGACGGCTGCAATCCACTTCCCCGAGCCCCCGAACCTCTCGCGGCTTGGCTTCCGAGAAGCGCAGCTTCTCGGACGCCAAGCGTCGGGGATCCGCCATGGTCTTGGGACGTCCAGATCAGTTCTGGCGCCCGTCGATGAGCGATTCGACCCGCTTGAGGATGGTCACGATGTGCCCGCTCTTCAGGGCGTCAAGCAGGTGGCCCTCCGTGAACCGATCAGCCCGCACGTGGGCGGCAAGGAGCATCCTGCACTCCTCGAGTGACGCGTTCGCGAGACGCTGAGGGTGGTCCCACGGCTCTCTCCCTCGGGTGCCGTTACCTCGGAAGCATTTGGGGACTCCTGCGTCACCGCGACCACAGAGCCGAGCTCTGCGTCGTCAGTCCTGCTGAGGGACAGGACAGGTCGAGACGCCGAGGAGGGCGTAGAGCGGGCAGTAGCCGGAGACGGCTGTGAAGGCCGCCAGCCCTGCGACGCCGAAGAGGCCGATGCCGATGGGGTTGAAGATGCCACCGATCGCCACCCCGGTGCCGAGAGCGGTCACGGCGATGCCAGCGCGGATGAACCGGTCGAGGTCGCTTTCGTTGACGGTCACGGCGGTCTCCCTGATGCGGATGTACGGAGTGCAAACTGCCGACACGACGAACGACAATATCCCCGGAGGTATTCCGAGTCTTCGGATCCGAGGGGGTGATGGGGTGACTGTGGGCTGGCGTGGGCCTAGGGCTGCAGATCGTGGACCGTGCCCGGTCCGGCACCTGCTAGACATCGTTCGGATGGCGGGTCAGCTCGCCAGGTCGTAGCCGAGGTCGTGCACCAGGGTGGCCATGCGTTCGGTGCCCTCTGCTGTCGGGTGGATGCCGTCAGGATCGACCAGGCCCTCTGCGACCAGGTCGATGTAGGCGCCGTCGGTGCCCATGAAGTCGTCGAACACCTGGGCGACCGGTACGCCGTGCTGGCCGGCAACCTGCTCGACGTACTCCTGAGCCTCGCGCCAGTAGGGATACGTGATGTCGAAGTCCTCTGGCGTCATGGCGTTCGTCTGGAACTGATAGAAGTCGTGGACGCGGATCAGGGTCTGCGTCGGGTCCACGATGGCGGTCAGCTCGTCGAAGATCTGATCGACCTGCTGCTGGTAGGCGTCGATCACGTCACGCAAGCACTGCTGGTTGTCGTCCCCGCCGCAGTCGGACGGGTCGCGACCGTCGAGTCCGATCGCGGTCTGGAACGGCCCGCCCCATTCCCCGTTCGGGATCACCAGTGTGATCACGTCAGCCTCCGCGAGATCCTCTCTGAGGCGGTCGTTGCTGCGCAACTGTTCGAGGAAGTAATTGGTGCGCTGGCCTCCGACGGTGTGGGACAGGCGTGCCACCTCGACACCGAAGTCCTCCTCGAGCATCGCGGTGTACCGGTTGACGAACGAGGGTGAGCCCGTGTCGACGAGCGAGTTGCCC
>CAYXJD010000393.1:0-1767 GCA_964465225.1 uncultured Actinomycetota bacterium
CACGCACGGCAGCCTCCGCCGCACGCCCGACCTGCAGCGCCTTCCCAGGCGAGCCGAAGGTCGCCTGCATCCCGCTCGCCCAGGAGCCGGCCAGACCGATCGCCGCTCGGGTCGTGTCGAGATCGAACCCCGCGACCCGAGCAGCACCGGCTGCGGCGCCGACCGTGCCCAGGATCGTGGTCGAGTGGAAGCCTCGCCCGTAGGCTCCCCCCCCACCACCGAACGCGGCGGCCAGGCGCATCATGCACTCCACGCCCGTCATGTAGCCCGTCAGCAGGTCCTGTCCGCTCGCCCCGACGTCACTGGCCACGGCCCAGACCGCGGGCAGCACGACCGCGCTCGGGTGGCCGATGAGCTCACCGACAGCACTGTCGTCGTAGTCCAGCACGTGCGCCGCCACGGCGTTGACGAAGGCTGCCGATGCCGCGTCGGTGCGCCGGCCACCCACCAGTTCCACGGCGGGGCCGGCGTGTCCGGGGGTGGCCCGAGACGCGAGCGAGGGCACCGGATGGCGTCTGCCCGCCAGGATCACCCCCCACGTGTCGAGCACCGCCCGCCTCGCGGCGGTCTGGGCGGGCGCGGTGAAGGACGAGAACTGGTTCGCCTCCGACCACGCGGCGGCGGTCTCGAGCAGGTTCGTGGTCATGCTGGCTCCCGGGTCATCGAGGGTCCTCGAGCTCACGCGCGTGCGAGCGTCGACGCGAGGCCGGTGGTGTCGCTGTCGACAGCAGCGGCCCGGACGGCCGTGGTGAGCTGGTCGAGGTCGAAATCGGGGTCGACGTCGCGGAGCAGCCCGTCGCCCTTGCGGCGCAACTGCTCCACCGACATCGGGACGTTCGGCGAGCCGAGGCTGTCTCGGACCGTCGCCGAACGTGTGGTGCCATCGACGAGCCGGACCTCGATCTCGCTGCCACCACGCGTGGGGAAGTCACGCTCGAACTCCTCGTTGAGGTAGACCTCGACACGATCGCCGTACGCCAGGATCTCGTCGTACTGCGGACCCTCGAGACGGTCGTAGACCGAGTAGTCCCAGGCCCCGGCGGTCAGCGTGGCCCCGACGACGAACGGCAGGCTGTACTGCGCAGACATCGCGGACACGGGCCGGCGCTCCATGTGCTGATCGATGGCCTTCTGCTGCACCCCGATCCGGATGCTCTCGATCGCCTCCGGGGTGACCTCCAGGTCGGCCAGGGCGATCTCCAGAGCGTCGACCGTGGCATGCAGCAGCCCGCAGCTCGCGTAGGGCTTGAAGATGAGGTCGTGGATGACGCGGGAACCCGAGGCCGAACTCTGCAGTGCGTCGAGTTCTGGCTCCGTGGCCGCGTAGAGCGCGAGGAAGCCGTAGCGACCGGTGATGGCGTCGTAGGGTGCACCGAGGCCCACGTCCGCCATCTCGGCGGCCTGGACACCGTTCCTGGCGGCGAGCCCCGCATGCAGGCGCTTGATGTCGGTGCCACGAGCGTCCTGGGAGAACTGCGTGGAGCCGCTACAGGCGGACAGCGCGTGCCCCCAACCGACCAACAGCTCGTCGACGCCGTGGCCCATCAGCTTGCCCGCTGCCACGGACGCACCGAAGGGGCCGAGCAGCGCGGTGGGATGGAACCCGTGCCCCATCAGCGGTGCTGCGACCGCTGCCCGTCCGAGGCGACCGATGGCCTCGTAGCCCGCGATGATCGCCGCGGCGAGCTCACCGGGGGCGAGCGCGGCGTCCCGTTCCTGCGCCACGGCCAGCGCCGCCGAGTTCACCACCGATCCCGGATGGCTCAG
>CAYXJD010000394.1:0-1765 GCA_964465225.1 uncultured Actinomycetota bacterium
CGCTCGGCGCGAACAGCACCTGGTCTGCCCCGTACTCGGCCCGGGCCTGACGTGTCACCCCGAGTGCCAGGACGTAGTTGGCGCCGGCCTTGGCCTCCCCGAACGCCGGCGTCGTGCGCGGCAGCTCGGTCTCGACCTTCAGGGTCAGCGCCCGGTCGCCGCCGGCGAAGTAGTCCCCCACCGGTGAGGCCAACACGACCAGCAGCGCATCGGCCGACGGCGCCGCCGCCGCTCCGATGTTGGGATCGGTCCCGAGCAGCAGTGGACGCAGGTACAGCGCCCCGGGCGCCGAGGGGACGACCTCGAGGTTGCCGACCACGGCCTCGACCAGCATCTCCTCGAGTAGCTCGAGCGGCGGGACCGGCAGGTGCAGCAGCCCCGCGGTGCGCTGCAGGCGCGCAGCGTGACGATCGGGACGGAACAGACGCACGGTGTCATCGGTGCCGCGGTGCGCCTTGAGCCCCTCGAAGCAGGCGCTGCCGTAGTGCAGCGCGTGAGCGAAGGGGTGGATGGCCAAGGTGCCCGTCGGCTCGGTGCGGGACGGACCGAAGCTGCCCCCGACCGCCTCGGCGACGACCATGAGCGGAGCGGGCACGGTCCCGAAGGCCGGTGCCGCCGTCGAGGTGGGGAGGGTGGACACGAGCGAGGCTTCCGTCGGCCCGACGCAACGCCGCCGGGATCGTGGCGCGGCACGCTAGCCGTGACCGGGCCCGACGCCCTACCGTCGCGGTCCCTGATCCCGTCCAGCGATCCCGGAGCCACCTGTGTCCACCGAACGCGACCACGACCTCGTGCTGCTCGGCGCCACCGGCTTCACCGGCCAGCTGGTGGCGCAGCACCTCGCCGGTCGCGTCGGGGACCTGCGGTGGGCGATCGCCGGTCGAGACCGGCAGCGGCTGGAGGACGTCGCGGCCGCGGTCGCCGCGGTCGCGGGGACCGCGCCCCCTGCCATCGAGGTGGTGGACGTCGGTGACCTGGTGGGGTTGGTGGACCTGGCTGGACGCACACGGGTACTGGCCACCACGGTCGGGCCCTACGCGACGCTCGGCGAACTGGTCGTCCAGGCCTGTGTCCGGCAGGGAACCCACTACGCCGACATCACCGGCGAGCCGGGGTTCGTGTCCCTGCTGCGCGATCGTTACCACGCTGACGCGGTCCGCCAGGGGTGCAAGGTGGTGAACTGCTGTGGCTTCGACTCGGTACCCCACGACCTGGGGGTCCGGTTCACGGTGGACCACCTCCCCGACGACGCACCGCTGACGGTACGCGGCTACGTCAGCGGCCACGGACGGCTCAGCGGGGGCACGGCGCGCTCGGCGCTGCAGGCCATCGGTGCCCGTGCGCTTCCCCGGCCGGACCTCGACCGCACACCCACCGCCGAGGTCAAGCGCCGTGTGACGGCGCTGCCGGCTCGGCTGCACCGCGTCGAGGAGTTGGAGGCGTGGGGGGTCCCGATGCCGACCATCGACCCGGCCATCGTGCTGCGCTCCGCGCGGGTGTTGGACGGCTACGGCACGGCGTTCCGCTACGGCCACTTCGCGCGGGTCCGCCGCCTGCCGACCGTCATCGCCGGCGTGGGCGCACTGGGCGTGGCCGCGACGCTGGCCAGCATCGGCCCGACGCGGTCGCTGCTCGAGCGGTTCCTGCCCGACCCGGGAGAGGGCCCGGACGAGGAGACCCGTGCGCGCAGCAGCTTCTCGGTGACCTTCCTCGGACGGGAGATCGGAAGAGCACACGTCTGAACTCCAGTCACTCCGGAGAATCT
>CAYXJD010000395.1:0-1761 GCA_964465225.1 uncultured Actinomycetota bacterium
CCGGCACGCTGGACATCGCGAACGTCCCGGGTGAACTCGCACAGGACGTCGGCGGCGACTACGAGCTGATCGAGGTCAGGAACCAGAACAACGTCTATGGCCTCCCGATCAACACGTCCCTGGCGCCTATGGATGACGCCCGTGTCCGTCAGGCGATGTCGCTGGCCATCGATCGTGAAGCCGTCTGCCAGGCCGCCTTCGGTGGTGCCTGCGAGCCGGCCACCCAGCCCTACCCCACCGACTCCGTCTTCTCCGATGCGGACAGCCCCGATGAGTTCGCGACCTATGATCCCGAGGCGGCCCGAGCACTGGTGAGTGCGGCGGGAGCGGAGGGTGCCGAGTTCACCATCGTGACCTTCACCGAGGACGCCCGTTGGGGTCTCATGGCGGAGGTCACGCAGCAGATGTTCCAGGACATCGGGCTCGATCCCGAGGTCCAGGCCCCGCCGGGCTTGGAGTTCTTCCAGACGTTCCTGTCGGGCAACGCGCACGTGGCGACCCTGCCGACGGGTCCGTTCCTGGACCCGACCTACGGGATGAACTTCGCGTTCCGGTCGGCATCGCCGGGTAACCCCGGCGGCTACGAGCACGATGGGCTCGAGGAGCTGCTGGCAGCAGCCGGGAACGAGCTCGACGAGCAGGCGCGGGCGGAGCTCTTCCAGGAGATGTCATCGCTGGTGATGGAGGACGTGACCTTCATCCCGATCCTGAGCGAGAACCTCATCTGGGCGCAGAGCCCACGCGTGCAGGGCTTCGAGGCTCCGAGCTTCATGGGGCTCCTCAACCTGCGTGGCGTGACCGTGGAGGACTGATGTCGACCCGGGCGCGTCTCGTGCGCATCGTGCACGGCCACCTCGGCCGGTGTGCACGAGGCGCTGCCCGGGGAGTGTCGGCGTGCGATCATCGTCGGGACCCGGGGCCCGTCTGATAGGCCTCGGCGCGAAAGCTGCCGGAGAGGAGTGCGACGTTGTCCGCGTCAACGCGATCGCCTGAGGCGGCGAGCACAGCAGGACGCTCCGGAGGCGGCTCGTTCGTGCCACGGGCCCGGGCCATCGGGAGCTGGCTGCTGTCGTCCGCTGCCACGTTGCTGCTCATCTCCTTCGGCAGCTACGCGCTGCTGTACCTCGTGGGCGATCCGGCCATCGCTGTCGCCGGCTCCCAAGCGACGCTGGAGGACATCGAGCGGGTCCGACAGGAGTTCGGGTTCGATCGACCTCTGTTGGAGCAGTACTTCGATTGGTTGGGCAGTGCCCTCACCGGTGACCTGGGCGTCTCCTACACCGTCCAGCGCTCCGTCATCGAGATGATCGGCGAGAGCCTCCCGATCACCATCTCGCTGAGCCTGACCGCCCTCGTCTTCGCCACCGTCGCGGCCACGGCGGCCGGCGTCGTGGCCGGCCTGCGGCCAGAAGGTCGGTTCGATCGGTTCCTGACCACCGGCGCCGTTCTGGGCATCGCTGTCCCGAACTTCCTCCTGGGGATGGTGCTCGTAGCGATCTTCGCGGTGTGGTTGGGATGGCTGCCCGCGACCGGGTACCGCCCGTTCAGCGCCGGACCCCTGGAGTGGGCCAGGTTCATGCTCCTTCCTGCCGTCACGCTCGGGGTCGGCCTCCTCGCACAGCAGGTGCGGACCCTGCGGTCCTCGATGATCAAGGAGATGGACTCCGGCTACGTCCGCACCGCTCGGGCCAAGCACCTCTCCGAGCCGGCGATCGTGGTCAAGCACGCGGCACGCAACGCGCTGCTGCCGATCGTGACCGT
>CAYXJD010000396.1:0-1752 GCA_964465225.1 uncultured Actinomycetota bacterium
TGTTCAACACGCTGCTGCAGATCCTCGAGGACGGTCGTCTGACCGACGCCCAGGGCCGCACGGTGGACTTCAAGAACACCATCCTGATCATGACGTCCAACCTCGGGACCAAGAACCTGACCTCCCCGAGCGTCGGGTTCGCCGCAGAGGATGACGCATCGGTGTACGAGAAGATGCGGGAGCAGGTCGACGAGGAGCTCAAGCGCCACTTCCGGCCCGAGTTCCTCAACCGCATCGACGACACGATCGTCTTCCACCCGCTGAGCTCCGAGGAGATCAAGCAGATCGTCGATCTGATGCTCAAGCGGGTCAAGCAGCAGCTGGCGACCAAGGGCCTGGACCTCGAGCTGACCGATCAGCTCAAGGGCTGGCTCGCGGACAAGGGGTACGACCCGCAGCTCGGTGCTCGTCCCCTCCGGCGCACGATCCAGCGGGAGCTCGAGGATCGCCTCTCGGAGCGCATCCTGCACGGCGAGCTGGCGAGCGGTCAGCTGATCGTCGCGGATCTCGACGAGGAGACCGACAGCGTCTCCTTCCGTGCGGTCGCCTCGCCGGAGGCGCCGGATACCCCGCCGGTCGAACTCGCTGGTGGCGGCGATCACGACGAGCCGCACGGCAACACCAACGGTCACAACAACCACGAGGAGTGACCACCGAGTAGCACGGGTGAGGGGCGGGTCCTTCGTGGGCCCGCCCCTCACGCTTGCGCGCTGCCGTCCCTGGTCAGTCCGACGGTGGGCTGTCCCAGTCGTGGACGTCCTCCCCGGCCTCGCGGGAGAGGATGTCCAACGCTGCCTTGGCGCCGTCGCCGGCGGAGATGATGGCCTGGCTGCGTTGCGGCCGGACCAGATGGCCGGCGGCGTAGAGCCCGGGGACCGAGGTCGCCGAGTCCTGGTCGGTCGTGACGGCGCCGTCGTCAGCTGCGGCGCCGAGCGCCGCGGCCAGCTTGGCGACGCTCCGGCCGCCGGCCAGGAGCACGTGGTCGGCCCGGAGGGTCTCGTCAGCGGTACGGACGGTGAAGCTCCCGTCGTCCGTCGCTTCGATGCCCACCACCTCGGCGTCCACCAGGCTGGCCCCGACCGCCTCGACCTGTGCTCGGGCGGTGGCCTGGAAGGCGCTGCCGTCGGTGTCGAGGACGCCGAGGTAGTTGTGGAGGTGCGCGTGATGCAGCAAGGTGGCGTCGCCGCCGTAGACCAGCGTCTCGTGCCCGTTCTTGGCCAACAACAGGGCTGCGGACAGCCCGGCCGGGCCATCTCCGATGATGATGGTGCGTCCCAAGGTCGCTTCTTCCGTCGTGGTCGCGGGGTCGTCACCAAGGATGCCGAGCGTCGCCGGCTCACGGTGGGTCGGTTGGTCGGCACCCCTGCTGACGTGCGCTGGAGGCTACGCTCGGTCTGCAGGGAGGGCGAGACGGGAGGCAGCTGGTGGCCCACGACCTGATCGACTCGACCGAGATGTACCTGCGGACCGTCCTCGAACTCGAGGAGGAGGGCATCCCGGCGCTGCGTGCACGGCTCTCCGAACGTCTGGGGCTGTCACCACCGTCCATCTCCGAGGGTGTCGCACGGCTGGCCTCCCAGGGCCTGATGCGGCTGGCGGACGACCGTACGGTGGAGCTCACCCACGACGGCCGTGTCCGCGCGGAACAGGTGATGCGCAAGCACCGACTGGCCGAACGGCTGCTGGTCGACGTGCTGGGGCTCGAGCACGAGTACGTCCACGAGGAAGCGTGCCGCTGGGAGCACGTCATCT
>CAYXJD010000397.1:0-1748 GCA_964465225.1 uncultured Actinomycetota bacterium
CCCAGGCGCTGGCCCGCGCCGGCTACGGGCACCTGCCAGACGGGTCGCCGCTGTGGCTTCGCCGACTCGCGGGCGGGCCCGGTCGTGAGGTCGAGCGCCGCACACCGGACCGGCGTACCGAGATCGCACAGCTTCTCGGAGGGGCGAGCGAGCTGGAGCTCGCCCCAGGTGGACCCTGCATTCCGACCAGGGGCAGGTGCCGGCCATCAGCGGGGCGCCGCCCGGCCCTGAGCGCTCGTGGCGGCAGGGGCGCATCGATCCGAAAACCGGCTTGCCCATCCCCGTCACTATTAAAGGAATAAGCGGGATGCTTTCGTTAGATGCTACCGTGGGAAAGGCGGCTTTCGCATCCGCGCGCAAGGGAGCAAGGGAGCACAGTGGACCTCGACACTTTCACATCCGATCGGCTGGGTGCCGTTCGCATGACGCTCGACGGCTACCACGCGTTCTTCCCGGCCCCGGTACCGCGTGAGCTCGACTACGACGCGACGACGGTCAAGAAGCTGACCGAGGCGACGGCGGCTGTCCACCGGCTGGCGGGGGCAAGCCGGTTACTACCCAGCCCTGAGATCCTCATGGGCCCCTACGTGCGGCTTGAGGCGGTGCTCAGCTCGAAGATCGAAGGCACCCAGACCTCGGTGGGCCAGCTGCTGCTGTTCGAGGCCGATGCTCATGCCGCAGCTCCTCCCGAGGGTGATCTCCTCGAGGTGGTGAACTACACCCGAGCACTCGACCACGCCCTGGCCGCACTCGACCGCCTCCCACTCAGTCTTCGACTGCTCCGTGAAGCGCATGCCATCCTCATGTCGGGGGTTCGTGGAGAAGCGATGACGCCCGGCGAGTTCCGGCGCAGCCAGAACTGGATCGGACCACCGGGGTCCACCCTGCAGACCGCCAGGTTCGTACCCCCTCCCGTGGAGGCGATGCACGACGCCCTCGCCGACCTCGAGCGCTTCCTCCACGAGGACGAACTCCCGAACCTGATCGCGCTTGCACTGGCCCATTACCAGTTCGAGACGATCCACCCGTTCCTGGACGGCAACGGTCGAATCGGTCGGCTGCTCGTCCCCCTCGCCCTGTGCCAGCGCGGCGTGCTGGCACGGCCGATGCTCTACCTCTCCGCCTACTTCGAACGTCACCGCAGCCGCTATTACCACCTGTTGTTCGAGGCCAGCGCGACCGGCGATCCCATCCCCTGGATCAACTTCTTCCTCGACGGTGTGGCCCACCAAGCGCTGGATGCGGAGGAGCGCACGGTCACGCTCGTCGACCTGCAACGTGACATCCGGGAGGACCTGCTCGCTGCGAGCGTGACGAACACGACCCTGCGCCTCGCGGAGTCGCTCCTCGACCGCCCCTACGTCACGGCCAAGCGCGTGACCCGTGAGTTCGGCGTCACCGCACCGACAGCCCAGAAGGCGATCGACAGCCTCGTCGACCAGGGCATCCTCACCGAGGTGACCGGCCAGAAGCGCAACCGGGTGTACCTATCCCCTGGGATCATGGATGCCGTGTACGGCCTCCCCGACGATGCAACGAACGACGTCGAAGGCTGACGACAGTGCAGCACGCTCGAGGTTCACCAAGTCGCTCCTGAATCACATGTGGTAACGCAGGCCGTCAGGCGTTTCAAGCGTGCGGCGGGGTAAGCGCCGCGCGGGCCAGGGCGATCCCGTCGGGGGTGACCGTGCCTGGCCAGCCGTCGCGCCGGTCACGTTCGAACGCGCCGAGTTGGCGCAGCAGGTGGA
>CAYXJD010000398.1:0-1735 GCA_964465225.1 uncultured Actinomycetota bacterium
GTACCTTGCTGCGCTCAGCGAGGAGAAGAAGCCGGCCCGCAAAGTCGCCCCCGAGACCCTGGCGCAGAAGATCAGTCAGGTACACGAACAGATCGCCGGCGAACCCGATCCGGCCAAGCGCGTCGAGCACATCCAGAAGCGACTCGACCTCGAGGCACAACAAGCCGACGCCGGTGAGCACGTAGACCTCGAAGCGCTGGAACGGGACTTCATCGCAGCCGCCAAGGAGTACTCGGAGCGCAAAGGCATCACCTACAGCGCCTGGCGAGAAGCCGGCGTACCCGACGCCGTCCTCAAGGCAGCCGGCGTTCCCCGCACCCGTCGCCCGAGCGCGGCCTGAAGCGTGACGAGGTCGACCTACCTACCCTGCCTTCCGAGTTGGTGCCGCTCGAACCTGTGATTGCGCGCGGGACGCTGGAGGAGGCCGAGGACGCATAGCGAGCAGTCGACGTCCGTGCCTGCCTATGTCCCGCCTGCGTGGAGCCCCCCGCTTACGCTCCGTATCCCATCCGGCTTGCGGGAGAAGCACATGAAGCTCGACGCTCAGATCGTTGGCAACGCGGGCCTCTACTACGCGTCCTACCGCCTGTCCCTCCTCGGATGGAACGCCATGCCCACGTCGCGAAACGCCCGTGGCATCGACGTCATCGCCTACAGCCGCGATGGAACCCGGTACATCGGCCTCCAGGTGAAGACGTTGAGCAAGCGGAACTCCGTACTCCTCGGCAAGTCCGTTGCGGGACTGATGGGTGACTTCTGGATCATCGTCAACAACGTCGCAACCGCCGAACCCCACGCGTTCATCATGTTGCCTGACGAGGTGCAGCGACTCGCGACCCGAGGCGGAAAGGGCGGGCGGACGCACTGGCTCCGCGTGAGCGCTTACGACAGCGATGACTTCCATGAGGCATGGGACAGAATCGGTCGAGGCGACTAGAGCCCCGGTTCGACCACACCTTCGCAACGACTCGCTCTGCGGTGGGTCGTCGAACCTGAGGCGCCGTGCGAGACATGACCGCGCATGTGGTCGTGACGCTGTCGGCAAGGTCCAGTTCAGCTAGCAAGCCCTAGCTGGCGACTGATCAGCCGACAGGCCCGCGCGGCGTGTAGTCGCCGACAAGCCACCTCAGGAAGCGGCTCGTACGATCTGTGTACGTCTGGATCGAGTTCGGTTTCAACCCGGCGGCCTTGAGTTGCCGCTCGAACTCTCGCAGTTCGGCTTGCAGCTCCTGGTGGGTCCACGTCGGCTCGGTCATCTTCGGCTCCCCGGTCTTCTACACCGACGAGCGTGCCACGGGCGAGCATCGCCGTGATGATGTGCGGTCGGGCCGACGGCCATCAGCGCCCGCAACCGCACCGAGCCACTCGACGGACGTCTACGTTTCCGTATACTACCTGCATGGCTGCAACCAAGATGCTCCGGGTCTCTGACCGCACCCACGACGGCTTCCGTCGCGAGGCGCAACGGCGTGGTGCGACCATCGACCAGGTCGCTGCCGCAGCTCTGCGCGCTCTTCGTCAGAAGGAGATGGGCGAGCAGCTCGCGGCGCCGCTCGAGGGTGACGAGGCCGAGTGGCTCGATGCTTCGTTGCGGTGACGTTCAGCTCGCGGATCTGGGCGAGCCGCAGGGGCGCGAGGCCGGCTTCGCACGGCCGGTCGTGGTCGTCACCGCGCAGCTGGTCCTCGATCAGCACCCGAGCGTGGTCCACGTCGTGCCGCTGACCTCGACCATCCG
>CAYXJD010000399.1:0-1730 GCA_964465225.1 uncultured Actinomycetota bacterium
TTCGCGCGGTTCGACGAGGTGGAGATCCGCGACACGAGCGGGCAGCCGTTGGCGCTACCGTCTGTCTGACGGGGCGAGGCGGAGGACCTGCGGTGGCGGATGACGAGCAGACACCCGAGGACAGCGGCAAGGGTGCGGGGCCCGAGCGCGACCGCTTCGGGCTGCTGCCCAACCGGCCGTGGTACCGGCACCCCTTCGTGATCCTGACGGCTGCCGGCCTCGTGCTCTTCCTGCTGAACTGGTACATGGCGGCCAACCGGACCGCGGGCGTGCCGATCTTCGGCTAGAGCTCCGCCTCGTCCAGGCGCTCGTCGACCAGCTTCTCGGACACCACCCCGCCCTGCGGGTTGAACCGGAAGTGGGCGAAGTCCTTGCCGTACTCGAGGTCGATCAGGTTGGGGCCGCCACGGTTCTTCTCGATGCTGAACACCACGTAGTTCCGGAAGCTACGGGCCCGGACGGCGTCGTAGGTCAGATGCACCTTGGAGATCGCCTTCTCCTTGGAGTTCATCATCACGACCACGTCGGACTCGAAGGCGATCGCTGATGACCCGCGCAGGTGGAACAGCCGCAGCCGGCTGGCACGCATGCCCTCCGCATCGACGGCCGACAGCAGGACCACGGGTATGCGGTGCTCCAGGGCGAGGTCCTTCAGCCCCTCGACCGTGCGGGTGACCTTCTCTGCTTCGGTGGACGGCTCCGGTTGCATCGGGATCTTCTGCAGGTAGTCGACGAACAGCACGCTGGCGGTGCCGGGCGCGTTGTGCTCCTGCATCAGTTCGCCGAGCTGTTCAAGGGTGGTGTGCGCCCCGGAGGCGCGGACCATGATCAGCCGGTCGGCGTAGGTCCGGATCCGCTCGAGCGCCTGCTGTCCGATCGGGTGGCCCGAGAGGATCTCGTCGATGCCCTGGCCGGTCGCATCGCCCTCCGCCAGGAGTTGGACGACCCCCCGGGCGAAGCGCTCATCGCCACCGAGCTCACCGACCTCCAGTCCGAGCAGACGGACGAGCAGGGTGGCCGGTTCGTGCTCGTAGCAGGCGAACAGCGCCGTGTGTCCTGCCTGCGCGAGCTGGCGTGCCCACTGCAGCGCTGCGATGGTCTTGCCGACCCCAGGCGGACCGCCCAGCAGCAGCAGCTCGCCCGCGTGCAGCCCGCCGCCCAGGATCTCGTCCAGGACATCGAAGCCCGTCGGCACGGTCTGGACCTCGCTCTCCTCGTGCGAGCGCATCCGGTCGTCGAGCTGTCGCAGGACGTCGGTGGTGGTCTGGACGCGGGTGCGTCGGTGTTCCGGCAGGCTCTCGATCATGACTCGACCCCTCACGGTCCCCAGGTGGTGGCGACGCTAGCCACCCGCCGCGGTGTTGCGCCGCAAGCGGGTCAGGTGCGGGACCAGGGTCCCGGGTCGAGGGGACCGGGGGGCGCATCGATTCGAGCCTCGCGCCCCTCACGCACCGTCACACCCGGTGCGTAATGTGACCTTGCCGCACAGACCAGGGCGGCCCAAGAGAAGCCGACCCACCAAGGGGATAGACATGCTGCAGATGCTCAAGACCTACCTGGACACCAACTGGTACCGCGAGGAGGGTGCGACCGCCGTCGAGTACGGGATCATGGTTGCGCTCATTGCCGCCGTCATCATCGGCGCCGTCTTCGCGCTCGGTGGCAACCTGGAAACTCTGTTCCAGGACGTCGCTGACGTCGACCGGTCCGGGGTCATGGGCATACAGCGG
>CAYXJD010000400.1:0-1728 GCA_964465225.1 uncultured Actinomycetota bacterium
GGGCCAGCGGGCCAAGCGCCCGACACGGGTGTCGACATCGAAGGAGGTTCGTGCATCGTCGGCTGCCGCGGCCGCGTCGATGGACACGGTCCTCGCCGGCCTCGTGCTCGAGCAGCGGGACCCGACACCGGCCGTGGATGAGGTGCTGACCACCAGCCAGGCAGCCGTGCTGCTCGGCATGTCCCGCCCGACCCTGGTCTCCTGGCTCGAAGCCGGCCGCATCCCGTTCCAACGGCGAGGCACACACCGGCGCGTGGCCCGGTCCGACGTCCTCGCCTACCTGGACCGGCTCCCGTAGCCGGACAGCAAACAGCCGCGGCGCTCGCCGATCACGACAGCATCCATCACGCTGACATGGTCGCGAGCGGCACGACCAAGCAGACCACCGCGCACGCTTCCCGATCGGCTCCCGGACCTTGCGCTCCAAGGTCAGCGAGTGAGCCAAGTGAGTGCGTCAACGATCAGCGGTAGGCCCAGCTCCGACTGCGGTCCTCTGAGGCCAAGGTCCGCATGGCGGGCGGTGCGCTGGGGCGACATCCGGGCGGCTGGAACGGGCGTTGCTGCCGGGCCGGGCGATCCCCCTCCACAGGCATCGTCGCCCATCCACTGACGCCCGCATCCAATGCGAGGCCGATCAGGGATCGTTGGTGTGATCGGGATCCCATGGAGCGTTGCGCTCACCGTCGCAGCTACGTACAGTCTGTACATAGCGTACATCTGAAGGGTACGCGCGACGGAGTGAGTGATGGACACAGCCAAGGAGCCGACCGCGACCTCCGTGCGCGGTTCGTGGGCAGCGTCGTTGAACGCGGCCGCGGAGCGTCGCCCCGTGGTGTTCCACCGTGGTGACCAGAACTTCGCCCTGCTTCCTGCCCCACTGCTGCGCGACGTGCTGCGTCGCGCGGTGCCTGCTCCCGAGATCATCGCGGAGGACGACGGCTGGACGGTGCTGCTCCCAGGACACCCGGTCGCAGCAGACGGATCGACCCTGGACGAGGCGCTGCGCGACTTCGTGTCCGCGCTGCGCGACTACGCGGACGCCTGGGACGACCGGCTACACCGGGCGCCGAACCACCAGCACGCAGCAGCCCTGATCCAACACGTCTGCGTTTCGGACGACGATGAGCTGTTGGCGTGGGCACGTGGCCCCGACGGCCAGCCGGCGCAGCAGCAGGCGTGAGCCCCTCGCGACCGGCACCGACGAGGGCCGACCACATGCAGTTCGTGGTCAACGAGGGCTGGCAGCAGGTCCCGTCCACCCATCACCAGACCTACGAGCTCGGCCTTGCCGACGGGCGCGTGCTGCGGACCCGGATCTCACGGCCACCGAACAAGACAACGTATGGTGCGCGGATGTGGGCACACATCCTGCGCGACCAGCTCGACGTGACGGCCGACGAGTTCTGGACGTGCGTCACGGACGGCGTTGCCCCGGACCGCACTTCCGGCGACCTCGCCGAAGAGGTTGACGATGCCATCCCGGTGGATGTCGTCAACCTCCTGGTCAGCCGGGTCGGACTGACACGTCGGGATCTCGTCGGCATGACACGACACGAGGCGATCGCACGTCTCAACGAGTTCTGGTCAACCGGCCGCTGACCTTCCACGTGCCCACCTGCGGTCAGCTAACCAACAGAGGAACAACGGCCGTGTTCTCACGGTGTGCGTGCCCATCCAGCACCACCCGTCGCCGAACTCACCCGGCGCTCACCTCGACCTCGATGGGCA
>CAYXJD010000401.1:0-1721 GCA_964465225.1 uncultured Actinomycetota bacterium
ACACCGCCCGTGCGGTGTCGGTGACCTGCCAGACGACGACCGCGGCGATCATGATCGGGTTGCCGTTCGCGTCGTTCACCTTGGAGGTCTCGGTGGTGAAGTTGCGCACCCGTAGCGAGACCTTCTCCTTGACGGTGAGTGGGTTCGCCCACCGCAGCCCCGGGGTGCGGTCGCTGCCGCGGTAGGCGCCGAACAGCGTCAGCACCCGGGATTGGTTCGGCTGCACCGTGTACAGCCCGACCGAGACGAAGATGGCCCCGAGGAAGATCAGGATCGCGGCGAACAGGCCCGTCAGCCCGAGCGCCGTGGTTCCGCCCTGAGCGAGGTAGCGGACCGACAGCACGAACCCCGCGATCGTCACGAGCCAGACGACGATCATGGCGATCAGGACAGGGATCCCGCCCCGCGACCGCGCCTCGCGCTCCGCCAGCACCACCTCAGACATGTCCCGACCTCCGACTCGATGGTCATATCAAAATGATATCACTATTGGCGGGACACCGCCGTCTCCCCGCGGTGGATGCCGCGCAGCTCCTCGCAGACACCCAACGACTGACCATCCCGATGGACGTGCTCGCGAGGCAGCGATGGCACGAAGCGGTGGCACTTCTCCCGGTCGCTCGGGTTGGGTAGCAGCGGTAGCGCTGCCGCGGCCGGACCGAGGACTTCGCGTATCGCCCGTCCCGAACGACGTGCCCGTCCGGATGGTCCTGACACGCCGGCGGCGGCGACCAGACCGGCGTCTGCGCGCCCGTGTCTGCCGCCACGACAACCCAGAAGTAGTGGACCTCGCCGGACGAGGACTGGCACCGGAAGACCTAACGCGGCCCCGACTTCGTCTCGCGGCGCTGATGGCTCACGTCATGCGTGCCAGCGTGCTGCGGGCAGACCGCAACCAGACCGCCCCGCCGCTTCGCCACCAGGATCGCCCTGAACAGCAGCAGGGCCGGCCCGAAGGCTGGCCCGACTCTGGGTAGATCGTTTACCCAACGGTATCTGCACCCCTTTGCCGAACAGTCCGGAAGCCTGGGGCCTACGGGGGTGGGGCGTAGAGGATTCGAACCTCTGACCTCTTGCGTGTCAACCAGCGGCGCGAGGTCCAGCCACGTCCAGCCCGGTCCACGGAACCCGCTCTGACCAGGGGCGACGCTCCACCGACGTCCAGCGACGTCCAGCCCGGTCCGGACGAGTTGGCTGTCAACCGAGCTGTCACCGTCCACGGCGAGCATGGCCATCATCGGCGCGGATGGTCTCCGCGTTCCCTACACCGGTTAGCTGAAAGCTGCCCACGGATCGATCAGATCCAGGCCGAGCCCGGCGAAGTCGAACGTGTTGCGTGTCGCGAGCGTCGCGCCTCGCGCGACGCAGATCGCCGCGATCATCCCGTCCTCGACCGCCAGCAGATCGGTGCACCATCCCGCCGAGCGTCGTTCACTGACGGAGCCACGGGTCGATGGTATCGAGACCGTCGAACCGGGCGAAGTCCTTTGTGTTGCGGGTGACCAGCGTCATTCCATGGACCAGGGCGGTCGCACCGATCAGCGCATCGCGAAAGGGCGCCGGATCGGGAACGTGGAGCGCCGCGGCACGTCGGGCGACCGTGGCATCGACGACGAGGACACGCTGGTCGAACGCTGCCGCAACGCTGTCATCGAGCCACCTGCGGAGCACGGCTCCCTTGGGTGGATCGGCACGCTCGGCGAGCAGCACCCCGTGCTCGA
>CAYXJD010000402.1:0-1698 GCA_964465225.1 uncultured Actinomycetota bacterium
ATCGGGTCAGCGCGATCGGGTCAGCGCGATCGGGTCAGCGCGATCGGGTCAGCGCGATCGGGTCAGCGCACCGCCGCCACCATCGAGGGCACGCCTGACCAGCGCGAGGGCCGTGTCCGGATCGATGCCGAGGTCCAGGATCCGCTCGGCGTAGGTGCGTGCCGCCGCAACGGCCGCGCGGTGAGCGGTATCGGCGTCGCGGGCGACGCGCGTGCCTCGCCGGCCATGGGTCTCGACGATCCCGTCCAGCTCGAGCTCCCGGTAGGCCTTCGCGACGGTGTTGGCTGCCACACCGATCTCCTCGGCGAGACCGCGGACCGTGGGCAGCCGATCGCCCGGCGCCAGTTCACCAGCGTCGATCGCCAGCACGATCCCGGCACGGATCTGCTCGAAGGGCGGGATATCGCTATCGCGGTCCACGTTCACCACCATCCAGCCAGCTCCTCCTCGCCCGACGCCACGATCCGACCGGCTGGTCGACGGCGCCGGATCCCTCAACCGCGGCTGGACCCGACGCCGAGCACGGTCGCGAGCCCGAGGGCGCTACGCGGCGCGTAGGGCGCTCGCCACAACCCGCCGTGCACGGCCGTGTGCGCCTCCTGCTGCCATGGATGCACCTGATCTGGGCCACCATCGGTGTGCAGATCGTGGACCAGCAGGGCGGCCATCAGCACGTTGGTCGTGGCCGGCTCGAATATCTCGATGCCGAAGCGGTGAGCACCCGCGTAAGCCGCGGCCAGCACCTGGTTCTTCAGCACGGATCGTGTCCGGGTGGAGGGAGCGACGTTCAGTGAGACGACAGCGCCCTCGGCTCGGGCGGCTGTGGCACGCCAGCGCTGGAGGCGCTTGGCCAGGGCGTAGTTCGGCCCCTGCTGCGGGACCAGAGCGTCACAGATGCCCGGATCGGCGCCCGGTAGGTAGTTGCGTTTGAGCAGGCGGCCCCCGGACAGCGTGCGCAGTGGGCGCGACACCAGCTTCGTTGCGCGCGACCGTGCCTCGTAGGCGGCCACCGAGGCTTCGACGGCCTCGGCCGGCACGACGAAGGCATCGGTGGGGGTGGCCAGGTACGCCAGCGCCGCATCGGGTCGGACACCCCGGACACGTTCGTTGAGCGCATCGGTGGCCACCGTGACCTGCAGGTGCTGCACGCCATCGGCGTAGGCGTAGGTCCCGAGCACGGGCACCCCGTCCAGACCCGCGACCCAGTCGGCCGCCGCGGGGACGTCACCGATCAGGTCCAGACCGGCCTGTGCCGCCAGATCAGGGAGCCCGTCGCGATCCGCGCCGGCGTCGACGGGCAGGTGCAGCGTGCCGGCACTGGCGGTGGCCACCCCGAGCAACTGATCCCACACGCTGCGGCGGGGCAGATCGAGCGCCGCCACCGATGCCCCCCAGCGCAGCAGCGCCCTGAGTGGCGCGAGTTCCGCGCCGGCTCCCATCACCACGACCGTGTGCCCCTCGAGTCGCAGCCAGTCCGGATGCTCCAGCACACGCTCGATCGCCGTGGTGACGCTCGGCTCCATCACGCCTCGGCGCGACCAGTCCTCGAGTTGCCGCCGCAGCCCATCGCCCCTGAGCAACGCACCGCGGTAGGGCAGGACCAACTCCTGATCGGCCTCGCCGGTCCCGGTGACCGCCGCATCGACGAGCTCCCGGGCAGGTGCCGCCGCACGCAGCGCAGTGATCGGCAGGTCACCA
>CAYXJD010000403.1:0-1691 GCA_964465225.1 uncultured Actinomycetota bacterium
GACCCGAAGTCGATGCTGGCGGGTGTCACCGACAGCACGCCCGGCTGCGGTCCGTCGACCACGATCTCGATGCCGTTGACCAGCGGGTTCTCCACGTCGTGGATGAACTCCAGATCGATCGTGCCGTCGGAGGTGGTGGTCAACGTGCGGACGGTGCCGACCTGGTGGCCGGCCTCGCCGGAGAGGTCGAGGCCGCTGATGACCGTGGTCCCGTCCAGCTGTACATCGAAGACCCGCTGGCCTGGGGCAGAGGTGCCGTCGAAGCCGTTCATCAGGTAGAGACGGATCTCCACGGGGGTGCCAGCGTCCACCGGGAACTGCCACAGCATCTCTGGCTCGGCCGGTGGATCCCAACGCTCGGTGTCGAAGATCGCCGCCGGGGTCGAAGAAGGCACGGCTGCTTCGATGCTGGCGACCGGGAAGCCGTTGATGTTGTCCCCACCGGCCGCCAGGTTGGGCGAGGTAGCGACGTCGGAGTCCTCGGTCCACACCGGACCATCGTCGCTGGCTGACAGCTCGGGACCGCCGGCGTTCACGCGGTGGAGGACATCGCCCGGAGCCGGCTCCGGCTCAGGCTCGGGATCAGCGCCGGCAGAGAGCACCTCGAGGCCGGAGAGCTTCGCGTTGTCGGCGCCTGCCGCGCCGAGCAGGAAGCCCACGTTCAGCTCACCCCCTGAGACGGTGACCGGCAGTTCAGCGACGTAGGCGGTCAGTGGAGCGTCGACCACGGTGGCCAGATCGAGGTTCTCGATCACGGTCACGCCGTCGACCTGGACGTCGAAGACACGTGCCCCCTCGACGAAGCTGTCGTTCTGGACGCCGTTGAAGATCTCCGCGAAGTGCAGGCGCAGCGTGTAGTCACCATCGTCGAGCGGCAGGGTGTACGAGAACGGGTCGCCGTAGCGCTCCGTGGTGTAGATCTCGTCGTTCTCCGTTCCGGCGATCGCTGTCCCCGCGTCCACGCTGTAGGTGGCGCCCGCGGAGAAGAGGGTGTCGGCAGACCAGACCTCATCCCCGAACGTGACCTCCGGCCCACCCGCGTTGATGCGGTAGACCGGCACCGGCTCAGCCGACGCGGACTGCGGCTGCACTCCGGGCAGCAGCGCGACCGCGAGCGCCAGAACCATGACGATGTGCAATGCGCGACGGTTCCCCGTGACGACCATATTGCGTCCCCTATGTCCCAGATGCGGGAATCGAACGTGACAGCACGTATGTGATCCCCGCGTTCGCGAGCATTAGAGCACGACAGCCACCTCTAGCAAACCAAGAAGATTCATCGATTCCGGAAAACAACTCCACTGTCATTAAGACCGCTGGACTAGGCTATTGCTCGGAGTATTTGAGTGATTACAGTGAGTAGTGTTCACTGGTGCCGGTTCCCTTCCTGGCTCCGAGCGCGCATGTAGGCTGCCGTAAGCCACCCATACAAGGGTGTTTCGAACCAGATGCGTCGCCTCGGTAGGTATCTTTGACGCCGAAATTGCGACCCTGAGAGCCTAGATGCCGCCGAAAAGCGGAGGAGGGCGACCTGCTGGCGGTCGAGCCTATGGAGCGCACCTAGCGTGGGCGGTGAGTGTGGCCCAACTGCCCATGAGTCATGGCTGATCTTCGCAGTCGCAACCAAGCGTAGGCAACGCTCTACATAGAGCTAGCGAACGTCCAGCCCGTCGTTCGAGGTGCAGGTGCGA
>CAYXJD010000404.1:0-1685 GCA_964465225.1 uncultured Actinomycetota bacterium
CTGTTCGACCACGGCATGGGCTTCGACCAGGACACCGGTCGCTCGCTCGGTCACCTCAAGCCGACCGGGATCCGTCCGCGCATCGCTGACCACCTCGGCGACCTGGGCGTCGCGGTCGACAACGGCTGGTTCGATCCGGAGCCCTTCACCGGCAGAGGTGGTGCCAGGTGAGCTCAGCCTCGGAGCGGATGGGCGGTAGTGCCATCATCGCAGCAGCGGGTCTCCTGCTGCTATCGCTCCTCGGTGCCGCACTCCCCGCGCGCGCTCAGTCCGACGACCTGAACCTGGCCGTGCGCGACAGCAGCTTCGAGCCCGACGGTGCGACCGCCATCATCGTCAACGTGACCGGTCCGGCGCGGCCCGATGTGCTGGAAGCTGAGGCCTTCACCGTCACGGAGAACGGGGAGAACGTCCCCGGGCTCGAGGTCGAACCGGTGCTCGAGAGCACGCAGGTCGACCTCGCAGTGGTTCTGGCACTGGACGTCAGCGGGTCGATGGCCGGCGAACCACTCGAGAGCATGAAGGCCGCCGCGACCGAGACGATCACCACCCTGACCGACCAGGGTGTGGCGGTCGGGCTCATCACCTTCGCTGTCGAGGTCGACGTCCTGAGCGAACCGACGCTCGACACCGGATCGCTGACCGGTCTGGTGGACGGGCTCGAGGCTGAGGGCGGCACCGCCCTGCACGACGCGGTGATCGAAGGGGTCGGGCAGCTGGCCGACAGCGGTGCGGTGAACACGCTGGTCGTGTTCGCCGACGGTGGGGACAACGAGTCCGTGGCGACGCTCGACGAGGCGATCAACGTCGCGGGCGCAGGTGCGGTGCCGGTCACCGTCGTCGCGTTCGAGACGGGGGACTTCAACCCCGATTCCCTGCGACCCTTGGCGGACGAGACCGCCGGAGGGTTCTTCACGCCGGCTGAACCGGTCGACTTCTCCGCGGTGCTCGCCGACGTGGCCGAGGACGTCGCCTCCCAGTACGTGCTCAGCTACAGCTCGGGGCGGTACGAGCCCGATGAGCTGGACATCGGTGTGACCGTCGCTGCCGGAGGGAACGAGGCGAGCTCGCAGTTCGTGGTGGCGAACGTCCGCGAGGAGTTCGCCATCGGGACCGCTGCCCCGCCACCGGCAGCGGAGGTGTTCGACGCCGGCATCTTCGGGCGCCCCGGGGTGTTGTTCGCTGCGCTCGGGATCGCCTTCCTGGCCGTCGTCCTCGTGCTCCTGCTGCTGTTGTACCCGCGTGGTGACCGTGCGGCGTCACAGACGCTGCGTCGTGGCGTCACGATGGTGCAGCGCGGTGAGAGCGATGGCCGCTTGGAGGGCGGCACCTACGCCTCGAGCATCGCCCAGAGCGCGATCGGGATGGTGTCACGCGCCCCGAAGCCCGAGGGCTACGACGAGCGGCTGCAGAACGACATCGACCGGGCGGGCTGGAACCTGCGCGCGGGGGAGTTCACGACGCTCCGGGTCGTCGGGGCACTGCTCGGTCTGGTCCTGCTGTGGGCGTTGACCGGCAGCCTGTTGGTCGGCGTCGTCGTTGCTCTGCTGGTCGGTTTCGTGCCGCGGCTGCTGCTCACGAACGCTCGCTCGCGCCGGCAGGCGAGGTTCATGGCCCAGCTGCCCGACACGTTGCAGCTGCTCGCCGGCACGCTGAAGGCCGGCTACGGCGTCCTGCAGGCGATC
>CAYXJD010000405.1:0-1667 GCA_964465225.1 uncultured Actinomycetota bacterium
GCGCCCTGCTCATGGTCGAACACGATGAGGAACTGCGACAGTTCAGCCATCGTGGTCTCCTTCGGGTGCGGGGTGTCCAACTCGTGCATGTTGGGAGATGCACGGGGCAGAGCGTCGCCCGGCCCGCACCTTCCAGTGCCGATGCTACGGCAGGTGATACTATTGCCGCCAACAGTATGAGGGGTCGGTGTCGTGCCGCAGGATCGGGATGTCGCGGCGTTGCGTGCGTTCCTTGACGGGCGTGCGAGACGACCGACCCTGGGGTTGTTGTATGGGCGGCGCCGCATCGGGAAGTCGACACTGCTCGTCGAGGAGGTTGGGCGGCGTGGCGGTTTCTACTTCGAGGCCACGCGGGTGGAGGCCCCGGTTCACCTCGAGCGGCTCGGGGGAGCGCTGGGCGAGCACCTCGGGGTCGGGCGGATACAGCTGCGTTCCTGGGAGGAGGCGTTGACCCAGCTGCTTCGGTTGGCCGCTGAGCAGCCGGTCCCGGTGGTGCTGGACGAGTTCGGGTACCTCTTGGAGGCAGACCCGTCGCTGCCCTCGGTCATCGCGTCGACGTTCGGGCCAGGTGGGCGCGCCTCGGCCGGTCGGGCGCGCATGGTGTTGTGTGGTTCGGCGATCGCGATGATGCGGTCGCTGACCGCAGGCGAGGCGGCGCTTCGCGGTCGGGCTGGGTTGGAGCTCGTCATGCTGCCCGACGACTACCGCGTTGCCGCGACCCGGTTACCTGACCCGTCCGACCTGGAGCTCGCGGTACGGGTGTTCGCGGTCGTCGGTGGCGTCGTTGGCTACGCGACCGACATGGTCGACTTCGACCTTCCGGAGGGTGCGGGTGATGTCGACCGGTGGATCGCCCAGCGGGTGCTCTCACCCGCCGCGACCCTGCACCACGAGGCGACCACGCTGCTGGCGGAGGACCCGGCGCTGGCCGGGGCTGACCCGGCGCTCCATCACAGCATCCTTGGGGTTATCGCGAGCGGATCGGTCACCGCAGGCAAGATCGCCTCCCGGCTGGGTCGGCAGGTGTCCAACCTCGCCCCGGCGCTGGGCAGACTCGTGGATGCCGGGTTCGTCACCCGACATGAGGACCCGATCCGCAAGCAGCGCCCGACCTACGCGCTCGCAGATCCCTACCTGCAGTTCCACTACGCCGTCCTCGAGCCGCACCGCTCACGGCTCCGCACCCGCGACCCCCAGGAGCTGTGGCGGCAGCGGCTGATCGAGGTGTTCGACAGCCAGGTCCGCGGTCCCGTCTTCGAGCAACAGGCACGCACCTTCGTCGAACGGTTCGCGTCCGACACCACGGTCCCCGGAGAACGGGCCCACGTCGGGCCATCGCGGGTCGTTGCTGGCGGTGTCGAACGGCAACTGGACATCGTTGTCGCCGACGACCACCCCCATGTGGCCTCCCGCCGGATCGCCGCGATCGGCGAAGCCAAGGCCGGCGAGGTGATCGGTCGCCGCCACCTGGATCGGCTCATCGAAGCAAGGAACCGGCTTGGGTCTCGAGCCGCTGGCGCACGCCTCCTCCTGATCGGCTCGACGTTCGATCCGGCGCTGCGCGCCGAAAAGCGGCATCTCGACGACGTCGAACTCATCGACCTCGGAAGGCTGTACCACGGAGACTGAAGTCCGTGCCTCTCGTACCGACACGGATGTCGACCAAG
>CAYXJD010000406.1:0-1663 GCA_964465225.1 uncultured Actinomycetota bacterium
GTGATCACCCGGCGAGAGCAGCCGGAAGACCGCATCCTCGGCGGCCAGACCGGAGGCGAAGGCCACCGCCCGATCGGCCCCCTCCAGGGCGGCCAGGCAGGTCTCCAGTGCGGTGCGGGTCGGGTTGCCGGTCCGCGCGTACTCGTAGCCGGTGTGCTCACCGACGCGTGGCTGTGCGAACGTCGAGGTCTGGAAGATCGGCACGGTCACCGCACCGGTGATCGGCTCCGGGTCCTGGCCGGCGTGGATCGCGCGCGTCGCGAAGCCGTGGCTCGCGGGGTCGTGGCTCGCGGGGTCGGGGCTCGCGGGGTCGTGGCTCATCGATCACCTCGGGCGGCGAGGAAGGTCAGCACGTCGGTCTGCGTGACGACGCCGACCATCCGGCCGCCGTCGTGCACCATGATGGCAGGGTTGCCGCCGGCCAGGGACCCGAGCGCGTGATCGAGCGGTTCCTCGGCGCCGATGGTGGGCAGGGGCGGCTGCAGCACCTCGACGATCGGTCGCTGCACCGCCTCCGCATCCCTGAGCGCCGCGTCGAGCAGGGCGTTCTCACGGACCGAGCCGATCACGTCCTCGCTGCGCGCGTCGTCGTGGACCCCGTCGCGGAACACCGGCATCTGGGAGACTCCGTAGGTCCGGAGCAGCTCGATGGCAGCGGCGACGTCCTCGCCCGGATGCAGGTGCACCATCGGCGGGAGGTCGCCGGACTTGGCGGCGAGCACGTCACCGACGACACCCGCCGTCGAGGTGTGCTCGAGCAGCCCGTGCTCGGCCATCCACGTGTCGTCGTAGAACTTGGAGAGGTAGCCGCGACCGGAGTCGGGGAGCAGCACCACGATGGTGGCATCGGCGGGCTGGGTCGCCGCGTACCGGTGGGCGGCGACCAGTGCGGTGCCGCACGAGCCACCCACCAGCAGACCCTCCTCGCGGGCACAACGGCGCGCCATGGCGAACGACTCCGCGTCGGAGACCCGCTCCCACACGTCGACCAGCGACGGGTCGAAGGTCTCCGGCCAGAAATCCTCACCGATGCCCTCGACCAGGTACGGGCGCACCGTGTCGCCGGAGTACAGCGAGCCCTCCGGATCGGCGCCGACGATGGTGACCGAGGGCTTGTGGTCCTTGAGGTAGCGGCCGACGCCGGTGGTGGTCCCGCCGGTGCCGACGCCGACGACGAAGGCGTCGATCTGGCCGTCGGTCTGCCGCCACAGCTCCGGTCCGGTGGAGAACACGTGGGTCTGAGGGTTCGCCGGGTTGAAGTACTGGTTGGGCTTGAAGGAGTTCGGCTGGGCGGCCAGCCGGTCCGACACGGAGTAGTAGGAGCGGGGATCCTCGGGCGCCACCGCGGTGGGGCACACCACCACCTCGGCGCCGTAGGCGCGCAACAGCGCGATCTTGTCCCGGCTGACCTTGTCGGGCACCACGAACACGCAGCGGTAGCCCCGGCGGGCCGCCACGATCGCCAGACCGACACCGGTGTTGCCCGAGGTCGGTTCCACGATCGTGCCGCCCGGCCGGAGCTCGCCGGCGGCCTCGGCGGCCTCGATCATGGCGATGCCGATGCGGTCCTTGACGGAGCCGCCCGGGTTCAGCATCTCCAGTTTGGCGATGATCGTGGGCGGGACATCCGCGGACAACCGGTCGAGCGCGACCAGCGGGGTGT
>CAYXJD010000407.1:0-1632 GCA_964465225.1 uncultured Actinomycetota bacterium
CCACCATCGTCCTCGATAGCGCGGCACCGTCGTCGCGCCCTGGCAGGCACGAGCATAATCCTCACCCACTGGGGGAGAACACGGATCACGCCGTCTGTACCCGTGCTCCTGGCAGCACCGGTTGTCGGGGATGTCAGCCCTGGGTACCGTCACGCCGGTCCGCGCCGGGGTCGTCTGGGAGATCATCTTGCGTACCGAATCCCAGGCGGGTGGACCCCTCACTCCTGTTCTAGCCGGCATCGCTTGGGTCACCGATGACGGGAGCGGTGGCGGCGGTAGCTATACATGAGCGATCTGCGGCCGCGCGTGGTCTTCATCCAGAGCGAGGTACGCCAGTACCGGGTCCCCTTTCTCGAGGCACTGCGGCAGGGCTTGCTCGATGGCGGGGTCGACCTCGAACTCCTGCACAACAACCCATCGCTGGGACACGACGAGCGCCGCGACTTCGCTCATCTGCCGTGGGGCCGCGCGACCGCTGCCAGGCAGGTCGGTGTCGGCGGCAGACGGTTCCTGTGGCAGGAAGCGCCGAAGGACCTGTGGACAGCAGACCTCGTCATCGTCGAACAGGCGACTCGGATGCTGTTGAACTATCGACTGCTCCTGCGTCGGCGTTGGGGTGGCCCCAAGGTCGCCTTCTGGGGACACGGAAGAAGCCCGTACCCGGATGCGAGCCAACTCAGCGAGGGCGTGAAGCGCTGGGTGTCCACGCAACCGGACTGGTGGTTCGCCTACACCGACGGTGTCGTGGAACGGGTCGCGGATCTTGGGTTCCCACGCGAGCGGATCACCTCGCTGCACAACTCGACCGACACACGACGGATGCGTGCATGGGTGGATGCGATCTCACGCTCGGACGTGGATCGTTTCCGCGAAGAGCGAGGCATCAACGGAGAGCATGTCGGGTTGTTCGTGGGTGCATTGGTACCGGAGAAGCGACTGGATGTCCTTCTGGAAGCTGCAGACCAGATCGCGGCGTCCGTCCCGAGCTTCGCGCTGGTGCTCGCCGGGGACGGTCCGTTGAAGGATTGGCTCCAGGAGCAGACCCTGACGCGGCCGTGGCTACACCCGATCGGCCAATGTTTCGATCGCGATCTCGCCGTGGCCCTGAAGCTCTCCTCCGTGCTGCTCATACCGGCGTGGGTTGGTCTGGTGATCACCGACGGGTTCGCGGCTGGACGCCCGGTGATCACCAGCCGCGCTGCCCCACATCCGCCCGAGGTGGACTACCTGCGACATGGCAAGAACGGACTGCTCGTCGACGATGGTGGAGACGCGCAGGCCTACGCACGTGCGGTCGTGGAGACCCTCGAACACCCCACCCTCCTAGAGGAACTGCAGGCTGCATGCTTCGAGGACGCGAGTTCCTATAGCATCGAAGACATGGCCTCGCGGTGTGCGGCCGGTATCTTGGAGGCATTGGCCGCCGAGCGTCGCCGGTCGGAGTGAGCGTGGTTGCGTTCATGCTGTCGCCGCCAGAGGGCTACCGATGACTCCCACAGCACCGCAGAGTGGGTCGGCGTGGCCTTGTCCCCGGGGATGTAGCGTCGGTAGGACGGCAGGTCGCACATGAGTCTCAGTGCACTTGCCATCCTGGCCCTGGCCGCAGGCATCGGCCTGGTCGCCCTCGAGGCG
>CAYXJD010000408.1:0-1621 GCA_964465225.1 uncultured Actinomycetota bacterium
GTGCGGGTGCAGGGAGGCGTAGGAGCACGCCGGCAGCGTCTCCCTCGACTCCGTGTCCTGTCTTCGCACTGACCTCCACCCCGGCTTCCCACGACCTGCTACCGAAGGAGAGCGCACCCTTCCCGACTCACGTCGGCCGCGATCCGCAGCCATGGCCGTCCCCAGCGTGTTGTCACCGCCGTCGCAGGACGGAGCCCGTTCGGAGACACACCGATGCATCATCGGATCCAGCCGGCTCGGCGAACCGTGTGGCAGCGACGCTGACGATGCCCGGGGCCACGTCGTGAAGCTGAACCGCGCGCACCCGTTGATTCAGTTTGTGAGCTAAACTGAACCAAGAGAGTGGGGTGGTTCAGGATCCGCGGACGCTACGAGCGACGGACGTGGCAGTACGACCCGACCCTGTATGCACCCGCTCGGTTCCGGCGGGCCTGCAACTACGACACGTTCCTTCCCGACCCGTTGGCGGGCTTCGAACCGATACTGACGGCATCGGCCATCGGGGTCGTCTCCGACGCCGAGCGTCGCCTGCAGCGCCTCGGGTCCGGCTCGGCCGCCGCCCTGTCGCCGCTCGCCCGACTCCTGCTGCGAACCGAGTCGATCGCGTCGTCGAAGGTGGAGGGCCTGCAGGTCGACGCTCGCGACCTCGCCCGCGGGGAAGCACGAGCTGACACCAGCGGGAAGCTCAACGCGACCACCGCCGAGGTGCTGGCCAACATCGACGCGATGGAACTCGCGATCGACGAAGCCACCAGCGTGGAGCGGTTCGGCACCGACCAGATCGTGGCCATCCACCGGCAGCTGATGACCGCAGCACCCAACGCCCGTGTCGCGGGACAGATCCGGACCGTGCAGAACTGGATCGGCGGCAACGCCCACAACCCGTGCGGTGCCGACTTCGTCCCCCCGCCCCCCGAACAGGTCGAGCCGTTACTCGCTGACCTGTGCGACGCGATGGTGGACGAGTCGCTGCCGCCGCTCGTCCAGGCAGCCCTGGTCCATGCGCAGTTCGAGACCATCCATCCGTTCGACGACGGCAACGGCCGGACCGGTCGGACCCTGATCCACGTCGTGCTTCGGCGGCGTGGACTCGCCGAGGTGTTCGTGCCACCCATCAGCGTCGTGTTCGCACGTGACCGTGAGCGCTACATCGCCGGGTTGACCGCCTACCGCAACGGCGAGGTCGACCGCTGGATCGAGACCTTCGCGACCGCCACCGTCCACGCCACCGACATCGCCGCCTCCTACCTCGACGAGGTCGCGCAGCTGACCGAACGGTGGCGGGAGATGCTGCGGGCCGCTGCAGACCCGCGAGCGGACGCCGCCGCGTGGGCGATCATCGACCTGCTCCCCGCCCATCCCGTCATCACCGCAGCCATCGCCGGTGCGGTCACCCGACGAGCGAAGGCCGCTGTCCACAACGCGCTCGACCAGCTCGCCGAGGCCGGCGTGCTCGAACCGATCGCCGGCGGCCGACGCAACCGCGCATGGGAGGCGGCCGGCCTCCTGGACCTCATCGCGCACCTCGAAGCCGGTGAGTTGCCGACGTGATCCCTGCGCACATCGCCGTGATTGCGGGCGGGCTGGCTCAGCTGCCAGAGCGCCCATAGCTGCCGGTACG
>CAYXJD010000409.1:0-1607 GCA_964465225.1 uncultured Actinomycetota bacterium
CGATGCCGTGCAGGGACCGAGGCCGGGACACGTCGCGGTCAAGGAAGCGGTCCTGCCCTTCGATCGGTTCCCGGGCGTCGACGCGATCCTCGGTCCCGAGATGCGCTCGACCGGTGAGGTGATGGGCATCGACCGCGACTTCGGCGCGGCCTTCGCGAAGTCGCAGGCCGGCACCGGCTCGATGGTCCTGCCGACCAGCGGGAAGGTGTTCGTGTCGGTCTCGAACCGTGACAAGCGCGCCATCGTCTTCCCGGTCATGCGGCTCGTGGACCTCGGCTTCGACATCGTCGCGACCGAGGGCACGGCCGCGGTGCTCTCACGCGCCGGCGTCGAGGTCGAGGTGGTCGGCAAGGTGTCGCATGGCCACCCGGAGATCCTCCACGGGATCGAGAACGCACAGGTCCAGCTGGTCCTCAACACCCCCTTCGGTTCGGGCACGCGGGGCGACGGCTACGAGATCCGGCAGGCGGCCGTGACCAACGGCGTGCCGGTGATCACCACCCTGGCCGGCATCCTCGCCGCGGTCCACGGCATCCGGGCGCTCCAGCAGGGTCCGCTGGGGGTCCGCCCGCTCCAGGAGTACCAGGCCGAACTACGCGACGGCCTGGCCGAGGCGGCGGGAGGTGCGGCGTGAGTCGACGTCGCGGGGGGACGGTGGAGGGCCGCAGCGAGGGCCCGGTCCACGCCTACTGCGAGGTGATCGCCCGCCGGCGTGAGGGCGCCTACTGGGTGCTGTCCATGGCGGCTCGTGAGATCGCCGAGCGGGCACAGCCCGGCCAGTTCGTGCAGATCGCGGTGGAGGGCCAGCACACCCTGTTGCGGCGTCCCTTCTCGATCGCGCGGGTGACCCGCCAGGGGGCTTCGGCCGGCACCGTCGACGTGGTCTTCGACGCGCACGGTCCGGGAACCTCCTGGCTCACCGGCGTCGAGACGCACGATGTCATCGACGTGATCGGGCCCCTCGGGACGCCGTTCCCGCTGCCACAGCGCAAGGTCAACTGCCTGCTGGTCGGCGGTGGCTACGGCATCGCACCCCTGTACTACCTCGCCGAGTCCCTGCTGCGTCGAGGGCTGCGCGTCGACATGATCAACGGCGCGGCGACCGCCGAACGCATCATGGGGGCGATCGAGGCCAAGCGACTGTCGGCGAGCGTCACCTTCACCACCGAGGACGGCACCTACGGCAGCCGGGGCCGGGTCACCGACGTGCTCGACGAGGTCGTCGAGACGGGACACACGGGCCTGGTCTACGCCTGCGGGCCGAACCCCATGCTGCGCGCCGTGTCGGAGCGCTGCGTCGAGCTGGGGATCCCGGTGCAGGTAGCGGTCGAGGAGCGGATGGGCTGCGGGATCGGTGTGTGCTTCACGTGCGTCGTCCCGATCGTCGGTCGCGACGGCGCCACTCGTCACAAGCGGGCCTGCGTCGAGGGGCCGGTCTTCAACGGCGCCCGGGTCGGGTGGGACCGGTGGGGTGTCCCCGGTGGCGCCACCGCGGCAGCGGGTCAGACGGCACCGCCAGTGGCTTCGCAGGCGCAGGCGACACCGCCGGTGGCTTCGCAGGCGCAGGCGCCACCGCCAGCGACTCCGCACGCCGGCGCAGGGCAGCC
>CAYXJD010000410.1:0-1606 GCA_964465225.1 uncultured Actinomycetota bacterium
GCCGCCAGCACCGCCAGGATCGGCACCCACAGGGTCTGCAGGCCGGGGAAGGCGACGAGGTAGAGGCGGAGCACCGCCGCGAAGGCCGCCGCCTTGGTGGCCGCGGCCATGAACGCGGTGATGCTGGTGGGGGCGCCCTGGTAGACGTCCGGCGTCCACAGCATGAACGGCACCAACGAGACCTTGAAACCGATCCCGACGGTCACGAGCCCGAGGCCGAGCGCGGCGACGAGGCGGTCGGTGGTGACCAGCGTCAGCGCCGTTCCCATCCCCGGCAGGTCCAGGTGCCCGGTGGCCACGTACAGCAGGGCCATGCCGTACAACAGGATGGCCGAGGCGACCGCCCCCATCACGAAGTACTTGAGCCCCGCTTCCTGCGAGCGGCGGTCGCGTCGCGCCAGGCCCGACAGGACGTACAGCGCCAGCGAGAACACCTCCAGCGCCACGAACAGCGTCACCATGTCGTTGGCCGTGGCGAGCGCGACCATCCCGACCGCGGCGAACAGCAGTAGCGGCTTCACCTCGGCGCGGTTGATGTGGCGCTCGTTGAGGTAGGCGTAGCCGAGCGGGATGACCAGCAGCGCCGTCAGGTAGACCGTCAAGCGGGTGAAGAACGTGATCCCGTCGTTGGCCAGCGCGCCAGCCAGCGCGTCCTGGGGCAGGAGGGTGGCGGCCCCCTGATCGAGCACGGCGACGTACTGCCAGCCGGTCAGCGCCAGGGCGCCGAGCAGCGCCGCCACGGCGCCGACCGCCTGCACCATCGAGACCCGCCGCGGGAAGGCGAACACCGCGGCTGGCAGCGCCACCCCGACGGCGATGACCACCCCACCGGCCAGGAGCAGCTGTTCGGTGACGAGCCAGACACCGAGCGCCAGGAACAGCGCGGCCGAGGGGAGCGCGACGAGCTGTTGGCGGCCCCGGGCGATGGGCACGAGCAGGAGCACGAGCGCCACCGCGACCACGAGCAACTCGGGCGCGAAGGCGGACCAGGCGACGTCCGGCACGACGACCGGTGCCTGGGCGGATGTCTGTGCGAGCACCACGGCTCAGCCCTCCTCGCGGGTGACGGCCGCGGCCGGCTCGACCGGGAGTTCCTGCACCCCGACCTCGACGAGCACGCGGTCAACCGAGGGCGTCACCAGGTCGAACAGCGGCTTGGGGTAGAGCCCGATCGCCACGATCAGCACCAGCAGCGGTGCCAGGACACCGATCTCGCGGCGGTTCAGATCGCGGGTCGAGGTGTTGGCCTCACCCTCGAGCGGCCCGTGGAAGATCCGCTGGTAGGCCCACAGCAGGTACAGCGCGGCCAGCACGGCACCCAAGGTCGCCAGCACGGCCGCGGTCCGGTTGGTCTGGAAGGTGCCGAGCAGGATCGGGAACTCCCCCACGAAGCCGTTCAGTCCGGGGAGCGCGAGCGAGGACAGCGACACCACCAGCCACAACCCGGCCATGACGGGGACCTGCTTGGCGAGGCCACCGAAGTCCGCGATGCGACGGGTGTGCCGACGCTCGTACAGGAAGCCGATCAGCAGGAACAGCGCCCCGGTCGAGAGCCCGTGGTTGACCATCTGCACGACCGACGCCGAGGTGGCCGTGGTGTTCAGGG
>CAYXJD010000411.1:0-1597 GCA_964465225.1 uncultured Actinomycetota bacterium
CGGCAGCATCAACGTGCTGCTCAACAACGCCGGGATCAACAAGCCGTTGTTCTTCGCGGACATCACACGGGAGAACTACGAGCGCATCACCGACGTCAACGCCTGGGGCAAGCTGAACATGATGCAGGCGGTGACCGCCCAGATGGTGGCACAGGGCAAGCAGGAGTACCCGTACAAGATCATCAACGTGGGGTCGATCCTCTCCCGTGAGGCCTTCGATGACGTGATCGTCTACTCCATGAGCCAGCACGCGGTGCTCGGCCTGATCAAGGGCAGCGCGAAGGCATTGATCGAGCACAACATCACCGTCAACGGGTACGCGCCCGGGGTGGTCCGGACCGAGATGTGGGAGCAGCTCGACCGTGATCTGGTCGAGATCGGCAAGTTCGCCAAGCACGGCGAGTCGATGGACAGCCTCGCGGAGAACATGATCCTCATGAAGCGCTACTCCTACCCCGAGGACATCGTGGGGACGGCCTCGTTCCTGGCGAGCCCGGAGAGCGACTACATGACCGGCCAGCTACTGATGATCGACGGCGGCATGGTGATCCAGTAGTCAGTCACCTCGATCCGCGGGCCCGCGACGACCCACAGCGCGTCGCGGGCCCGCTGCAACTCCACGCACAGGAGCGGCGATGGCTCCCGACAGCACCGACAGCTACGTGGTCGACGTCCACGACTTCCCTGCGGAGCCCGGGCTCGACCCGGCCGAGGGCTGGATCGACATGCAGGTCCAGTTCCTCATCCAGGCTGCCAACGCCGGCGCGACCGAGCTGGTGGTCGGACGCACGATCTTCCCGCCGGGCGCCTCCCGCCACGAGCGGCACCGGCACCACGCGGCCGACGAGTTCGTCTACGTCGTCCGTGGCCAGGGGGTCGTGCTCAACGGCGAGGACGAGATCGCGGTGCGCGCTGGGCACCTGGCCTTCCATCCCAAGGGCATCTGGCACGGGTTCAGGAACACCTCGGATACCGAGGAGGCCGAGGTCATCTGGGCATGGGGTGGCGCAGCCTCACGCGACGAGGCCGGCTACGAGGTGCACCCACAGGGTTGACCTGGCCGGCCGGTCGCCCTCGGCTGCGGCAGCCGCCACGTTGCCGTGCTGCCGTGCCGGGAAGCATCGCCTGCAGGTCAGTGCTCGGGAACCGGTGGCACCACGGTGACCGGGATGTGGCTGTGGTGGATCAACGAGCTGGCAACGCTGCCGAGCACCAGCTTGGTCACGGGGCCCAACCCTCGCGAGCCGACCACGATCAGGTCCGCGCCGCGCTCCTCTGCGACGTCCAGGAGGGCGGTCCGCGGGTCCCCCTCGGCGATCACCGACTCGTGGTCGTCCAGCCCGCGGACGTGGAGCGGCGTGCACCAGTCATCGAGCAGCTCGGGCAGGCTGCGGCGCCTGGTCGCCAGTGGCTGCACGCTGGGGTCGGGTGTGGGTCCGTGTGCCGCGTGGACCGCGATGATCCGGGCCCCCGTGCGCTCGGCCAGGTCGCCGGCGTGTGCCAGCGCACGTGCCGCGTGTCCCGAACCATCGACACCGACCAGGATAGATCGGAAGAGCACACGTCTGAACTCCAGTCACTCCGGAGAATCTCGTAT
>CAYXJD010000412.1:0-1560 GCA_964465225.1 uncultured Actinomycetota bacterium
CAACGCCGCCTTCGCGAACCGTCATCGGCGCCTGCCGCGGTTCCGCGAACGTGGTGAGCGAGCGCAGGAGCGGGACCTGAGGCTCGAGTTGAAGCTGATCGCCGACGTTGGCCTGGTCGGGTTCCCCTCGGTGGGGAAGTCCTCGTTGGTCGCCCGGCTCTCCGCGGCCCGGCCACGGATCGAAGCCTGGCCCTTCACGACCCTGTCGCCCCACCTCGGCGTGATGCGGGGTGGGGACACCGCCGACGGCACCCCCATCGACGTCGTCCTGGCCGACGTGCCGGGTCTGATCGAGGGCGCCGCCGAGGGCCGCGGCCTCGGGACCCGGTTCCTCCGCCACATCGAGCGGTGTCTGGTGCTGCTCCACGTGCTGGACGCGGCGCCGACCGAGCCCGATCGGGATCCGCTCACCGATCTCGCGGCGCTGCGCCGGGAACTGCAGCAGCACGACCCGGCGCTGCTCGAGCGGCCCCAGCTCATCGTGCTGAACAAGCTGGATCTGCCCGATGGGCAGGCCATGGCGGAGCTGGTAGGTGCACGCCTGACCGCCGATGGTGAGGAGGTCATCGAGGTCTCGGCCGTGACCGGGGCAGGCCTGGACGCGCTGCGCTTCCGCCTCGGCGCGATGGTCGCCGAGGAGCGGGCACGTGTCGGGATCCGCACCGAGGAACCGGCCGACGAGGAGGTGCTGATCCGTCTCGCACCCACCGGACCGGACTTCCACGTCCGGCGCGGGACCGATGGGGCGTTCCACGTCGTCGGGCGGCGGGTCGAGCGGTGGGTCCAGATGCTCCCACTCGAGGACGTCGGAGCGGTGCGCTACCTCCAGGGGCGGATGCGCCGCGCAGGGGTCGACCGGGCGCTGGCTGAGGCCGGGGCCCGCTCGGGTGACGACGTGGTGATCGGCGAGGCGGTGTTCGCCTTCGAGCCGGAGCTCGAGGACCTCCCCGAGGAGGAACGGGCCGCGCTGCTGGCAGGCGAGGAGGACGCGCTCGAGAGCGAGAGGCCCGACGCCGGTCCGACGTCGCCGTCGCCGCCGTCGACCGGGCCCACGGGCGGCGAGGTGTGACGGTGACGCGACGTTTCGCGCGGCCCCGGTTGGCCGTGGTCAAGGTCGGTTCGTCGAGCCTACGCGGTGAGGACGGCCGGCTCGATCAGTCCCAGGTGGCGCAGCTGGCCGCCCAGGCCGTCGAGGCGCGGGAGGAGGGCACCCGCGTCGTCCTGGTCTCCTCCGGGGCGGTGGCCGCCGGGATGGGCCTGTTGGGGCTCGGGCGCCGGCCTCTCGACCTGCCCACCCTCCAGGCCGCCGCTGCGGTCGGCCAGGGGGAGCTGATCCAGGCCTACCAGCGGGTCCTGACCGATCACGGCCTGACCGGCGCCCAGGTCCTGCTCAGCCAGGACGACTTCGTCCACCGCGGGCGGTACCTGAACGCGCGGACCGCGCTCCAGCGGCTCCTCGACCTCGGCGCGCTGCCGATCATCAACGAGAACGACGCTATCGCCACCGACGAGCTGTCCTACGGCGACAACGACCATCTCGCCGCGCTGGTCGCCTCCATG
>CAYXJD010000413.1:0-1558 GCA_964465225.1 uncultured Actinomycetota bacterium
CGTTCGATGCGATCGATAAGGCGCCGGAGGAGCGTGAGCGGGGGATCACGATCAACGTGTCGCATGTGGAGTACGAGACGGAGAACCGGCATTACGCGCATGTGGATGCGCCGGGGCACGCTGATTATGTGAAGAACATGATCACGGGTGCGGCGCAGATGGATGGGGCGATCCTGGTGGTGAGTGCGGCGGATGGTCCGATGCCGCAGACGCGTGAGCATGTGTTGTTGGCGCGGCAGGTGGGGGTGCCGAAGCTGATCGTGGCGTTGAACAAGGTCGACATGGTCGATGATGAGGAGTTGTTGGAGCTGGTGGAGATGGAGGTCCGTGAGCTGCTGGACTCCTATGACTTCCCTGGTGATGACACGCCGGTGGTGCAGGTGTCGGCGTTGAAGGCGTTGGAGGGTGATGAGGCGGCTGAGGCGCAGGTGTTGGCGTTGATGTCGGAGGTGGATGAGTTCTTCGAGGAGCCGGAGCGGGCGCTCGATAAGCCGTTCATCATGCCGGTGGAGGATGTGTTCTCGATCACGGGTCGTGGGACGGTTGCCACGGGTCGGATCGAGGGTGGTCAGGTGTCGGTGGGTGACACGGTGGAGATCGTGGGGCTCAGTAAGACGACGTCGACGACGGTCACGGGTGTGGAGATGTTCCGCAAGCTGCTCGATCAGGGGCAGGCGGGTGACAACGTCGGGATCTTGTTGCGTGGGACCAAGCGTGAGGAGATCGAGCGTGGTCAGGTGTTGGCCAAGCCGGGGTCGATCACGCCGCATACGCAGTTCGAGGCGCAGGTGTACGTGTTGTCGAAGGAGGAGGGTGGTCGTCACACGCCGTTCTTCAACAACTATCGGCCGCAGTTCTACTTCCGGACCACGGATGTGACGGGGTCGGTGACGTTGCCGGATGGGGTGGAGATGGTGATGCCGGGGGACAACACGGAGATGTCGGTGGAGTTGATCCAGCCGATCGCGATGGATGAGGGGTTGAAGTTCGCGATCCGTGAGGGTGGTCGCACGGTGGGTGCGGGCCGGGTCACCACGATCATCGCCTGACATCGCGTTCGTTGCGGGTGGGTCGGCCGTGCGGGGACTGAAGAGGATGCTCGCCCTGCCGGCCAGACCCACCCGCCCGCACCACCCGCACCACCCGTAGCACGCGCAGCATCCACACCGATCTCGCCATCCGGCGGCCGCCCACCGGCTCGGCGGATGGGGAGCAGGACACCGATTACGAGCAGCGCTCGCGGATCCCCGTGGTCGTCCACGGCCCGGCGGACGCGAGGCATGAAGAAGAGAGACGATGGCTGCTGACCAGAAGATCCGGATCCGCCTCAAGGCGTACGACCACGAGATCCTCGACCGCTCCGCGCGCGAGATCGTGGACACCGTCGAGGCCACCGGCGCACACGTGACCGGTCCGGTCCCGCTGCCCACGGAACGCAACGTGTGGTGCGTCATCAAGAGCCCGCACAAGTACAAGGACTCGCGCGAGCACTTCGAGATGCGTACCCACAAGCGCCTGATCGACATCCACCAGCCGACGCAGAAGACCATCGACAAGC
>CAYXJD010000414.1:0-1545 GCA_964465225.1 uncultured Actinomycetota bacterium
GAAGAACATCGGGACCAGGGTCAGCTCGAAGAAGATGAAGAACAGGATCAGGTCGAAGGCGACGAAGGTGCCGGCCATCCCGGTCTGCAGGAGCAGCATGAGGCTGAGGAACGCCTTGGGCTTGCCGGGCGACGGCAGGTGCTTGGTGGTGTAGATCGCACACAGCAGGGTCAGCAGGGAGGTGAGGAAGAACAGCGGCAGGGAGATGCCGTCCATCCCGACCGCGAACCTGGCGTCGATCGCGGTGATCCACGGCACGTCGATGGTGAACTGCAGGTCACCGGCCCGGGCGAAATCGAAGCTGGCCGCGATGGCGGCGACCAGGGCGAAGCCGACCGCGGTGATCGCCACGGCGGCGCGGCGGATCTCACGATCCATCGACGCCGGCATCAGCGAGAGCACGCCGGCACCTGCCAGCGGCAGGAACAGCGCGACCACCAGGGCCCAGCCTGCGGTGTTGGGGTCCATCGTCGTCTCCTTGGCTCACCTCGGGCTCCGCACCCGGTGCGAGTCGGTCGGCGTTGCCGCCCGCGTCGTGATGGCGGGGTCGGCCCGCCGGTCGTGGTCCTTCGTCTACCTCGCGGCCGCGAAGGCCAGCACGAGCACGATCGTGCCGGCGACGAGGACACCTGCGTACCTCTGGACGTCGCCGGACTGGATCCTCTTCAGCTTCTCGCTCCACCAGGCCGCGCTGAACGCGGCCCCGTTGATGCTTCCGTCGATCACCTGCTGATCGACGACCCGGTAGGTCGTCGTCGCGGCGTTCTTCGTCGCACGGCCAACGCCAGCCACCACACCGTCGATCAGCACGTTGCTCGAGTACGACGCCGCAGCCGACAACCTGTCGCGCACCGGCACCACGATGTAGCGGTAACCGAAGTCGTCGAACCCGTACTTGGCCACCAGCACGTCGGTGAACCTACCCATCGACAGCGTGGGATCACGCTCCGGCAACCCCTTGCCGTAGAACCGGTAGGCGAGGAACACCGCCAGGCTGAACAGCACCAGCACCATGGCCAGCAGGTCCGGGTGCCAGGTGGGGACCCCGTGCAGCACCTTGACCGGGCCTTCCTTCTCCGCTGCCATGACCGTTGCGGAGGCCAGCACCCCGTCGCCGACCACACCGACGGCGCTGTGCTCCGCGTCTGCCTCCCCTGACTCCTGGGCGAAGGGGTAGGACGCCTCCTCGTCGAGGATCGGGGTGGCCGTCCAGGTCTCGAAGTTGGGCTGCTCGGGCGAGAAGGGCGACAGCAGGTAGCCCGAGGCCACCGACAGCACGGCCAGGACCATCAGTGGCGCCAGGATCAGCTTGCCGGACTCGTGCGGTGCGTGATGGCTGCGGTTCTCTCCGGCGAAGATCAGGAAGCAGGCCCGGGCCATGTAGAAGGTCGTCACGAAGGCCGCCGCCAGTCCGACCCAGTAGACCAGGCTGCCGGTGACGAACCCGGCGCCCGCCCAGAGGTCCCCGGCGATGAGGATCTCGTCCTTGGAGAAGAAGCCGGCGGTGAGCGGGAAGCCGGCCAGGGCGAGCGAGCCCACGATGAA
>CAYXJD010000415.1:0-1530 GCA_964465225.1 uncultured Actinomycetota bacterium
CGTGCGGTCGGGGTCGTCGGCCAGGACCCCGAGGTGGGTGCGGGCCCGTGCGTGGACCTCGGCTCGGCGGGCCACCAGCCGCGGCTGGTCGAAGCATCGGTACCGCGCGCGGCGGGCGAGATCACCCACCACCGGCTGGCGGGCCTGGGTGGCCACGATCAACCGGTCCAGGGTCTCGCGCAACTCCTCGCCGAGCGGACCAGCGGGGACCGTGCCGGCCTTGAGGAGCCGGTCGAGCAGGGCGACGATGACCGGGACGTGTGCCGTCGAACGTCCCTGGGCGAGGTGGATGCGGAACAGCGCCTCCTCGAGCTGTGGCGTGCGGTCGAGGGCGGTGATCCCGTAGTGCGCCAGCGCGCGCCGCAGCTTGTCCACGAAGGAGGTCGGCAGGGCGTCGGCGTCGAAGGTGCGCAGGAAGGCGTGGAGGTGTTCGCGGGCGCTGCGCTGCTCACCCCGGTCCTCGTCGTCGCCGAGACGACGGTTGCGGGACAGGGCGGCGATGTCGGCGTGGATGCGGAGCACGTCGAGCTCGGCGCGGACCACCTCGTCGTCGGGGTCGCCGTCGCCCTGCAGCGCAGCGAGCAGTTCCCTCACCGCGTCATCGGGGAGGTCGTAGCCCAGGGCGGCCTGGCGCAGAGCGGCCAGGACGCGCAGATGGTCCCCGTCGACGGTGGCCGGCTCGGGCTGGAGTCGCCTGAGGTCGACGAGTTCGCCGACCGGATCCGCTGCCGCTTCGGTCGCCGGCTCCAGACGCAGCACCGCCTGTCCGGCGTCGAGCTGGACGTTCTTGGCCGCCAGCACCTCGGCGACCGTCCCGGCGAACGGCGCGGTCAGCGGGGTCTCCATCTTCATGCTCTCGAGCACCGCCAGCGTCGCGCCGACGGCGACGGCCTCACCCGCGGCGACGTTGACGGCTACCACCACCGACGGCGCGGGAGCACGGACGAGCCCCGCGTCGTCCTGGGAGACACGGTGCGGCACCCCGTCGACCTCGACCAGCTGATCGGCGCCCTGCCGGATCGCGACGACCCGGAAGCGTTGGTCGTTGACGGTGAGGCGGCGCTCGTAGCGACGGAGCGCTTCCACGCTGGCCAGCACACGTGTGCCGTCGGCGGCCACGACGTAGCGGCCGGGACCCGTGCACGCGACCTCCAGCCGGTAGGCCGTGCCGTCGTAGCGCAGGTCGACGGTGCGGGGCAGCTCCGGGACGACCTGTGGTCGACCACGGGCAGCGGAGGCGTAGAAGCGTGTCCGGTCGTAGGTGGACATCTCGTCGTAGGCGTCGATCGCCGCGGTGACCAGCGCGACGTCGCCGCGGGTCGTGAACCGGTAGCCATCGGCGGTACGACGATCCAGCCAGCCGGTGTCGATGGTGCCGGCCAGCACGTCGGCGTCGCGCAGGAGGTCGAGGAGGAAGGCGCGGTTGGTGGTCCCGCCCTCGACGAGCACGGTCGTCTGGGTGAGTGCTCGCCGGAGCCGCCGGATGGCGGTGTCCCGATCGGGGCCGTGTGCCAGGAGCTTGGCGACCAT
>CAYXJD010000416.1:0-1511 GCA_964465225.1 uncultured Actinomycetota bacterium
CACCCTTCTGGTGCTCGAGGCGATGAAGATGGAGAACGCGGTCAAGGCCCACCGTGCCGGAGTGGTGACCTCGCTGCCCGTCAGCGCGGGTGAGGTGGTCCAACCCGGGGCCATCCTCGCCCACATCGAGGACGCCTGAGCGGCGAGGTGACGACGGTCGACGGTGGCTGGACACCGCTCACCGAGGTAGCGGTCCGGTCGTGGTCGGCGCGCGACGCGAGCGGTCACCGCAGCTCGGACCGCACCACCTTGCCCATCGCGTTGACCGGCATCGCGTCCACGAACCTGACCCGCTTGGGCACCTTGTAGCCCGTGAGCCGCTCGGCGGCGAAGGCGACGACGGCCTCCTCGGTCACGTCGTCGTCACCGACGACGAAGGCGGTCACCTCCTCGCCCCAGCGATCGCTCGGGCGCCCGACGACCGCCACCTCACGCACACCCGGGTAGCCCAGCAGCGCCTCCTCGACCTCGCGCGGGTGGACGTTGTAGCCCCCGGTGATGATGAGCTCCTTGTTGCGACCGAGCAGCCATAGCCGTCCCTCGTCGTCGACCCGGCCCACGTCGCCGGTCCGGAACCAGCCGTCCTCGGTGAACGCCTCGCGGTTCGCCTCGTGTTGCTCCCAGTAGCCCTCGATGACGTTCGGACCGCGCACCTCGACGGCACCGCCCTCCGCCAGGCGCAGACGGACGCCGGGCAGGGGCCACCCGACCGACCCGGCCCGCCGCTCTCCCACCAGGGGATTCGACGTGAGCATCACCGTCTCCGACATGCCGTAGCGCTCCAAGGGCAGCTCCCCGGCCGCCTCCCGCACGTGCTCGGCTAGCGACACCGGCAACGGCGCGGAACCCGACACGTAGACGCGCAGGCCTCGCAGGGCACTCGTGCGGTCCTGCTCCGCGAGGCGCTGGTACATGGCGGGGACACCGAAGAACATCGAGTGGTCCCCGCCAGCGAGCCGGTCGGCGACATCGGCGACGTCGAAGCCCGGACGCAGGGCCAACCCGGCACCCGCGGACAGCGCACCGTTGAGGCCGACACCCAACCCGTGCAGGTGGAACAGGGGCAGGGTGAGCAGCAGGTGGTCCTCGGTGTTCCAGTCCCAGGCCATCTCGACCGCACGAGCGCCGGCCAGCAGGTTGCCGTGCGACAGCGCGACGCCCTTGGGGCGGCCGGTGGTCCCGGAGGTGTAGATCAGCAACGCCGGGTCCCCGGGGCCGGCGACGTCCAGTGGTCCGTCCGCACCCGACGGCAGGTCCAGTTCGACGCCGCTGACCAGCAGCGGTCCCGCGGCTGCCTCGTCGACCCAGGCGGCCCGTTCGCGGTCGTCCACGATGGCGGCCGCCGGCCTCGCGTCGGCCACGATGCGAGCGATCTCGGCCGGCCGCGCCCCGGTGTTGATGGGCACGACCACCAGACCCGCTCGCAGGAGCGCGACGTAGGCCACCACCAGGGACGCCGAGGTCAGATCGGAAGAGCACACGTCTGAACTCCAGTCACTCCGGAGAATCTC